>NZ_WQPL01000009.1 GCF_018785245.1 Collinsella aerofaciens | reverse complement strand
AGATTCGACAAGGGGCGACCATTGTGCAATCGCAAGAAGATGACGGGGCGGAATGTCAATCCTGGTCTAACAGAGCCTTATTATTTCAGCCAACGTACGTCATGGCAATATCCGGTAGGTCGCAGGGCGCTTCGCGGGCGGGCCAGGCTCTATCTGAACGACTTTGCGAAGCAACCGGAGTGAAGATAAAGCCTGGCCCGCCCGCGAAGCGCCACAGAGACCGCAGGGACGGGAGCAGCTATACTACTCTCAGTAGTTAAGGGTCGCGGATTCGCCGCGTCACCGCTCTCAACAGGAGGTCTTTGTTTATGGCAGATCAGAAGCCGGTTGTCGGGATCATCATGGGCTCCAAGTCCGATCTGGGCGTTATGGAAGGTTGCACTGCCGAGCTCGAGGCACTGGGCGTGCCCTATGAGCTCGTCATTGCAAGCGCGCATCGCACGCCGGCGAAGGTCCATGAGTGGGCCTCGACTGCTGCCGACCGCGGCATCAAGGTGATTATCGCCGCCGCCGGCAAGGCTGCTCACCTGGGTGGTGTCGTGGCTGCGTTTACGCCGCTGCCGGTTATCGGCGTGCCTATGAAGACGAGCGATCTGGGTGGTATGGACTCGCTGCTGTCGATGGTGCAGATGCCTTCGGGCGTGCCCGTTGCCTGTGTGGCCATCAACGGTGCCAAGAACGCTGCCATTTACGCCACGCAGATTCTGGGCGCATGCGACCCCGAGTACCGCAAGGTTATCGAGAAGATGAAGCAGGAGATGGCTGACGCCTAAGCGCTCTGCCAGTCCATTTGTAGCATAAGGAGAGCCATGTCCGACTATCAGGGAAAGCGTTTTTCGGCTTCTCGGATTCCCGATCCAGCCAAGTCGGGAGCAGCTCGCGTGCCGCAGCAGGGTCGGATATCCTCTCCTCAGCAGCCACGCGCGCCGCGCCCCGTGACGCCGGCGAAGCATCGTCGTCAGGATGCACCTGCTGCATATCGCCCCTCGTCATACAGTGCGGCCAAGAAGTCGCCTCGCTCTTCGGCGCATACCGCGCCATCGAGCTATACCGAGCCGCCGCGCAAAAAGCGCCGCTCCGTCATTCCCATTCTGCTCATCATCATCGGCATTGGCCTGATCGTTGCTGCGGCCGCCATCTTTATCAACGCGCAGATTGGCTATAAGCAGGCGAGCGAGTCGTATCAAAAAATCGAAAAGCAATATGTGAGCGACAAGGACGCCAGTGGCGTGCCAATTATCGACTTCAATGCGCTTGCCCAGACAAATCCCGAGGTTGTGGGTTGGATTTACGCGCCCGGCACCAATATCAACTACCCCGTGGTGCAGACCAACAACAACTCCAAGTACCTTAACACGCTGTTTGACGGTACGGCCAATGCGTCGGGCGCCATCTTTTTGGATAGCGACGATACCGCGCCGGGCATGGTGGATCAGCAGACCACGATTTACGGTCATCATATGAACGACGGTTCGATGTTCAACGTGATTTCGGATACGACCGATCAAGCGACGTTCGACAGCATGGACTACGTGTACTACATCACACGTGACGCGACGTATAAGCTGCGTCCGCTGGCGACCAAGGTGGTCGAGGACACGTATGCCAAGGCGCGCACGCCCAACTTTGAGGGCGATGACGGACTGAAGAATTATCTGTCCGAGATGCTCGACGGTGCCTCTGCCGTGGCGAGCGATGCCAGCGATCGTGCCGCTTCGGCAACCAAGGTCGTAACGCTTGTGACCTGCCGTTCGCTGTCATTTAGCAATACGCGCGCCGTCATGGTGCTCACGCCGGTCGAGGAATAAAGTGTCCGGGCCCCGTCCCAAAAAGACTACCCTGGAAATCAAAAGGAGAAATGATGCTTGAAAGCGGCAAATCGATGCCTTCGGTTGATGCTTGGCTGCGCGAAGCCAAGGCCGATGTTTCGGCGGCTGATTGTGGGATGTACCTGACACACAACGGCGTGGTGCGTGCGACGCCCAAGGCCGAGGTGCGTGGGGTCGAGACAGATGGTGTGGCGCCTGGGCATAAGGTGGGCGGCATGGTGTTTGGCTTCGATGCCGAAAAGGTGCAGGCCGCTATCGAGGCAACGCGCGCGATGCCGGGTATCGGCTATGTGCGCGTGTGGCTGGCGAGTGGCGAGCTTACCGTGGGCGACGACATCATGCTCGTACTCATTGGCGGAGACATTCGCCCGCATGTCGTCGATGCGCTGCAGGCGCTCGTCGGTACCATCAAAAATGAGTGTGTGAGCGAGGTCGAGCGCGAGGCGTAAGGCCGGCAGCAGCACTCGCCAACAAAAAGCCCGCTGGCAGTTCAATCAGTCTGCCAGTGGGCTTTTCTGTGCGTTGAAAAATCTCGGCATTGCGTGGCGCTACACGCGCGTCGCATCCTTGGGGCTCATGGTCATGCTCTGGAAGCGGTTCTCCATGTAATCGTTATCGAAATACTTGCCGTAGAACTGCGCGACGGGAATATCCGGCTCCGTGCCGTTGACGCGCTGGTACCAGTAGTCGAGCGACTGTAGCGTCATGATGCCGTCGACCAGCATAATGACGGTAAAGATGACGGTAGCCGAGTAGCGGCTTTTCCACGGAATCATGTTGATGAGCTTGAGCAGCCTCGGCAGCAGCAGCTTGATCCAGATAAGGCCACCCAGGCCCCACAGGCAGGCAAAGCCCGTGCAGGTGCGTCCGCCCGTAAGGACGGCGAGTGGGTCGGGCATGCCGAACAGCTTCATGTGCGAGTAGCTCCACGAGACCACGCCAAATGAGGTCTGCATAAACCAGCCCACGAACACCTCAAAGCTCGCGCCGAGCACAGCGCTTACCAGGAAAATGATGATGGGGTTCTTTTTATAGAAGCGGTTGAGCACCATGGTCATGAGTACGGCACCAAAGCCATAGATGGGGCTGAAGGGACCGAACAGCATGCCGGCGCGGTCCTGGTAGACGCCTGGATCGTCGACCGTCATGTGCCAGATGTCCTCGGCGATCAGGCCGAGCACGCAGCAGACGAGGAATACCCAGAACAGGTTGAAGTAGTTGAGCTTGATGTAGCCCTCGCCGGTTTCATCGCGGCCGAGCATACCCTCGTCGGCGGCGTCGCGGTCGAGCATCTCCTGCAGGCGGCGCTGGAGTTCGCGCTCCTGGCGCAGCGTGGGGTCGACGGTGGCCGAAAGCGCGATGAGGATACCGAGCTGAATAGCGGGACGAAGCAAGAAGAGCCCGATACCCTGGAGCATCACGTCGACCAAAAGCTCGACGACGGTGAATGCAATAAGGATGTAGGACAGGCGGGCGGCGTTGCGGCGCTGGTTTTTGATAAGGTCCAGGCCAAAGATGATCAGGATGACGGCACTTGCCGCAGAGAGCATGATGCCGGCGACGATGAGTCCAACCGAGACCAGCATATTGTCGCCGAGTTTTTCGGCGGCGTTGCCGTTGATGAGCGCGGTGATGACCTGCCACATAAAGGCGGCGACCGACGGGAGTGTGCCCACGCCGGACAGGATGCACAGGACGGCGTACACTTTAATGATGAGGGGAATCTTCTTGACCTCCGTGGCGCTGGGGACGCTGGGGTCGAGTTCGTTTCGATCCATACAGAACCTTTCTCGCTTTGTCCTAGGTTACTAGGATACGCCGCCGACCTGCCAAAAGACAGGACGAACGTCCCAATTGCAACTTTGTAATCCCCAACGGTGGACGCGGCGGCCATCTGGGGGCGCGGGCGCTTGCACTGGGCAGACCGATAAAATGTTTGGCCGCAAAACGGATTATTAGCTCGGTGGGCTTTTAAAAAGCGCTGCTCATGCGCTGGGGAGCGCGTCGCGCCGTGCGTATAATAAGGCGGGTAACGCCAAAATACGAGGCTCTGAGGGGATGCCATGTCTCAAGAAACCATCCGCGCGGCCGAGCGTGCCGCGGGACAGGTGAACACCATGTCGACGTATGATCCGGACTCCGACCAGCTGCATGAGGAATGCGGCGTTTTTGGTGTGTGGGCGCCCGATCGCGACGTGGCTCGACTGACGTACTTTGGCCTGCGTGCACTGCAGCACCGTGGCCAAGAATCGGCGGGAATCGCCGTTGGTGACGGCGGTACGGTTATGGTCCGCAAGGATCTGGGCCTGCTCGACCGCGTGTTCTCCAATGCCGACTTGTCGACGCTCTCCGGTCAGCTGGCCGTGGGTCATGTGCGCTATGGCACCGCCGGCGCCAAGAGCTGGGAAGCCTCTCAGCCGCACCTCTCTACCATCAATAGCGTCATTATCGCGCTCGCGCACAACGGCACCCTCGTCAACACCGACGAGCTGCGTCGCCAGCTGATCGAGCTGGGCGTACCGTTCCTCTCCAACTCGGATTCCGAGGTCGCGACCAAACTCATCGGCTACTTTACTCAGCGTACTGGCCATCTGCGCGAGGGCATTCGCAAGACCATGGAGCTCGTGCGCGGCGGCTACGCCATGACACTCATCAACGAGCAGGCGCTCTACGCATTCCGCGACCCGCACGGCATTCGCCCGCTCGTGCTGGGCAAGCTCGTGGACGAGGGCCTGGATCAGGCCGACGCCGCATCCGTTTCGCAGCTGCCGTCGCAGGACGGCGCCGCGACGGTCGACGCCACCACCCATGTCACCCGCGCCGGCGGCTGGGTCGTCGCCTCCGAGACTTGTGCGCTCGACATTGTGGGCGCGGAGTACGTCCGCGACGTCCGTCCCGGCGAGATTTTGCGCATCAGCGCCGAGGGCCTTGTGTCTGAGCAAGGCGTGCCTGCCGCCGAAGAGCCTGCTAACTGCATCTTTGAGCAGGTCTACTTCGCTCGCCCCGACTCCATCATGAACGGCAAGAGCGTCTACGCCTGCCGCTATGACATGGGTCGTCAGCTGGCACATGAGGAGCCCGTCGAGGCCGACCTGGTCATCGGCGTGCCCGACTCCGGCCTGCCGCCCGCGGAGGGGTATTCGCACGAGAGCGGTATTCCCTTTGGCGAGGGCCTTATCAAGAATCGCTATGTGGGCCGTACGTTTATCGAGCCTACGCAGGAGCTGCGTGCCATGGGCGTGCGTATGAAGCTCAACCCGCTGCGCGACAACATCGAGGGCAAGCGCCTGGTCGTCATCGACGACTCCATCGTCCGCGGCACCACCATGGTGCAGCTCGTCAAGATGCTGCGCAACGCCGGCGCCAAGGAGATTCATATCCGCATCAACTCGCCCGAGGTCATCTGGCCGTGCTTCTACGGCATCGATACCGACGTGCAGTCGCAGCTTATCAGCGCCAACAAGACGGTCGACGAGATTTGCGAGTATATCGGCGCCGATTCGCTGGCCTTCCTTTCGGTCGAGGGCCTGCTGAAGGTCATGCCCAAGGGCGGCTACTGCGACGCGTGCTTTACCGGACGCTACCCCGTGGCGATTCCCGAGAGCTTTGGCCGCGACAAGTTCATGGAGGGCTTTAAGCCCCGCAACCTGGACAAGCCGCTGCACTTTGACGACGACGCCGTGGTCGAGAAATACGACGACCGCAGCTGGGAAGAGGAGCACGGCGAGGCCTAAAGCCTGCCATGTAGGGACAGGTTTATTTTGGTAGGTTTTACCTGCCGTTTTGTTGATATGACGGCGCGTGCTGTTATGGCTCGCGCCAAAATGAACGCAACTATGAGCACCGTTTGGCGCCCGCGCGGCACCACGGTAGTGGGAGAGGAAGGCTCAGATGAGCGACAGCAAGCATGTGACGTACGAGGACGCCGGCGTCGATACCGCCGAGGGCGGCCGCGCCGTCGACGCTATTAAGCAGATGGTCAAGGACACCAACCGCCCCGAGGTTATCGGCGGCATCGGTGGCTTTGGTGGCCTGTTCTCGGCCGCCGCGCTTAAGGATATGGAAGACCCGATCTTGATCAGCGGTACCGACGGCGTGGGCACCAAGCTCGTGCTCGCCCAGATCATGGACCGTCACGAGACGGTGGGTCAGGACCTGGTCGCCATGTGCGTCAATGACATTTTGGCTTCGGGCGCCGAGCCGCTGTTCTTCCTGGATTACGTTGCCATCGGTCACATTGAGGCCGAGCACATGGCAAAGATCATCAAGGGCGTGGCCGACGGCTGCAAGCTCGCGGGTTGCGCGCTCGTGGGCGGCGAGATGGCCGAACACCCGGGCGTCATGGCCCCCGCCGATTACGACCTCGCCGGCTTTACCGTGGGCGTCGTCGATCGTCCCAAGATGCTCGACCCCGCGAACGTTCGCCCCGGCGATGTGATCCTGGGCCTGCCCTCCACCGGCGTGCACTCCAACGGATACTCACTCGTGCGCAAGGTTATCGGTGTCGACGGCATCAAGCCGGGCACGCCCGAGGCTGCCGCTAAGGCCGAGGAGCTGAGTCGTCCGCTCGAGGAGCTCGGCGGTGCTTCGCTGGCCGACGCCCTGCTGGCTCCCACGCGCATTTATGTGAAGCCGATTCTGGAGCTGCTCCACGGTGGCGCCAACGTTCATGCCATTGCCCATATCACCGGCGGCGGTATTACCGAGAACCTCAACCGCGCGCTCGCCGACGACGTCGATGCCGTGGTCACCCGCAACGGCGCCGAGATGGGCTGGGATGTTCCGCCCGTCATCACCTACGTGTCGCGTCAGGCCGAGCTCGCGCCCAACGAGGCATGCAAGACCTTCAACATGGGCGTCGGCCTGTGCCTGATTGTCGCCCCCGAGGACGAGGCTGCCGTGACCGAGGCCCTGGTCGCTCTGGGCGAGAAGCCGTTCCGCGTGGGCGAGTGCGTCGAGGGTTCCGGTAAGGTCGTGTACTCCGATGAGCGCTAACGAGCAGATGGCTGCTGCCGAGGGTCTGGGTTTTGTGCCCTACACCCGTCCGACCGGCACCGATACGGCCGAGCCGCTCAAGATCGGCGTGCTCATCAGCGGTTCGGGTACCAACCTGCAGGCGCTGATCGACCTGATCGCCGCCGGCAAGCTCAACGCCTCGATTGAGCTTGTGGTGTCGAGCCGTCCTTCGGCCAAGGGCTTGCAGCGTGCCGAGCGCGCGGGCATCCAGACACTCACGCTGTCCAAGGATGTCTACGCCGACCCCATCGCAGCCGACGAGATCATCGCGCATGAGCTGCTCGAGCGCGGCTGCGAGTACGTGGTGATGGCCGGTTACATGCGCATGGTGCACACGCCGCTGCTGGCGGCGTTCCCCAACCGCGTGGTCAACCTGCATCCGGCACTGCTGCCGAGCTTTACCGGTGCCCATGCGATCGACGATGCGTTTGCGCGCGGCGTCAAGGTGACCGGCGTGACCGTGCACTTTGCCAACGAGATCTACGACAACGGTCCCATCATCGCCCAGCGTGCGCTGGCTGTTGAGGAGGGCTGGGACGTCGACACGCTCGAGGAGCACATCCACGCGATCGAGCATGTGCTGTATCCCGAGGTCGTGCAGATGCTCGCCGACGGTCGCGTTCACGTGCTGGAGAGCGGCAAGGTCGCAATTGATGCGCCTCGCGGCTAGTGGCGCACAGTACAATTTAGCCGAGTAGTCAGGGTGGTCATTGGCGCCAAGGCGCAAGTGGCCATCCTTTGTTTTAGGTAGTCATTGGGTGTTCCTATAGTTTTGTCAACCGTCGGGGCTACTCCCGGTAGGGCACCCGGTCGCGCATCACGGCGTAT
>NZ_WQPL01000069.1 GCF_018785245.1 Collinsella aerofaciens | reverse complement strand
AGGTCGTCGCGCGTCTCGGCGGCCGCCTCGACCTCGTTCCTCAGCGCCGCAAGCGCCCGGATGCCGCCGTCGTCGGCGGGCCGGACCTTGTCGAGCCACCTGAGGAAGTCGTACGTCCAGTACCTCCGGGGGTTTCCGGCCGGCGTCGTGCCGCCGTAGGCGTAGCCACGGCGGGCCAGGAACGCCAGGAGCCGCTGCTTCGCCGCCGCGAGCCTCGCGGTCGCCGCGTCGTGGGCCCCGGCGAGGTCCCTGAGCCCCTCGATCTCGGGGGACGGCACCCATACCGGGGTGACGTCGTGCGACAGTATCGCCTTGGCCATCCTGGCCGCGTCGTTGCGGTCGTTCTTGGACGAGAGGTCGGCCGCCGACC
>NZ_WQPL01000068.1 GCF_018785245.1 Collinsella aerofaciens | reverse complement strand
GCCGCTACTCGGGGAGTCTCGAGATTGATTTCCTCTCCTCCGGGTACTTAGATGTTTCAGTTCCCCGGGTTGTCCTCCCCACCCCTATGTGTTCGGGGTGGGGATATCCACACTGCTGTGGATGGGTTCGCCCATTCGGAGACCCCCGGGTCGAAGGATGTGTGCTCCTCGCCGGGGATTATCGCAGCTTGCCGCGTCCTT
>NZ_WQPL01000067.1 GCF_018785245.1 Collinsella aerofaciens | reverse complement strand
GGCTCTGTTAGACCAGGATTGACATTCCGCCCCGTCATCTTCTTGCGATTGCACAATGGTCGCCCCTTGTCGAATCTGAATCCGGCAAGGGGCGATGCGCCCGAGACCGGACGAGTTGCTCGCCTGGCCCTGCCGTTTCATGCCGACCTGCCGGCTAACTCGCCGTCTCCCCGTCGGGCGCCGGCGTCTTGACCCTCATCTCGAACGGCATCCCGCCCTCTCGGACGAGCGCCCTGAGGAACGCGTTGACGGCGGTGGACATGGACAGGCCGAGCTCGTCCAGGATGGCCGTGGCCTCCCTCTTGACCTCCGGGTCGATGCGGATCGTCGTGGCCGGTATGTTCGACGGCATGGCCTCACCCCTCCTCGTGTATCGCGGTGCGACCATTCTACCGCCTCTATGCGGCGGGCGCGGCCCAGTAGTCCATGTAGGGCGGCTCCACGTTGAACATGTCGCGGACGCGGCTCCTGCAGACGCCGTGCGCGAGCTGCCGCGCGACCGTGCGCCCGGCCGCGCCGGAATCGGTCGCCATGAAGGTCCGGCACCACCTGAACCAGGCGAGGTAGGCGTCGAGGTGCTTCGTCGACACGCCCCTGAACGGCTCCATGAAGGCGCCGAGGAGCGAGTGGACGGCGTTGACCCGGTTGATGGTCCCCCCGGAGCGGTCCTTGGGGTCGTAGGCCGCGTGCGCGGCGACCTCGAGCTCGGCGAGGACGCCGACGTAGGCGGCCGCCCTGTCGGTCGCGACGACCGAGCCGGCCGCGATGCGGCCCCTCAGCGCGTCCATGGCGCGCTCCCTCGAAAGGGCGCCCCGCCCCGTGACCTCGAGGAACGTCTCGTTCGAGTCGTTCACTCCGGTCATGACGCAGATCCGCTCGCGCGACAGCCCGCGCCTGTGCACCTGCTTGCCGCGGTGCCGGGAGGGGCGCGGCATCGTGAACGACCCCTTCGCGTGGTTGCCCTTGAACGACTCGGGGAAATAGGTCTCGTCGAGCTCGCAGCCGCAGCCCCGCTCGACCCTGAACGAGGGGGAGTAGGCCGAGAGGCACTCGATCAGCCTGTGGCGCATGGTGTAGGCGGTCTTGAGGCAGACGCGGCAGCGCCTCGCGCATTCGCGCAGGGGCAGCATGAGCGCGAAGCACTCGGCGTAGGCCATCCAGGTCTCCTTCGGGAGCTTGCTCGTCCCCAGGATGCGCTCGCTGCCCATGCCGAAGGTCCTGCCGCAGCCCCGGCAGAGGTAGCGCTGCTCGCCGTTCTTCGATTTGCCCTTCTTCACGACCGCGGCGGACCCGCAGCGCGGGCAGCGTTCGATTTCGTAGGCGGAGCCGGCCGCGTCGTCGAACGCCGCCGCGCGGATCACGTCCCTGACGGACTCGATAGCGCGGCGGCGCTCGGTCTTGCTGAGGTTCGCCATGCCCTTCTTGAAGTTGAGGACCAGGTCTTCGGCGTTCATGCTGCCCCCATCATCGCGGTCTATGGGGTCAACGATATGGCACCGTGGGGACACATGTATGTCAATCCTGGTCTAACAGAGCC
>NZ_WQPL01000008.1 GCF_018785245.1 Collinsella aerofaciens | reverse complement strand
GATGGGGCCTCGGGGGCGTTCGGCTAACTGCGGGAATGGCCTATTTGCTCAATGTGTTCGGCTGAGATCGGAAATCAACCAATTAAATTCAAACCTTGGTCATCAATCACATCTACCGCGGGCCGATAACGCCCGTCTCATGTGCTGCGATATAATCAATCTCACTAGATGCCAAATCAGCAAACCGAAGGAGCTGACGTGCTAACAATTCACTATGGTGATATGGAAAACGTTATCTACAACACGTCCGTTTACTTCGATAACGTATATTCGCCCCAGTGGTTTCAAGACTCCTTTGCCCAAAGGGTCATAAAATCCATCGACAAAGGCACCGTGGTAGGCCCCAATGCAATCGATACCAAGATTCTAGGCATCATTCCTCCCGAGAAACTATCCAGCGGCACCAAAACGCTACTGCTTATGTACTTTATGCCGCAGAATATATATAACGCCTCAAATTGCGGTGATAATTGCGCCTACTGGATTCTGAGGATCGCCGCGCAAAAGGATCTAACAATCAATCTCTACCACATAATGGATTTTGGAAACGGCAAATTCACGGTAACCATTGCAAATACGGGCGATATAGTCCACACAATGTTTGACCTTGTCCCCATAGCTGGAAAATGCCTAAGGGAGAACTCCTGATGCGCGGATCATACAAGGTAATTATTCAAAATAACCGGGTTCAGTTTAAACTGACCATCAATAGAAATCTGACCATCATCCAAGGTAACAGTGCTACAGGCAAGACAACTCTGCTTGATATGGTGGCAGCTCACGAAGAGCTTGGGGCACAAAGCGGCGTAACAGTAAGTTGCAAAGTGCCCTGTAAAACAATATCTGGAAAATATTGGCGTAGAGATCTCCAAGAGATTTCCAGCAGTATTGTTTTTATTGATGAGGGCAATACTTTTGTTCGATCAAGAGAATTTGCCCATGAAGCAAAGCGTAGCTCAAACTACTACGTAATTGTCGCCAGAGAGTCACTGCGCCAACTGCCCTATAGCGTTGATGAAATCTACGGTCTTAAGAACACCAACCGAACCACAACGAAGTATCCCGTTTACTCTCGTGTCTACACCTCTACATATCGTATTTACGGTGATACTGATTTTAGAGGCGAGAGGCCCGAGCTTGTCATTGTCGAGGACACAAATTCGGGCTACGAATTCTTCAGTTTGCTATGCAAAAAGAGCAGCATTAAATGCATCAGCGCGGGAGGCAAATCAAATATTTGCAACTGCATTATGGACGCACCGGAAAACGACATCCTCGTGATTGCCGACGGTGCCGCCTTTGGACCAGAAATTGCGGAAGCAGCTGCTCTATTGCGCCGAAAGAACATCAAGCTATTCCTACCGGAATCGTTTGAATGGCTCGTGTTGAAGTCGGGATTATTCAACAGCAAACACATTAAGGACATGCTGCTTAACCCCGCTGAACATATCGAAAGCTCAAAGTTCTTTAGCTGGGAGAAGTTCTTTACTGCAGAACTCATCGAATGCTCACGAGACACACGTTTTCGATATGACAAGAGCTGCTTGAACGAGGAGTACCTGAACCCCACCGCTCTTGCAGCTCTGGAGGATACTTTGCCGGACCTTGGCATTACTTCGCACTAAAACGAGAAGTACTCACTGTCGGAGGATAGGTTTGGTCCGAGCCACGGGTCGCCATCGAGGAAGAACTCAGGCCAGTGCTGCATGAACAGCGCCTGCTCACGCTTCCAGCGGCGCAGCTTTTCCTCGTTGGCCTCTTCCCTGCCGCGCGAGGTGAACTCGTAGTGGTACAGCTCGGCATAGGGCGTAAAGATGGTGCGGTAACCCGCCTCCCACACGCGCAGGCAAAAGTCTGCGTCGTTAAAACCGACGGCGAATTCCTCGTTGTAGCCGCCGACGCGCTCAAATACGTCGCGTCGCACCATCTGGCAGGCACCCGTCACGGCGCTAAAGTTGCCCGGGCGCACGGCACGGGCAAGATAGCCCTCGCGCTTTGCCGAGAAGTCCTGGTTGGCATGGGCAAGTGCGCCACGCACGCCAACCAAAATGCCGGCATGCTGCACCAGATGATCGGCAAAGTAGAGTTTGGCGCCCACCACGCCCGCATCGGGACGCTGCAGATAGCCCATCATCTCTTCAATAAAGTCCGGGCTTATGACCTCGGTATCGTTGTTCAGCAGCAGCAGGTAGTCACCCTTGGCGTGCTTCACACCAAAATTGATGATCTGAGAGTAATTGAACTCGCCCGGCCAGTACACAACGCGCGCGATGCCCTTGCCTTCGGATGCTGCAGCCACGCGCTCTGGCAGGGTTTCGTAATACGCAAACGTCTCCGGGGCTTCACTGTTGTTCTCCACCAAGACGATCTCGTAGTTGGTATACGTGGCCTTCTGGGCGATCGACATCACACAGGCATCGAGCGTCTCAATGTGATCCTTGGTGGGGATCACAATGCTCACCAGCGGCGCAGGCTCCGGCAGCGCATGGCGCATGCGGTAGACAAACGGCGTCTCGGTCTCCTCGACCGTTCCGTGAACGCCCAGCGCGTTAAAGTGGCGCTGCAGCGCAAGACGACCCGCTTCAATGGCATACGGCTTGCTATCGGCAGAGCCATCGGCGGTCGATCCCGGATGCACGCGCCAGTGATACAGCACATGCGCAACGTGCTCAAAGCGCGCGCCGGCTGCAAGGCAGCGAAGCGTCAAGTCGTAGTCCTGGGCGCCCGCAACGTCTTCTGGGGACATACCAATGTGATCGATGAGCGCCTTCTCCACCATCAGGAAATGCGTCACGCAGTTATGGCTATAGAGCAGGTCGACGTTGAGTACGGTCTTAAAGACCGGCTGGCCCCACTCCCCCGTTTTCTGGAACATGTCCTCATCACAGAACAGGACCTGGGGACGCTCGCCCTCGGCCGCCTTGTTCAGCGCGGAAACATACTGGAATAACGCGTCCGGTTCCAGAATGTCATCGTGGTCCAAGAAAGCGATGTAGTCGCCTGTCGCTTGCTCGATACCTGCGTTGGTGTTGACCACAATGCCGCCGTTGCCGGGAAGCTCGATGCGACGGATGCGCTCGTCGTTGGCACCTGCCGCAAGGGTGGCCACCGCGTCCCATTCGGGCGAGGCGTCCATAAGCAGCAATTCCCAGTTGTCATAGCTCTGGGCTTGCACCGATTCCAGCAGCTCGCGCAGGTAGACCCGATCAGTCTTGTAGCACGGCACCACAATGCTCACGAGCGGTCTATAGGCAAAGGCCGCCGAAGCGACACGCTGGCACGCCAAATCGCCCGGCTTTGCGCGATGCTGCTCAAACCAACGTCGATAAGCTGCGTCGTCTGCACGCGCGTCCTTCATACGGTTCCAGCTGTCGTCGACCATGCCGTTGTACAGGCGACCATCCATGGCGCAAAACCCGCTTTGGATCCGCTCTGTGGGATCGCTCACGATCGCGACAAAATCTCGTATATCCTGAGGCATCTCAACACTCAGATACGATTTATTGATGCGGCATCCGTTCTGCTGCGGAACATCGACCTGCGATTCAAACACATGCACGGTAACATCGATGGCATTCATATGCGTATCGAAGATCTGGAGCTCAGGCGCGCACTGGGGGTCTCCCGCCCAGGTAACCTCATAGCGCCACACCGCGCCGACGTCTGCCGGCAAATAGCGAATGGCATCGATCTCGTAGCGGCCGCAGTGTTCGCCACGCTGCGCATCGCGGATAAGCGCGCACAGCGCAGGCTTTGCTTTGTAGTTAATCTTGGATTCCAATTTGGCCACGCGGCTATCGAGACGAATAGAGCCCAACCTTTGGCCACCGGATGCAAAAACGGCATCCATCGACGAGCCATCCAAAAACGGAAGCACCAAAACGGCGAGCTCGCGCTCGTAATCGGAAACAGAAGGGCATAGCGCCAGCACACGGCCATGATCGACCGGGAGCACCAGTGACGGCAAACAAGAACCGCTCGTAGTCGCATGGGCAAACGCCTGAGAGGCCTCCCGCTCAATAAGCGCGGCGACATCCTGACCGGCAAAACGAAGCAGCACAAAAAGACGGCCCTGGCTGCGGCAAAGTGCCAAACGCTTGATACTCATCTACACTTCTCGCTTTCCCAGGGCGTTCGCTGCCACGCGCTTGCAGGCACCCAGGCGCCCAAACCTCAAGACGTCGTAATCGAACATGATCTTTTTGCACGCACGGGCGCTAGGGGCGTCGCTGGCAAGCGCTGCGCGCACCATGGCAGCGACAGAAGGAGCGCATTGCGCGAGCGCAACATCGCTGCCCACGGCAGAACCGGCAAGCGCAGTGGCAACGGCAGCAAACACCTTGCCGCAGTCCGAGCCCAGCAACCTGAGCGCGTCGTACAGCACCAGATCGCACAGGAAGTACGCCAGGTCATCGGCATGCTGTGCATCGAGACCGTCGCGCTGCCAGTCAGCCAGCACCGCAGAGTAAATCTTCACGTGCTCCAGCAGACGCGTCTCGTCGTCGTAGCGCATGGTGTCCATAAGCGAACCCTTGCGCGCCACGCGGTAGTCATACAGCTTGTTCGAGATAAGCGCGGTCTTGTGCGAACGGCCGTACACGGCAAAATCGAAGACCTGGTCCTCGCCATACTTAACGGTTTCGTCGAACACGATCCCGTAACCCAGCAAAAACTCACGCTTGCAGGCGGTGCGCCATGCAAAGGGGCGAGATGCTTCCTTAAACAGCAAGTCAGAGCTATAGCCTTCAAACGACACATCGCGCGGGCTCAGAACATAGTTAAGCCACGGATACCCCGCCTCAAGCGGATACGGGTTCGCGCCAAAGGTCAAAACGTCGCAGTCCTCGCGCTCAAAGGCATCGACGATCACGCGGCACGCATCGGGTGTAAAGCGGTCATCGGAATCCAAGAACCCGACGATAGGCGCCGTGGACGCGGCGATGCCCGCATTACGCGCACTCGACAGGCCGCCGTTTGGCTTATCGACCAGCGTAAAGCGCGCGTCCTTTTCGCAATAGGCAGCCGCAATATCGCGCGAACCGTCCGGCGAGCCATCGTTGACCAGCACGCCCTCCCAATCGGGCATGTCCTGCGCAAGCAGGGAGTCCAGGCACCAGGCCAGGCACTCCTCCACCTTATAGATGGGAACAACAACGGAAATCTTAGGGGTAGCCATAGTCACACACTCCTACTGGGCGGCCGAAACGTCATCGGGATGCGGGTTATCGCCGTAGGTGCGCTGATACGTCAGCAGGCGCCAGACCAGCGGCAGGCCGCCGATCTTAAAGTAATGCTTAAACGTATTGAGCTTGCCCGGCTTCTTAAAGTCAAAACGCGAATCGATATAGGCACGGGGCGACTTGACCATCAGGCGCAAGTCGGTCTCGCCACGCGGGTCGAACAGCGACAGATCAAAGCGACCAGCATCCCAATCGGCCTTGAGCTCGGGCGAGGCCTTTTCCCAAAACTGCTCGCGCAGCTCGTCGACCAGACGCTCGTCATTCCAGCGGTACGTATCGACCTTCATGCGCATTAAAATACCCTGAAGCTGAGCCTTAAGCTCGGGGCGCTCGTTCAAAAAGCGCAGCATCTCGGCATATTCGTCACACACGCAAAACACCTTGTTGGGCGAATTAACGGAGCTCTTCTCGTTATCCTGGCGATAGCACAAAATGGGGTCCGCAATAAACGCGGCGCGCTCGGCGCAAGCCCAAACCTTAAAGTTAAAGCCTGCGTCCTGATAAGAGGCGCCCGGCGTGGGAAGGAACCGAATCTGATTGTCGTTGAGGAACTCGCGCCGATAGATAGCCGACCAAATGGAAGGTTTGCGATAGAAGATGCCCGGACGATCGACGGGGCGATACGCGGCGCCCGTCATATGCTCGTCGATGATCCCAAACAGCTCACGGCGCTCGCTGGGCGTGGACCAATACAGGTAAAAGTCGCCCTTTACCACATCGGCATGCTCAGCATCGGCCTTGGCGACCAGCTTTTGGAGCGAATCCTCAAACATAAAGTCATCGGACTCTAAAATGCCCACGTACTCGCCACGCGCCATCTCCAGGCCGCGGTTCATCGAGTCGCCGTAGCCGCTGTTGGCCTTGTCGATCATCTTTACACGGGGATCGCGCTCCATGTACTCGCGGATGATATCCGGCGAGCTATCGGTGGAGCCGTCGTTGATGCAGATGATCTCGATGTCCTTGAGCGTCTGCGCCACGGCGGAATCGAGGCACTCGCGCAGGTAGCGCTCGACATTGCAAATGGGGACAAGCAGCGAAACTTTAGGGGTATCAGAGTTCTGCAAGAGAACCTCCTGTTGGATAGCGTGTAACAGGGTTATTTTAGCAGCCGAGTTGCGGCGGGCGGCAGCGCCTGGAATTAGATAAAGCGCTCCAGGCAGGCTTTGAGACCGCGAGTCGAAAGATAGAACAGCGTGGCATCTGCCATCGAAACGCCCGAGGTCGCTGCAACGAGCTTGTGGGCAACACGGCGAACGGCGCCCTTAGCAGGCATATCCGCCCACTCCGTTCCCATAAACGTCGTGAAAGCCCTGTTGACGCGAGCCGCCACGCGATGGAAGTCATCGGCATCCAAGCGCGCCAGGTCGAACACAATTAGGTCCAAAAACCAAGTTATCAGCTCGCCGGGGCACAGGTCCAAAAGACCGTAGGCCGCCCAGTCCTCCAAGACCTCCTCGAGCATTCTCATATGGGCATCGAGCTTTTTGGCGCGAGCCTCGGCACTGTTGAACTCGTGCGTCGCCGATTCACTCTCCATCACGTAGTGGTAGAACTTATCCGGCATGACGACGGTCTTGCGGGCAAGCGCATAAGCCGCAAATTGGAAGACGACGTCCTCGCCCAAAGCCAAACCGGGGGCGAAGCGAATGCCTTCGCGATTGAGCAGCTCGCACGAAAAAGCCGCACGGCAGGCATAGGGCTGCGCATTCGAATGGAACAGCAGTTGGGGATCACGGGCGCCGAAGGTACCAGCTTTGGGGCTCATGAGTTGCTGGACGCGCTTGGGGGCAGCATCGGCAGGTTCACAGACGCCGCCAAAAACGGCGGCCTCGGCATCTGCAGACTCCATGGAATGCAGCACGTGCTCGACCGTCCGGGCATCGATGTAATCGTCGGCGTCCACAAAAAAGACGGTCTCGCCCTCGGCGACATCGATACCGGCATTTCGAGCACACGAGACGCCCGCGTTTTCCTGGTCAATCACCAGTACGCGATCGTCGGCCTGCGCGATCTGGCGCAACACGTTCAACGAATCATCAGTCGAACCGTCGTTGACGCAGACAACCTGAATCGAGCGCTCGGACTGGGCCAACAGCGAATCGAGGCATCGCTGAATGGAGCGCGCAGAGTTGAAAACGGGGACGACAATGGTAGCTTTAGGACACGAGGCCTCTCCCATGCCGACCTACCCCCTCAGCGATTCGATGAGGAAGGCAGCGACCACGCCTGGACCTCCAACCGAGGCGTAATACTTAGCACGCCCCAAGGCACCATCCGTCGCAAAACTCGGATGCTCGTCAACCCAGCCCTCAGGATCTTTGAGGATGGCAGCGAGATTTGCGCGCTTCCACGGCTTGAGGTCGTCAAGCGAAAAGTCCCCGGCGTCCAAGGCCGCTTGGAACTCCTTGGCCATCTGAACCAGGAACTCCTTATAGAACTTGGGCGCCAGGCGCACGTAGTTCCACATGTACGAATCGTACTTAATGAGCTGATTGAACTTGAGCATGCGCGCGACGTCATCACTTGCGTGGTCGCGGGCATAATCCTCTCGAATCCAACGCTCAATCTCGGCATACTCGGTATTGACGCAAAAGACCTTAGCCGAAGAATTGACCGAGGAATTCTCGTTGTCCTGGCGATACGACAACACGGCATCATGCAGGTAAACAGCCTTTTCGGCGCACGCGATCACCTTAAAGGCGAATGACGTGTCCTGAAAGGATGCCCCCGGAGTCGGCAGGAACGTAATGCCGTTGCGCTCAAGGAAATCGCGACGGTACACGGCCGACCAAATCGACGGCTTTTGCTTAAAGAACTGCGTCGTATCGCTCGGGTGCACTGGCTTGCCGCAATCCTGAGGTCTAAACATCTCGTGCAGCGAGCGGCGCTCCTCGGGCTTAGACCAGTAAAAATCAAAGTTCGCCTTCGCAAAGTCGGCATTATTGCTATCGGCGGCCGAGACAAGCTTTTCGAGTGCGTCGGGCGCCATAAAGTCATCGGACTCCAAGATGCCAACGTACTTGCCACGCGCCATCTCCAGGCCGTGGTTCATCGAGTCGCCGTAGCCGCTGTTGGCCTTGTCGATCATCTTGACGCGCCCATCGCGCTCCATATACTCGCGGATAATCGCCGGCGAGTTGTCGGTCGACCCGTCGTTAATGCAGATGATCTCAATATCCTTGAGCGTCTGAGCCAGGGCGGAATCGAGGCACTCGCGCAGGTAGCGCTGAACATTGTAAATGGGAATAAGCAGCGACAGAACAGGGCTGCCAGAGACGTTAGTAGACAAATGTGCTCCTTAGGAAATACCTGTCGTTTCATGGTATCAAAGGGTCAGCGCGCCAGCGGGCGTTTATATAATCTATGGAGCCTCTTGCGGGCAAAGCAGCCCCACGTCATGCGGCGGGCCCATGGCAGGTTCCTGCGTTTTATTCAAAGCTTGCCGCTAAGGTGCGCCGAGCCTTTACAATAGGACAGTCCCAAGGACGTATTCGATAGCTTCCGTGCAGCGCATGCGCGCCGCGCGTGAAAGGATATATTGCCCCATGCCTTCAACCCTTCCCGCTCCCATCGATAAGCTCGCCATCGTCGTCGTTACGTACAAGCGCCAGGAACTCCTGGCCAACTTGTTCGACTCCATGACCGAGCTCACGGCCGCGCCCTGGCGCATCGTGATTGTCGATAACGAGAATTCGCGCGAGACCGAGGCCATGTGCGCCGCATTCAACGAGCGCCTGGCCAACCTGTGGGGCATCGACACCGAGCAGCTCGACGCGCAGGGCGGCACCGACCGTGTCATCTACGCCCCGCAGCTCGAAAACGGCGGCGGTGCGGGCGGCTTCTCCGCCGGCACCAAATGCGCCTACGACCTGGGCGCCCAGTGGTTCTGGGTGATGGACGACGACGTGCTCGTCATCCCCGAAGGCATCGAGCGTCTTGCCAAGTGGACCGACCGCTACGATGTCATCCAGGGTTCGCGCCTGGACTTTGACGGCGGCGCTTTCTTTTGGCAGTACCAGCTCATCCTCTCGCTCGGCATCCCTAACCCTATCGCCAAGTGGGATCTGGGTCCCGAGGGCTACCGCGCCATGAACCAGCTGTGCTTTGAGGGCGGCATGTTCTCGCGCCGCGTGGTCGACAAGATTGGCCTGCCCGACGCGCGCTTCTTTATCTACGGCGACGATGCCTGCTACGGCTACGTAGCCAGCCAGCACTTCCCCGCCGCCGTGGTCGCCGACGTGGTGCTCAAGCGTGCCCGCGCCGTCTCCAACTGGGATATCGCCGGCAAGCGCCAGCTCAACTCTACGAGCGACACCAACCGCTACTACATCATGCGCAACCGCGGTTATCTGGCCCGCTACATGCAGATTTACGGCGACTATCACCCCGTGCTGTTCCGTCTGGGCAACGCCGCGACCTTCTGCAAGGAGTTCATTCGCCTGGCCGCCGTTGACAAGTGCTTTAAGACCGGCATTCCGGCGCTGCGCCGTGGCATGAAGGACGCCCGCAAGATCGTTAAGGATCCCAACTGGAAGCCCATGCCGCCCATGAAGGACACCGAGTAACGGAAGCCGGAAACACCTCGGCGCTTAAAGCAGCTGGCACACCGTAGCCACATGCTGCCCATCAAAACCGAACCCCCAGCGCATGCGACCCACGCCGGGGCGCGGTACACGGATTTCGTCGATGCCGTCGCGCTCTATGTCGAGTAGCGACTGCACGGCCAGCAATTCCAGTCCCAGCGCATCCACATCGGGGTCATACATCAAGTTAATCGTTATCAGCGGGCGCTCGTCCAGCATGCCAATCGTATCTGCTACGTCGAACACAGCACCCGTAGGGAAAACCTGGATGTCCCAGCGACCTGCGCCACACTTTCGCCTCGAGGCAGGATTGGCATAGCCCGGTAAGCCAAAGCAGAGCCCCTGCAAGAGCAGATGATATGGCAGCGGCTTATCTGGGTCGGTCTCACCGATTCCCGCATCCCCCAGGATGCGGCTTAGCGCCCGCCTCACGGTATCCTCGTTCCCACGGCACAGCCCGTCGCGAAACGCATCGACGTCTCGAATGTCTTCGGCAGCGCACTCAAACCACTCAACAATCACTAGACGCAAGGCCTGTCTAAGCTCGTTATTGGGCAATCGCAAAGCACGGAGGCGATTGCCATGCTCTGGCTCCTCAGTCATATCCGTCGTGAGAAAACCGGACAGATACAGCGCTGTCCACATGCCATCGTCAGGCGAGACATCTGGCTCTGCAGTGCCCAAACAAAGCGGGACCTCAGCGCACCCATGGGCCTCGAGCAAATCAAACAAGACCGAAAGGCGGTCGAGATTCCACCCGGCAACTACCCTACTCAGGCAATCCGCATACCCATACAGATCGGCGCGCACAGGCGCCGTGCAGCCTCGGTCCAGAAAACCGATCACGCGCGCCGGACTCGAACAATAGACCCTGCCAAACCGATATCCCTCGAGCCATTCACGCGCATCATCAAGGTATTCCTCGCGCCCAGCATGATTCAACAGAGCCTGGACCTCGGCATCCGAAAAGCCGAACCAACGGTCACACCAGGTCGAAAGCGGCGTCGTCAGACAATACGAGCAGCAGTGCAAAGAAAGCGCCGCTTCGGCAGGGCCGGGACACTCCCCCATCAAACACGTCAGCCGCAACGAATCGCGCGCAGCAGCAATGGCGTCGAACAGCACGCGATCGAATAGATCCGCCGAATCGGCGCCGGAAGCGCCCCTTGCGCTCATACGGCCCAACCACGCCACGTCGTACCCATCAACGAGCAATACAACCTGCTCATCGTAGGCAATCTCCAGCAGCTCTATGAGCACACCGAGCACCGAGTCAACCTCGTCCTCGCTCGCCGCGCCACGCGCAACGCGTTCGATGTGACGCACCTTGTCTCGAGCTAAATCCGGAGCCTCCAAAAGCGCCAGCAGACGAGCGCACTCGCCCGAAAGAGCATCGCGCACGACGTCGGCAATAGCGGCGCCACGCCTCGCAGCGCCAGAAAAGTCCAGCGATATCACCGGATAGCAAGCATACTCATCCCGATAGCGCCCGCCGTCTGCATCCCAAATCTGAGCATCGGCAAACAAACGCTGACCAGCGCGACTGACCGCCGGACGCTCCAGAAAAGCCCTGAGCATCGACAAGTTCATGCTCTTGCCAAAACCCTCGGGTCGACAGCACACCACAACGGACGCGTCGCAATCCAACACATCTGCAATAAACATGGTCTTGTCGACCAGCGTGCAGCAACCAAGAGCCTCCGCATAGTCGTGCATGCCAATGGGTAAAGCCGCATCGTCGGCACAGCCGATCAAACGCACGCCAAAGCCGGCAGCACAACCATTATTTGCCTGTTCAGACACCAAAACGTTCCCCCTAAATCACAACACGGTGCCAATTGTAATGACCTCCTCGCGCGTACCGATGCCGCCGCGCGATCATATCGGGCAACGGTAGCAACAAGAGGTGTGAGGGGGCACAACTAATCGTTGCACAACAAAACGGGGCCCGATGCATTCGCACCGGACCCCGTCCCAACTCTTTAATTATCTAGCAACCAAGAGGCTACTCCTCAGAGTCGTCCTCTCCAGAAGCTTTCTTCTGCTGATCGAGCTTATGCTTACCACTTACGATAGACGTAGCGCCCAGCGTGGCCAAGCTCGCGCTGGCAAGGCTCGCCATCACAATCAGATCGCCCGTCTTGGGCATATTGCCGCCAGATGACTTGGTTGTGGTGGTCGTAGTGGTCACCGTTTTGGAGTCATTTTGCTCCTGGACCTGGTTGTCGGTGTTGCCCTTACCGCCGTCCTCGCCCTGCTGCTTTCCGTCCTCGGTCTTGTCCTTGTTCTCGTCCTTCTTCTGAGCGGATTTGTCGCCCTTCTCATCAGAGCTAGGACCCTTATCGGATTCAGCCTTCTCGGAAGCCTTGTCCTTGGAGTCGCCCTTTGCGGCCTCGGTCTTTTCCGTGGAAACCTGATCAGAGTTGTCCTTGTTCTGAGTCGAGCCATTATTGACGCCAGCCATCAGCGAAGAGCCCAGCGTAGAACCAAGCTGCACGGAGAAAGAAGGCTTCTTGTCCGGCGAAGCAACGGGAGCGTCCGGCGCCTTATTCGAGTCGTCCTTGGAATCATCGGAATCAGGGACTGCGTCAGAGCCGGAGCCGTTGTTAGAGCCGGTGTCAACGAACGAATCGCTCGAGCTGGTGGATGAGTTAGAGGTGTCAGCGTCGGTCGAACCAGAAGCGTCGCTGTCCGTATTGCCGGCAGAGCTTGAAGACGAATCGCCCGCAGCAGAGCCGTTCGAATTGGAGCCGTTCGAGGTAGAGCCGTCGTTGGTAGTGCCACCAGCAGAGCCATTACCGTCAGCATCGGTCGGGGGCGCATCCATCCTGTCATCGTTGGCATCGTCACTCGAGTCGTCATTCGAATCAGGTGTCGGCGAGGGCGCCGGTGTGGGCTCGGGCTGCACGGGCGTCGCAGCGGCTGCCTCGTCCTCGGCGATATAAGCCAAGCAGTCCTTCAGCTCATTCTTATAACGATTCTTCCAGCCCTCATGATACTGGGGCTGGCTCGAATACTTGGTCGCCACGTTATTGACCACGCTGTTGGAGAGCGCCGTCACAAACTCGCGGTCGGACATATCATTGGAAAGATTCGCCCAGCGGAAAAAGTCCCTGCAGCCACCGGTGCCGCACATGTTGGTAATGCTCCACACCATGCCCTTGACGCAATCGGCGCGGCCCGAAATATCAATACCCAGGCCGCTCTTGAGCCACGCCTCGGTCACCGCATAGTACGAGTTGTACGCATACGCATCTTGAAGTGCTGAGAACTCAACAGGATCGGTGTTGTACGCACCTTGGAAGGCATCCTGCGCGATATGGCCCAGCTCGGTGAGCTGGCCGTTCTCGTACATGACATTACTCGTGTTGGAAATCTCGCTGCCGCGATCAATCGCATCCTTGAGCATGCTGTATTTTTCGGGGTTGTAGTTGTAGGCCTGCTTCATAAACGGAATGAGCGACCAACGACGGTCGAACTGGTAATAACCCAGCGCGTTATAGCCGTCACCGTACGAAAAGCCCTGGTTGTAGTTGCCATGGCTCTCGTACTTGGTAAAGTACTTCATCTCGGGAGTCACGTTGACAAACGAAACGCCCTGGACCGACCTCAGTACGCCCGAGAAGGACTGCTGGGTGTAGAGACCCTTATCGATATCGGTGGCATCCGAGGCAACGCCCGGCGTGGGCTCCTCGGCAGCGGCGGGCGCGGGCGCGGTAACGGCGCCAAACGAAAGCGCCAGCGTCAGGCCCGCGACAATAGCAGAATGCTTGGGCTGCATAAGATCCTCCCTGCATTGGTGTAGTTAAAGTGCAGTTTGCAAAGATAGAATCAGTATTGCAGCTCGTCCGTTGTTGCACAACAACCCCTCGGTAAACGGCAACAACCTTCCGCGAAATCTTAAGGAATTAAACAAACTGGTCGTCGGGCGCCATCAGAAGCTCGCCGTATCGCTCCATCAGCCCGTCCCTCAACTGACAGAAAGCGGGGATATAGACGTTCAAGATGCGCTGAATCAAATCTTGAGCGAGCTTGTTGTCGTAGATATGGACGTTCGTATTGCGGTCTCTGAGCATGTCTAGCCAGGCCGCCTCATCAATAAAGTCGTAGAATCGGTACGACTCCTTCAAGATGGCACGAGGAGACCCCGACGCGGCAAGCGTGGCGCCCTCATACTCGAGCAGACGCTTAAGGAGCTTCCAGCTCAGTTCAAATTGAAGATTGAACTTATTAATTAATCCACTCTGAACAAAATCATTGTTGAGATCCTGATTGGGCGCATCCTCAAGATTCGCCAAGGCGCTAACAAAGTTCTCATATTTTTTCATACAGAATCACACCATCCCTGGCAATCTCATCGAGCAATTGCTGCGATAGGGACTCGTCGAGATTGACGACATCTACATCTAAAAGAGTATCAAGATGTTCCTCGATCAAATATGAGAAACGGCCGAAATCCCGGCAACCTGCTACGGCGATGTCAATATCGCTCTTGGGCAAGTTGTCGCCTCGAGCACGAGAACCAAACAACACGACCTTCTCGGCGTCACATTCCCGAGCAAAAACTTCGATTTGCTTGTACACCTTGTCGAGAGATGTCATTTGCAGCCCTTACAGCTTAATGTCAAAGTTGATCTCGGGAACGGCGGCTAGGTCGGCCAACGTCACGCCGTCGACGTATTTTTCGATCACGTCGTCCAGACCGCGCCAGAACTTGACGGTCGAGCACAAATCGCTGCGGGTGCAGCTGTTGTCGATGCCGTCGCACGCCACGGGCGCCGTGCTGCCCTCGACGGCGCGCAGGATGTCACCCGCACGTACCTCGGAGGGATCCTTGGCCATCATGTAGCCGCCGCCCTTGCCGCGCACGCTCTTAAGCAGGCCAGCCTTCATAAGCGGACGAACCAGCTGCTCCAAATACTTTTGCGAGATATGCTCGCGGTCGGCAACCTCGCGCAGGGCAATCTTGCCCTCGGCGTCGCCGAGCGCCGCGATATAGATCATCAGCCGGAGGGCATAGCGGCCCTTGGAAGAAATGAGCATACCTACCCTCCCATCGTTGCTGGGACAAAATACCAGGAGTGTTTGTCCCAAATCTTATGCACGCGGGGCAAACAAACCTGATTATTATGTCCCACATCTAAAAAGTCGAGTGGATTAGTCGGGTTTTCCCTTGACTAACGCCGAACCCATAGTAACTTTATTCCGAGAAGATTCCTAGGGTTTAGTACACCTATGAGTACACCATATACAGAGAGGGACAGCATGAGCGCAAATCCGCTGCTTTCCATCGAAGGTCTGACCGCCTCCGTGGACGAGAAGACCATCCTCCACAACGTCAACCTCAACGTCGCCGCCGGCGAGACCCACGTGCTGATGGGACCCAACGGCGCCGGCAAGTCCACCCTCGGCCACCTGGTCATGGGCGACCCCGTCTACACGGTCAACGACGGCCGCATCGTCTTTGACGGCCAGGACATCACCGAGCTCACCACCGACAAGCGTTCGCGCGCCGGCCTGTTCCTGAGCTTCCAGGCCCCGGTCGAGATTCCGGGCGTGCCACTGTCGAGCTTTTTGCGCGCCAGCATCGCCGGCCGCCCCGGCCTGGAGATGAAGGGCAAGGAGTTCCGCCGCCGCGTGAAGGAGCTCGCGGCCGAGCTCAACATGGATACCGCCTACCTCAACCGCGAGCTGGGCGTGGGTTTCTCGGGCGGCGAGAAAAAGAAGGTCGAGATGCTCCAGCTTCTGCTGCTGCAGCCCAAGCTCGCCATCCTGGACGAGACTGACTCCGGCCTGGACGTCGACGCCCTTTCCACCGTCAGTCATGGCATGGACGCCTACCGCAAGAGCTGCGACGGCTCCATGCTCATCATCACGCACAACACGCGCATCCTGGAGCACCTGGATGTCGACCGCGTCCACGTTATGGTCAAGGGCCACATCGTGCGCGAGGACGACGCCTCGCTGATCCCCTGGATCGACAAGAACGGCTTTGAGACCTTCGAGCGCGAGGCCGCCGAGCAGCGCGCCCAGGCCGAGGCCGCCGCTGCCGAGCAGCAGGCGTAAAGGGGCGACGCAATGACCAAGAACCGCACCGAGGTCGCGGACATCGACCGCAGCCTCTACGACTTCACCTATGGCGAGGAGGGATTTGAGCGCCTCGACGCCGGCATCACGCCCGACATCGTGCGCGAGATCAGCGCCAAGAAGGACGAGCCGCAGTGGATGCTCGACCTGCGCTTAAAGTCCCTCGAGATCTTTAATCGTTTTCCCGACCCGACGTGGGGCCCCTCCATCGAGGGCCTGGACATGGATAACATCGTCACCTATGTCAAGCCCAACACCGACCAAAAGCACGACTGGGAGTCGGTGCCCGACGACATCAAGAGCACCTTTGAGCGCCTGGGCATCCCCGAGGCCGAGCGCAGCTATCTGGCAGGCGTCGGCGCGCAGTACGACTCCGAGCTCGTCTACCACAACATGCAGGACACGGCGTCTAAGATGGGCATCGTCTACTCCGGCATCGAGGAGGCCCTGCACGACCCGCAGTGGGAACCGCTCATCCACGAGAAGTTTATGACGCTCATCCCGCCCACCGACCACAAGTTTGCGGCCCTGCACGGCGCCGTATGGTCGGGCGGCTCGTTTGTCTACGTGCCCAAGGGCACCAAGCTCGACTTCCCGCTGCAGAGTTACTTCCGTCTTAACGCCAAGGGCGCCGGCCAGTTTGAGCACACGCTCATCATCGTCGAGGACGATGCCGACCTGCACTTCATTGAGGGTTGCTCCGCGCCCAAGTACAACGTGGCCAACCTCCACGCCGGCGCCGTCGAGCTCTTTGTGGGCAAGCGTGCGCACCTGCGCTACTCTACCATCGAGAATTGGTCCAAGAACATGTACAACCTCAACACCAAGCGTGCGCGCGTGGACGAGGACGGCGACATCGAGTGGATCAGCGGCTCCTTCGGTAGCCACGTGGGCTACCTCTACCCCATGAGCGTGCTCAGCGGACGCCGCGCCCGCTCGAGCTTTACCGGCATTACCTTTGCCGGCGCCGGCCAGAACCTGGATACCGGCTGCAAGGTCGTGCTCAACGCGCCCGATACTTCGGCAACCGTCGAGACCAAGGGCATCTCCAAGAGCGGCGGCATCCAGACCTTCCGCAGCTCCATCGTGGCCACGCCCAAGGCCGAGGGTTCCAAGGCAACCGTGAGCTGCCAGTCGCTCATGCTCGACGACCAGAGCCGCTCCGACACCATCCCCGCCATGGACATCCGCGCCAAGAATGTCGACATCGGCCACGAGGCCACCATCGGCCGTATCGGCGACGATAAGGTGTTCTACCTGATGAGCCGCGGTATCTCGGAGGAAGAAGCCCGTACCATGATCGTCAACGGCTTTGCCAACCCGGTCTCCAAGGAGCTACCGCTGGAGTACGCCGTCGAGATGAACAACCTGATCAAGCTCGAGATGGAAGGAGCGATCGGATAATGAAACAGACCACGAACACCGCTGCTACCACCCTTGAGCAGGTCAATGCGATGCCGGCTGCCACATGGGGCTGGCTGAAGATGAACCAGACCAAGCTCGAGCTCTCTGACGAGCTTGCCGCCGCTCCCGCCGAGACCGTTAAGGTTGAGGGCTTGGACGAGCAATTTGCTGGCGTGGCAGACGCGTTCGACGCCGCCATGGACGCCATGGCCGAGCGCTTCCCCGAGCGCCGCGCCTCCGCGCCCGGCGATGCCGCCGACCGCGCCCGCATCACGCCCGAGACCGAGCTCGACGTGCCCGCCACCTCCGTCTACCAGGCCGGTGCCATTAAGCTGGAGGAGGAGCTCTCCCCCGCTGAGGCCTTCGAGACTGGCATGGGCGAGGCTGCCTACACCTACCTGGCCGACCACGCCACCAAGCGCGTCGTCATCGATGTGCCCGCATACAAGCACGCCACGGTTACCGTGCGTGTGAGCGGTGTCGATGCCGCCGCGGCCATCGCCGCCATCGACGTCGTCGTCCGTCCCCAGTCGACGCTCGACCTGCAGATCGCCCTGGACTCCCCCGTTGCCGGCGAGGGCGTCGTGGGATCCGTGCTGCGCGTGTGCGCCCACGAGTACGCCACCGTCAACGTGGCCTGCACGCAGACGCTCGACGATAGCTGGATCGCACTCGACGATACCGGCCTGTTCCTGGACGAGGGCGCGCGCGTCAACGTGCAACACACCGTCCTGGGTGCCGGCGCCAGCGCCACCGGCCTTGCCGGCGACCTGCTGGGCGATACCGCCAAGGTCACCATCGATACTGACTACCTTGGCGCCCGTGAGCAGGTGCGCGACTTTAACTACGAGCTGCGCCACCGCGGTCGCAAGACCGAGTGCGAGATCGACGCCAACGGCGTGCTGACCGGCACGTCCAAGAAGGTCTACCGTGGCACCATCGACCTCGTGCACGGCTGCAAGGGTGCAACCGGCACCGAGCGCGAGACGGTGCTTTTGGCCAACAAGGGCGTCGACAACAAGACCATTCCCGTCATTCTCTGCGACGAGGACGACGTCGCCGGCAACCACGGCGCCACCATCGGTCACGTCCGCGACGAGCAGCTGTTCTACCTCGCCTGCCGCGGTCTTGACCAAAACGCCGCCGAGGACCTGTTCATCCGCGCCAAGCTGGAGGACGCCGCGCTTTCCGCCACCGACGAGCGCACCCGCGCCGGCATCGTCCGCCTGGGCAACAACCTGATCGACAACTTTGAAGAGGAGCTCGCATGATCGACACCGAACACGTTAAATGCGACACCTGTACCGCACCGGAGCCTATGGAGCTCGACGCCAGCGACGAGGCCTCGCGCGGCTGGCCTACCGTCGACATCGAGACCAATCCCTACAAGGCGCAATTCCCGCTTTTCCAGCAGCACCCCGAGATCGCCTTCCTCGATAGCGCCGCCACCGCGCAGCGCCCCGCCTGCGTGCTTGACGCCGAACGCGACTTCTACCAGCGCATGAACGCCAACCCCCTGCGCGGCCTGTACTCGCTGTCCGTCGAGGCAACCGACGCCATCGCGAAGGTCCGCCAGCAGATCGCCGACCTCATCGGCGCCTCACAGGCCAACGAGGTCGTCTTCACCCGCAACACGAGCGAGTCGCTCAACCTGGTCGCCAAGAGCTTTGCGCCCACAGTGCTCAAACCGGGCGACGAGGTCGTCATCACCATCATGGAGCACCACTCCAACCTGATTCCGTGGCAGCAGGTCTGCCGCGAGACCGGCGCCAAGCTCGTCTACCTCTACCCCACCAAGACCGGCCAGCTCACCACCGAGGAGGTTCTTGCCAAGGTGGGTCCCAAGACCAAAATTCTGGCCGTGGGTCAGGTTTCTAACGTGCTGGGCGTCGAGAACCCGGTCAAGAACCTCGGCAAACTCGTGCACAAGTACGGCGGCTACCTGGTCGTCGACGGTGCGCAGTCGCTGCCGCACATGCCGGTCGATGTGGCCGACCTGGGCGCCGACTTCTTTGCCTTTAGCGCGCACAAGGCCATGGGCCCCATGGGCATCGGCGTGCTGTGGGGCAAGATGGACCTGCTCAACGCCATGCCGCCCATGCTCACCGGCGGCGAGATGATCGATTCGGTCACCGAGCAGGACGCCGTCTGGGCGCCCGTCCCCGAGAAGTTCGAGGCCGGCACGCAGGACGCCGCCGGCATATTCGCCACGGGTGCGGCACTCGACTACCTCGTCAACACGGTTGGCTACGAAAACATCCAGGCACGCGAGCAGGCACTCGTCCACTACCTGATGGGCGAACTCATGCAGCTCGACTTTGTCCAGATCATCGGCTCCATCTACTGGGACAACCATCACGGCGTCGTCAGCTTTAACGTCAAGGGTATCCACCCGCACGACGTCGCGAGCATCATGGACATGGACGGCGTGTGCATCCGTGCCGGTCACCACTGCGCGCAGCCGCTGCTTACCTGGCTGGGCGTCGAGAACCTCGCCTGCTGCCGCGCCAGCGTGGCCTTCTACAACGACAAGGCCGACATCGATAAGTTCATCGCCGGCCTGCATCACGTTTGGAGCACGTTCAATGGGTAATCTGTACACCTCCACCACGTTTATGGAGCACAACTCGCACCCCGACTACAAGTACGAGATGGATGCCCCCACGCACGAGCACGACGGCATCAACCCCAGCTGTGGCGACGAGCTCACCTTGCAGCTGCGCGTCGAGAACGGTGTGATCGAGGAGGCCTCCTTTACCGGTCATGGCTGCGCCATCAGCCAGGCCAGCGCCGACATCATGGCCGACCTCATCACCGGCGAGACCGTCGAGAAAGCTCACCGCCTGGCAGAGCTCTTCCTCGCCATGATCCGCGGCGAGCAGCTCTCCGAGGAAGATCTGGAAGACCTGGACGAAGCCGCCCAGCTCCAGGACATCTCGCACATGCCCGCCCGCGTCAAATGCGCCGAGCTCGCCTGGCGCACCCTCGACGGCATGCTCACGGGACAAAATAATCAGTAGTATTTGTCCCAAATCTTAAGAATTTTGTTGGCCGAATCGCTTGACTAAGAGTGGTTCGGCCATTTTCTATTCCGAGAGCTCGGCCTGTGCCTTCACCCGCGCATAAGCGTGCACGATACGAGAGACGGTACTTTTGCCAATCCCGGTATACCGCTCAATCTGGCGCACCGTAAAACCGGCATCGTGCAATCCAAAAATAACGGTATCGCGCTGCGCCGGCGGTGCGACTTTAACCCCACGAAGCGGAACCCCTAGCTCCTTCGCCAACTTGTTGGCAAAGGCGTGGCGTTCCCACTCCGTCTCTTTCATATCGCACAGAGCTGGCTCACTGCCGTCGGGCGTCGAAAGCGAATAGGCAATAAAGCCCTCGGCAGAGCCAAAAAGCTCAAGCACGCAAGAAGGATCAGAAAATCCCCTCACGACATCGGCCGCGTCACCGTCGTAAGCGCACAAATGCTCCGCAAAGCTACTCCAGGGATAACGCTCGATTAGGCTAACGCCCGCCTCCTGCGGATCGGCGTGTACGGAGCGAATAGCCTCCATCACCTGCCAGTCGGTATCGAGCGAGCGCCGGTCAAAACGGTTCTGGAACAGATGCCCTGTGCGCCCCGTGCGTTTATTGAACCGCCGCGCGTACGTCAAAAGCAACCGGTGCATCGCCGCGCTCATCCTGTCCTCGTAATCTGTAAGCACCAAATGCACGTGATTGCCCATAAGGCACCAGGCGATAACCGTCACACCCTCCTCGCAGCAGCACTCGCGCATCAGCTCCAAAAACTCCCACCGGTCTTCATCGCCCTCAAAGATGAGCTGCTTGCCCGTACCGCGGGCACAGACATGGTAAAAGCCGGTAACCGTTTTCCAAACGCGCTGCATGGCGCTCCCTTCGCCGGGATCTGCTTGCCATCCAATACAGCACGATTGAAGCGTGCCATCAAAACATTCACGCAAAACAATACACTCGCGCGGCCAAAGGCAGTAATCAGGCGGCGAACGGCACCGTTGCAACAGGTCAACCCCTGTAACGCTTACAAGAGCTGACCAAAAGCTTGCCCAAGAAGGACCCCCTCTACGGAAGTTCACGACCACATAACATAGGGTTAAACCGTTTCAATTAAAACTTCCGGACTTCTCGCTACGAAAACTGAGCCGTTCGCCGAATATTCCGTGCATTTCGCGGTATTATAGGGGCTGCATGTCATGTCCCTTTCGAAGGGTCGCCCGGCAATCGCCAGCCACGACCCCCAGACGGGACGCCAACACGATAGAGAGGAGAGGCATGCAGTACTCACAGGAAGTGGAGAACATGTGCCCCGTTGCCAAGGGTGCATACCACGGCCCCGCACCCATCCCCGAGGAGGGCAAGTGGGTCCAGGCTAAGGAGATTTCCGACATCTCCGGTCTTACGCACGGTGTGGGTTGGTGCGCACCTCAGCAGGGCGCCTGCAAGCTCACGCTGAACGTCAAGGACGGCATCATCGAGGAGGCCCTCGTTGAGACCATCGGCTGCTCGGGCATGACCCACTCTGCCGCCATGGCTTCCGAGATCCTTCCCGGTAAGACCATCCTCGAGGCCCTCAACACCGACCTCGTCTGCGACGCCATCAACGTTGCTATGCGCGAGATCTTCCTGCAGATCGTTTACGGCCGCAGCCAGACCGCGTTCTCCGAGGGCGGCCTGCCCGTGGGCGCCTCCCTCGACGACCTCGGCAAGGGCCTTCGCTCCCAGGTCGGCACCATGTTCGGCACCAAGGCCAAGGGCGCTCGTTACCTCGAGCTCGCTCAGGGCTACGTCACCCGCATGGCTCTCAACGACAAGAACGAGATCATCGCATTCGAGTTCCTGAACCTCGGCAAGTTCACCGACGCCGTCAAGGCCGGCAAGACCCCCGAGGAGGCCATCGCTGGCGCTATGGGCCACTATGGTCAGTGGGAGAACGCTGCCAAGTACATCGACCCGCGCACCGACGAGGAGACTCACTCCGTCGCCAGCGTGTTCCCGGTTCACGAGTAGAAAGGGAGGGAAATAACTATGACTGTTACGTTCGAAGGTTACGAGCGCCGCGCTGACAAGATCAACAAGTGCCTCGCCGACAACGGCATCGCCTCCCTCGAGGAAGCTCTGCAGATCTGCACCGACAAGGGCTTCAACCCGCGTGAGATCGTCAACAACACCCAGTCCATCGCCTTCCAGAACGCCGAGTGGGCCTACACCCTCGGTTGCGCTCTCGCTGTCAAGCGTGGCGCCAAGTCCGCTTCTGAGGCTGCCGCCATCATCGGCGAGGGCATCCAGGCCTTCACCGTTCCCGGCTCCGTCGCCGAGGACCGCAAGGTCGGTCTGGGCCACGGCAACCTGGGCGCTATGCTGCTCTCCGACGACACCGAGTGCTTCGCCTTCCTGGCCGGTCACGAGTCCTTCGCTGCCGCTGAGGGCGCTATCGGCCTGGCTCTGAACGCCAACAAGGCTCGTAAGAAGCCGCTGCGCGTCATCCTCAACGGTCTGGGCAAGGACGCTGCTCAGATCATCGCCCGCATCAACGGCTTCACCTATGTGAAGACCCAGTTCGACTACTTCACGGGCGAGCTCAAGGTCGTCGAGACCATCCCCTACTCCGATGGTCCCCGCGCCGCCGTCAACTGCTACGGCGCCGACGACGTCCGCGAGGGCGTTGCCATCATGTGGCACGAGAACGTCGACATCTCGATCACCGGTAACTCCACCAACCCCACGCGCTTCCAGCACCCCGTCGCTGGCACCTACAAGAAGGAGCGCCTCGAGGCTGGCAAGAAGTACTTCTCCGTCGCTTCTGGTGGCGGCACTGGCCGTACCCTGCACCCGGACAACATGGGCGCCGGCCCTGCCTCTTACGGCATGACCGACACCATGGGCCGCATGCACTCCGACGCCCAGTTCGCCGGTTCTTCCTCCGTGCCTGCGCACGTCGACATGATGGGTCTCATCGGCATGGGCAACAACCCCATGGTCGGTGCCACCGTCGCCTGCGCTGTCGCCGTCGAGGAGGCCCTCAAGGCCTAATCGCGCCCGCGCGATGCTCATATAGCTGAGCTTTGGAGCCGCTACCCACCCGGGTAGCGGCTCTTTTTGTTTGCGCTGTCGCAGGGTAGCTAATGTCGATATATCAGCTGGGGCGAAATACGAGATGTGAAGAGATGGAGCGCCAGAGCGTCCATGACGCCCACCTGCCATATTTGCCCTTTACCGATTTGCCGGGTCTTTGCGGCCCCATTGCCGATCACCCGTGCGACAATGCGCCGGACGAGAAAGGAATCCGATGGAATCGACTGATGTACTGGTAATTGGATCTGGCATTGCGGGCCTTTGCGCCGCCATCGAAGCGGCACGCACGGGCGCAACCGTCACCGTGGCAAACGCCGGCAAGACTATGAGTGGATCGAGCTTCTTCCCCGGAACCTGGGGCCTGGGGCTTATCGGACCCGTTAACGAAGACGACGAACAAGACCTCATCGACACCATTCAGACCGTTGGTGGCGGCGTCGCCGACCCCGAGCTTGTCCAGACGTTTGTCCACGGCATTCCCCATGCAATTGAATGGCTCGAGCAAGACCTGGGCGTTGAGCTTCAGCGTCCGCAAAGCGCCGAGAGTGCTCAGCAAAAGCAGTTTATCCCCTGCTTTGACCACAAGACGCGCATGTGGCGCGGCCTCACCCGCAAGCCCCTTGAGGACGCTCTGACGACCTGGATCGAGTCGCTCGGCATTCGCCTGCTCCCCCGCCATGAGCTTATTGACCTTGTTGAGGACACGAACGGCAGAATAACCGGAACCGTACTCTACGACCTCACCGAAAATCGAATCGTGCCCTTTGCTGCCAAGGCCACGATCATCGCAGCCGGTGGCACAGGCGGCCTGTTCGAGCGCAGCCTTACGTCGGCTGATGTGCTCAGCTCCTCGCAGGCCATCGCGCTGGCGCACGGCGCAACACTTACTAATATAGAGTTCATGCAGATGATGCCCGGCTTCATCGAGCCCAAGCGCAACCTGGTCTTCAACGAGAAAACCTGGCGCTACGTACATGTAGACCAGCCGGTAGATATTGCCGACGACAAGCTGGACGACCTGCTCGAGCAGCGCTCTGGATATGGTCCCTTCACGTCATGCTTGGCCTCCCGCGCTATCGATCTCGTCATCGATCAGGCAGGTGCCGAAGGCCTGGCACTCCACTACGACTTCCCCCGCGAGGATGTCCCAGAGTTTGTGCAGACCTTTGCCACCTGGCTGCAAGACGAGCACGGCATCGCCCCGACTGACGAGATGCGCGTTGCGATGTATGCCCACGCCGCTAACGGCGGCATCAAGATCGATAAGACCGCGCACACGGGCGTTGAGGGCCTCTACGCTTGCGGCGAGGCGACAGGCGGCATGCACGGTGCCGACCGCATTGGTGGCTTGTCAAGCGCCAACGGCATCGTGTTCGGACGCATCGCGGGCGCATCGGCAGCCCTTGCAGCGCAGAAAGAGCCTGAGACAGCCCTGAAGGCGGATATCGCCCTCCCCCACTACGGCATTGCCACAACAGATGCCGAACGCCTGACACACGGCCTTAAGCACACGATGAGCACCTATTGCATGATCAACCGAACCGAGACGGGCCTATCCGAGGCTCTGCAACAGCTTGAAAGCCTGCAAGACAAGGCCATGGCGCTGAGCAAGCCGCATGCCGATGACAGCGAGATCGCAGCCCTCGCCCGCCTACAGTCGCAGATTCGACTAGCACAGGAAATGGTCAAAGCCATGCGCAAGCGAACTGAAAGCTTAGGTTCGCACTATCGAGCAGACTAAATCGATTCTCACTTTGAGTTTGATCACAACTTCTCAACATGCATCGAGCCCCGTAAGCATGATTCCCCTAAGGAGAACACGCCTACGGGGCTTTAGCCGTGTTTCCCTAAGGGAATCACGGTGCAGATTACTCAGCTCCGTGCCCTTTCGGGTTCGCCCCATGCGTGGTCAACAAAAAACGACCAGCCTGAGCCAGTCGCTTTAACAATCTTTGGGTGGGCCGTCAGGGGGTCGAACCCTGGACCTTGGGATTAAGAGTCCCCTGCTCTACCAACTGAGCTAACGACCCAAAGCTAAAGTCCGTTATGGCGGACTTTAGAGGAGATATCGTGTGGTGGGCCGTCAGGGGGTCGAACCCTGGACCTTGGGATTAAGAGTCCCCTGCTCTACCAACTGAGCTAACGACCCGATATCAACACGAAGCAAGAACTGGGGTGGGTAAAGGGACTCGAACCCTCGACCTACGGGACCACAACCCGTCGCTCTAGCCAACTGAGCTACACCCACCGTGTCCTGTGCGCTTCGCGCTCGACTATTATTGCAAGGAACGCCACGCGATGCAAGCCCCAATTTTCAAGAATTTTGAAAAGAGTTTTTCGAGACCATTTCGAGCAAATCCCACCGGTTTCATAGGAGTAAACTTGCCCCACTGCAAATCCTCGAAAGGACCGTCATGAAAGAACTCTCCAACCGCACGGCAAGATTTACCGATTCGGTCATCCGCCGCATGACACGCATCTCCAATAAGTACGGCGCTGTCAATCTCTCGCAGGGCTTCCCCGACTTCGATCCCCCGGCGCAGCTGCTCGATAGCCTCAGCGCCATCGCCAGCGACCCCAAGCCGCTCTATCACCAGTACTCCATCACCTGGGGCTCCCAGGCCATGCGCGAGGCGCTCGCCGCCAAACAGGAGCACTTTATGGGCATGCCGGTGAACCCCAACGAGAATATCGTAGTCACCTGCGGCTCCACCGAGGCCATGATGGCCGCCATGATGACGGTCACGAACCCCGGCGACAAGGTCGTCATCTTCTCGCCGTTCTATGAGAACTACGGCGCCGACACGATCCTTTCGGGTGCCGAGCCCATCTACGTGCCGCTCAACCCGCCTGCGTTCGACTTTGACCGTGAGGTGCTTGAGGCGGCCTTCCGCGACAACGATCCCAAGGCGATCGTCCTGTGCAACCCGTCCAACCCCTGTGGCAAGGTCTTTACGCGCGAGGAGCTCACCTTTATCGCCGACCTCTGCAAAAAGTACGACGCCTACTGCATCACCGACGAGGTATACGAGCACATCGTCTACGCGCCCCACGAGCACGTCTATATGGCCACGCTGCCCGGCATGTTCGAACGAACCATCAGTTGCAGCTCGCTGTCCAAGACGTACTCCATCACCGGCTGGCGCCTGGGGTACACCATCGCCCCTGCCGAAATCACCGAGCGCATCAAGAAGGTCCACGACTTCCTCACCGTGGGTGCCGCCGCTCCCCTGCAGGAAGCCGTCGTCACCGCCCTCAACTTCGACGACAGCTATTACGATGAGGTCCTTGACCACTATACCGCCAAGCGCGACCTGTTCTGCCAGGGGCTCGACAGTCTCGGTCTTGAGCACAACGTGCCGCAGGGCGCCTACTATGTGATGATGGATATCTCGGAGTTTGGCTACGACAGCGACCTCGAGTTCTGCGAGGACCTGGCCTCAAAGGTGGGCGTGGGCGCCGTGCCCGGCTCGAGCTTCTTCCGCGAGCCCGTCAACCATCTGATCCGTTTCCACTTTGCCAAGCGTGACGAGACGCTCAACGCGGCGCTGGAGAACCTCAAATCGCTACGTGATAAAATCAAGCCGCGCGGGTAAGGACGGCCCGGCAACTAAAGCAACCAAAGAAGCCCCGCACCGCCGAGTTGCGGGGCTTCTTTTTATAGCGCTTTCTTAAATGGTTTAGCGCACTATACTTTAGTCACGGAGCAACTCGTCCCAGAGAGGAATACTATGGCAGAGCAGCAGCTTATCGGAGCGCTCGAGGCCGGCGGCACCAAGATGGTCTGCGCCACGGGCTATGCAGACGGTACGGTCCTGGAACGTGAGCAGATCGCGACCACGACCCCGCAGGAGACCGTTGAGGCCGTCAACGCGTGGTTTGCGAACAAGGGCATCGCCGCGCTCGGAATCGGCGCCTTTGGCCCCACCGCGGTCAACCCCGCCTCACCCCAGTACGGCAAGATCTTGGAGACCCCCAAGACGGCATGGCGCTACTTCGATCTGCTGGGCACCATTCAAAACGAGCTCAATATTCCCTGCGGCTACGACACCGACGTCAACGTCGCCTGCCTGGGCGAGGTCACCTTTGGTTGCGCCCAGGGCCTCACAGACGTGATCTACCTGACCATCGGCACCGGCGTGGGCGCCGGCGTGCTATCGGGCGGCAAGCTCGTACACGGCATGATGCATCCCGAGGCCGGCCATATCCTGGTCACGCGCGACCCGCGCGACACCATCGGCGAGCATAGCGCCTGCCCCTTCCACGACAACTGCCTCGAGGGCCTCATCGCAGGCCCCGGCATTAAAAAGCGCTGGAATGGCAAGAGTGCCGGAGACATGGCCGATGACCCGGAGGCCATGGACCTGCTCGCCGGCTATCTGGCACAGGCGCTCATGACCTACACGCTGTGCTACGCGCCGCAAAAGATCATCATCGGCGGCGGCGTGGCCGACCACGCCCCCATCGTGCCGCTCGCGCGCAAAAAGTGCGCCGAGATGCTCAACAGCTACATCGTCACGCCCGAGGTCAACGATATCGACACCTACATTGTCAACAACAGCCTCGAGGGCAAGCAGGGCATCATGGGCTGCCTGGCCCTGGGCGCACAGGCGCTTCAGTAGCAGACGCACCCACAGGGCGTGGCGCGCTCGGCAAATCCAACCTACGGAACGACGCCACCACGCCCCATATAAGCCCTCAAATAAAAAAGGCCGCCTAGGACCAAACAATACGTCCTAGGCGGCCTTTTTGGCGTACATCAGCGACCGTAAGAGATATCGGAGCACAACGCCCGTTGCCGCTCCACAGCAGTCGATCATCACATCGGTGATCATGCCGGCGCGGCCCGGCACAAAGAGCTGAATCGTCTCGTCGATCGAGGGAATCAGCAGCAGGAACACCGCCGTGGGCAGCAGCACGTCAAAGGTGCGCCGGCCCTCAAAATCAAAGGCGTGCGTTGCCAGAATGCCGAGCACCATATACTCGGTAAAATGCGCGCACTTGCGAACAACAAAGTTGGTCACCCATTCATATGGAAGTCCCACGCCGTGCAGGAAACAGCGGATAGCTTCCATGACCGTTAGGCTCAGCGAGCCCGACCCCGAGCCGGGAACCAGCGAATTGCCCCAGATCAAGAGCGCCATCAGGCAGGTCGCGACCGCCCATTTTCGATTGATCTTAACCATGCAGAAGTTATGCCTCCGCGCGGAGCGGCGCGAAGCTGGCGGTACCGCCCTCGATAACGCTCAGATAGGCACGGCCCGTCCGCTTGGCGGTAGAGGACTGCAGGCGCTCAATCTCTTCCTCGAGGATCTGATTGACGCGCTCGTGACGACGATTTTCCATAATGCCGGCGGCAATAGCCTCGGCCCGCTCGATGCTCTCGCGTGAGATACGGGCGGTATCCTCGGGGAACACAGCGCTGTGACGGCCGACATAGGCGGGGGCAGCAGGCTGAGGGGCAGCGACGGGAGCGGGGGCTGCAACAGGAGCGGGCTCGTCAATCTCATCCAGAATCGCGGTGGCGGCGGCCCACATGTCCTCGTGGCCCGAGTAATCGGCCATGGGGACATCAACCTCGAGCGAGGCGTCCGGAAGGTCGCCGGTATCGATGCGATCTTGGGCTTCAATAGATGCGGTGATGGCTGCAGGCTCATCGAGGTCATCGAGATCGATGTCCGCGGCACCGGAGATGATAGGCATGCTGGCGAGGTTTGCATTGTACGGCGCAGCCTCAGCCGCCTGCTGCTGGGCAGGAGCGCCCCAAAGCGAGCTCTCGGCGGCACGGCGGGCGGCAACGGCCTCCTCGTCCGCGGTCATGGCTTCATCAATGTACGAATTATCGGCAAAAGCGTTCGCGTCCGCCGAGGTAGCGTTGTAGGCGTTATTGACTGCCGCGTTGGCAACGAGTGCCACGAAAGCCGCCGTGCTGCCCGCAGGGGCGGCCTGGGAGCCCGACACGGCACGCGCCGCGGCGGCGATGTCGTCGCGATTGAGGGAGCCGGTCTGCCCGCCGTTGGTGAGCTCGTCGATGGCGACTTGATAGACGTCGCGCGAGCGTGCAGGGTCGCAGCTCACCGGCGAATCGTCGTCGAGCATACTGTCGATCATGGACCAAGCCTCGGCCTCGTCCATAGCATCTGCGGCTCGAGCGATGGTAGGAACACCATCATCGGCATGACGGCGCTGGAACGCACCGGTCAGGCCGGAAAGGAATGCCGAGGTAGACTGCTCCGACTGAGTCTGAGAAGCAGAAGCCGCAGTGTAAGGAGTCGCATCCTGCTGCTGGGCTGGAATCGAGGCGGTCTTGAACTCGCTTTGATGCTGATTGAGATTGGCGGCACCGCCCATGGCATCGGGCTGGAACAGACGCTCTTCACGCTGCGCACGGTACTCGGAGATACCCAGCGAAGCGGCATAGATACCCACGCCCGCCACCGCGCCCACGGCGAAGGGAACCGCACCCGCCACGACCGTCTCATTCACCGACGAAAACGGCAGCGTCGCGGCATACATAACCACGGGAGCGGCAAGGCCGATCCCGCACGAAAGTCCGGCAAGGACTGCTCGTTGTGTTGCATCAGAAGAAGCCATGAGCTCTCCCCATCTTCCAGCACCCAAATCGCATCATTCAGTTGGCTGCGCGAGAGAAGATGAAGCGGGGCTATGCCCCAAAGCAACGGTATATGGTTCGTTTCATCTGCGTTTTCCGTCGCGAAGCTTAAAAGCTATTATGCGAAACCGCCCAGTCTATTGCAAGCGACGATGTCGGATTGAAACGGGAAACCTGCTGCTTGCCAGTCTTATGGTCAAAAAAGCGCGGAGCGGCTATATAGAAAAGGGCCGAGGCTCAAAGCCCCGACCCTTTATTGCATTGATGACTATCGCTGCGTGTAGATGACAACCTAGAACGTCTGCTCGTAGTCGCTGTGTTTTTTGGCCGAACGCACCAGGAACTCCTGGTTGGTGTTGGTGCCCTTAAGACCCTTGATAAACGACGCAGCTGCGCGCTCGGTGTTGTTCATGCCGGCAAGAATGCGACGCAGGCCAAAGACAAACGGACGCATCTGCTCGTCAACCAACAGGTCCTCGTTACGCGTACCGGAGGCAACGGGGTCGATAGCCGGGAAGATGCGGCGGTCGGCCAGGTCGCGGTCGAGCTTGAGCTCCATGTTGCCGGTGCCCTTGAACTCCTCAAAGATGACCTCGTCCATCTTGGAGCCGGTGTCGATGAGGGCAGAGGCCAGGATGGTGAGCGAGCCACCGTTCTCGATATTGCGGGCTGCGCCCAGGAAGCGCTTGGGCGGATACAGTGCCGCCGAATCGACGCCGCCTGAAAGGATGCGGCCTGAGGCGGGCGCCGCCAAGTTGTAGGCGCGGGCAAGACGCGTGATGGAGTCGAGCACCACCACGACATCGCCGCCCAGCTCCACGATGCGCTTGGCGCGCTCGATGACGAGCTCTGCCACACGAGTGTGGTTGTCGGCGGGCATATCGAAGGTCGACGCCACAACCTCGCCCTTGATGGAACGCTGCATATCGGTAACCTCTTCGGGGCGCTCGTCGACGAGCAGGCAGATGAGGTGCACCTCGGGGTTGTTAATCGAGATAGACTGGCAGATCTTCTTGAGGATTGTGGTCTTGCCGGCCTTGGGCGGGGACACGATCAAGCCACGCTGACCCTTGCCGATCGGCGACACGATGTCGATGGCGCGACCGGTAATGGAGTCCTTGCCATGCTCCATGCGCAGCGGCTCGTTGGGATAGACCGGGGTGAGGTCACCGAACTTGGGGCGGTTGCGAATCTGCTCGGGGTCTAGACCGTTGACGGTCGTGATTTTGGCGAGGCCGGCGCGCTTGTCGCCGCCGCGCGAAGGACGAAGCGAGCCCTCGATGACGTCGCCCGTGCGCAGACGCGCAGAGCGGATGAGGTAGGCGGGCACGAAGGCGTCGTCGTTGGACTTCATGTAGCCATGGGCATGGATGATACCGGAACTGTCCGGACGAATCTGCAGGATGCCCTTGATGTCGCGGAAGCCCTCGGCCTTCGCGGCGGTGACGTAGATCTCCTCGACGAGCTCGGCTTTCTTCTTGCCGGTCGTCTCAATCTCGAACTCCTTGGCCTTCTCGCGCAGCTCGGCGACCTTCATGGCCGCGAGCTCCTCGCGCGAAAGCGTGGGCTCGGTGGGAGCGGCATTACGCTCCTTGTTGCGCTGCTTGCGATCGCGCTGGCGGTTGCGGCGGTCGTTGTTGCGCTCGTCCTTGCGCTCGTTGCGCTCGTCGTTGCGCTTGTGCTGGCGACGGTTGGGGCGAGCGCCGTCTTCGGCCTCGGCGGGCGCGGCGCCATCGGTTGCGGCGGCATCGGCGTTAGCCGCAGTATCATCGCTGGCCTCGGCCTTGGAATCGCCCTGCAGCTCGGCCTCGGCCCGCTGCTCGGACGCCTTGGCCTTAGCGGACTTCTTACGACCGCGCTTGGGCTTCTCAGACGCAGGCTGTTCGACGTCCTGGGGCTCGGCGGCATCAGTCGATGCATCGACGGTCGTCTCGGCGGAATCCCCGGACGCACCCTTCTTGGCAGCCTTGGCCTTGGACGTGCGCTTAGCAGCAGTACGATGGCTGCGACCAGGACGGACATCGGCGAGCTCGACATCGGCGGGAGCGGCCTCGGAAGTCGTAGCATCCTGGACGGGTGCATCGGCAGCGGTTGCAGACTCGGCGGTCGCCGCAGCATCCCGAGCGGCTGCAGCTGCGGCTGCGGCCTTCTCTGCCTCGACGAAGGCCTTGGGCTTGCGACCGCGACGGTGCGGGCGCAAAGCCGGATCGACAACGGGAACTTCGCTGGCCTCGACAGGCGCAGCGGGCTCAGTTGGCGATGCGCCCTCCCCTGCCGCGGAACGGACCGAAGCCTCAGTGAGCTCGGGGGTTACCTGTTCAGCAACCTGCTCGGCCTTAGCAGCCGTGCGACGGCGTGTGCGCGGTGCCGGCTTCTCGGTCGGTTGGTCGGCGGCAGGGGTCTCGGGCACAGACGGGGCTGCAAACTCGGTCAGAGCCGCGGCCTCGCGCTCGGCAGCACGACGGCGGGCGCGCACCACCTGAGCCTCGCTAATCTGCGCCAACGCACGTGCCTGCGCGACCTCATCGGAAATCGGCGCCGAGGAGTCAGCTGCAACGGTGCGCTTGGCGCGCGTCGTGCGCGTGGTACGGCGCTTGGGCTTGGTGACCTCCTCGCCGTCAGCAGCAGGCTTGGTCGTGCGGCGCGTACGCTTGGGCTTTGCCGGAGCAGCCTCCTCACCAGTTGCAGGCACGGCCTTCTCAGCCGCTGCAGGCGTAGGCGTCGAAGCAGCCTTAGGCGTCTCAGGAGCCGAGGCTTGCGCGGGCGCCGCGACCTGGTCCGACGCAACCGGTGCAGCGGGAGCGGTCTGCGTCGTCGTTATTTCGTTTTCTTGCTGTTGATCAGACACAGTGTTTGCTCAACTTTCTTTTCAAGCCCTGTGATCACATGCTCCCTGCATAAACCTTCAGGGCGGCTAAACAGTCTAGCTCCGTCAAATACCGACGGACATCATTGATCTGTATCGAGATATTTGCGTCATATACGCAGCGTTAGTGTAACACAACCGCCGCCACCTGCAACTTAGTCATTGGGTGTTCCTATAGTTTTGTCAACCGTCGGGGCTACTCCCGGTAGGGCACCCGGTCGCGCATCACGGCGTAT
>NZ_WQPL01000066.1 GCF_018785245.1 Collinsella aerofaciens | reverse complement strand
CGACGCCCGCGCGCGCCTTCAGGGCGATGCTCGGGGAGGACGCGGCGGCGCTGCTGGACGCCTACGGCGTGGGGGACGTGCCGCTCGGCGACCTCGACCTGACGCCGGGGCTCATCGAGAGGGCGCGCGCAGAGAGGGGCGATGCCCCGCTGGCCTAGCCTGGAGGAAAAACGGAATAGACGGGCCGACCGTCCGGCTGAGTCTGGGAAGAGGTGCCGGGCGGCGGGCGGAGCATGGCCACCGGACCCATCGAAACACATCTCCACCGTTCCTTCAACTGGGAAAATGCCGCCCCCGGGTCCCGGATGGGGCC
>NZ_WQPL01000065.1 GCF_018785245.1 Collinsella aerofaciens | reverse complement strand
CACGTCCCCCACGCCGTAGGCGTCCAGCAGCGCCGCCGCGTCCTCCCCGAGCATCGCCCTGAAGGCGCGCGCGGGCGTCGCGAAGCCGAGCGCGCCGCGGGGCTCGGAGTTCACGTGCGACATGGCCAGCGCCAGGTCGGCCGGGGCGAGCCGGTCGAACCTGATCCCGGCGCCCTTGGGCAGCAGCTTCCTGATCTCGACGTGGTTGCGCTCGCAGGCGCCCTTC
>NZ_WQPL01000064.1 GCF_018785245.1 Collinsella aerofaciens | reverse complement strand
ATCCGAACACCTCCCACATTCATCCGCACATGTGCGGATGAATGTGGGAACCCGATACCCTGAGGGCCGGATCGGCCGGCCCCGGGAGATCGGAGGACGGCATGTCCGGAAAGAAGAAAAGGGGCTCCGCGAGGGCGGTCCCGAGGGCCTACGGGAGGCTCACGAGGCACGAGCGGGACACGGTCCAGAGGATGCTGGAGCGCAGGGCGTCGTGCAGGGAGATCGCGAGGGAGCTGGGCAGGTCGCCCTCGACGGTGAGCGCCGAGGTGGCGTCGCACAGGTTCGTGACGGCGCCGAAGGCCAGGCGCGGCGAGCGCGTGGACGCCTCCGCCGACCTGTCGGCGGCCTGCCCGCGCCTGGCCGCGTGGCCGCGCTGCTGCAACGGCTGCGGCCGGTACCGCGCGATCGGCTGCAAGCGCCGCCCCCACGTCTTCTACGAGGCCCGGGCCGCGCAGCTGTGCGCCGACTCGGTCCTCGCCTCGTCCAGGCGCGGGATAGACGCCGACGAGCCCGCCGCGGCGGCCAGGCTGGAGGCCATCAGGGACTGCCTGCGACGGGGGCTGTCGCCCGAGCAGATGGCGGCGCGCAACGGCGGGCC
>NZ_WQPL01000063.1 GCF_018785245.1 Collinsella aerofaciens | reverse complement strand
GGTCGGCGGCCGACCTCTCGTCCAAGAACGACCGCAACGACGCGGCCAGGATGGCCAAGGCGATACTGTCGCACGACGTCGCCCCGGTATGGGTGCCGTCCCCCGAGATCGAGGGGCTCAGGGACCTCGCCGGGGCCCACGACGCCGCGACCGCGAGGCTCGCGGCGGCGAAGCAGCGGCTCCTGGCGTTCCTGGCCCGCCGCGGCTACGCCTACGGCGGCACGACGCCGGCCGGCAACCCCCGGAGGTACTGGACGTACGGCTTCCTCAGGTGGCTCGACGGCATACACCCCGCCGACGACGGCGGCATCCGGGCGCTTGCGGCGCTGAGGAACGAGGTCGAGGCGGCCGCCGAGACGCGCGACGACCT
>NZ_WQPL01000062.1 GCF_018785245.1 Collinsella aerofaciens | reverse complement strand
CTCAACATGTTCCTGATCAGGCTGGGCCACGTCTGGGACGAGCGCAACGCCGACGGGACGAGGAAGGGATCCTGGACGCGCGCCCACTGGAGGTGGATATCCGGGATCAGGCTCGAGGGGCCCCAGCGCGACGTGCTCGAGTACTACGTCACGGCCGCGAGGTGCGCGGAGTCGGACCGCCGGCAGCTCGAGAAGAAGGTGCTCGCCCTCGCCCGGACCGACCGGTGGCGCCCGGCCGTCGAGGCGCTCTCCTGCATCAAGGGAATCGACACCCTGACGGCCTTCAGGCTCGCAGCCGAGGCGGGCTCCTTCACGAGGTTCCGGACGGCCCCGGCCTTCGCGAGCTGGTGCGGGCTAGTCCCGTCGGAGCGCTCGAGCGGCGAGTCCGAGCGGCGCGGCGGGATAACCAAGGCCGGCAACGCGCTCGCGCGCACGGCGCTCATAGAGTCCG
>NZ_WQPL01000007.1 GCF_018785245.1 Collinsella aerofaciens | reverse complement strand
TCCAGATTCTAGGACAGGGGCCGCTTGCGTTTGGCGGTCAGCCGTCGGCGCGCTTACACCAACATTTCCGACGCGATCGTGATGAGACCAAGCCCAGCGAGGATCCCGCACTTACGCCTAATCCGTCTCACGAGCATGACGTAAAGCCCGCGCCCGCGTCCGCCAAGACGCCTGCGACCAAGACTGCTAAGAAGACCAGGCCCGCATCGACGCCGGCCGCCGCGTCCTCTTAGACAGGCGACGGTGACTGGGCGATTGCGTGCCTCGCCTTCGTTTCCTGGGTATGTTGTTGGCCACCATAAAAGTTCGGGCACTTCGCTGAGGGTCTTATTTGCCAATGCAGTTTCTGCCGTTTCTTTCTCACAATTCTCTGAGTCAATAATGCAGATTGCTTGAACTCGGCTTGAGACTTGCTATGTATTTGAATTTGACTAAACTTAACTTATAAGTTAACCACATTTGGTTTCTTCTGAAGCGGAGGGGGTGGCCTTTGGTTAGTGACTATGAACTTGTCGAATATGCTGATCCCGAGGGACGACCTTTTTGGGAACTAACCACCTCCCCTGAGAACTCTCAGTTTCAGAAGATGATTTCTGATCCTAAAACGAAGTTTACCGCCCGTAAAATGATTAATCAGATTTCAAAAATCTATGACTACGGGCTAAAGGATGTCATTGGAACGTCAAAGCTTCGGTGTATTGAGCCTAAGATTGGACTATACGAACTCAAGGGTTTTGATGGGGTTAATCGAGAAATGGTCTACGCGATTTGCCAAGGCGTGGACAAGATTGTTTTGCTTTTTTGGTTTAAGGGCCATCAAGGCTCGGGAAATATTTCCAAAGAAATTAAACGCGCAAAACAGTTGGCCGTGATAGCAAAGCAGCTTTTGGGGTCATAGCGTCGGCTTTTTTGCCCGCTTACGAAACGGAGACTTGTAATGGTTAAGGTCGATTTATCGGACTTTTACGCGGAAACGGAAACGAGCGAAACCCGTGCCTATGAGCACGCACTAGATATTGAGTTTATTGTTCATCGCGAGATGCAGCGCTCGGGCTTGAGTAAAAGCGAGTTGGCAAAGCGTATGGGCGTGAGTCTTCAGTCGCTTTCGAAATTGTTGAATTCTCAGCCTAACATGACGCTGAAAACAATCGCAAAGTTTGAGCTTGCGTTGGGTATCAAAATCATTCCTCAGGTCATTTCCAGTTATTCGAATGAGGCGCCGTTTTCCTCGTCTAATACTTCTGTCCGAGAACAATGGTCTTCATTTAACAGCGACTGCTCGGCTAAACGATTGAACTTTGAGATGATTCCGGGAGGTTTGGCTGCATGAGCAAGGATTTCATTGCGCCTATTCAGGTTGTTCATTTGTTTGTTGTCGACTCAACTTTTCATATTGAGAATGAGCCTTCCCAGAATATGGATTTAAAAGTTGACGTTAGTTATCAGGACGTCCATCTATTGAGGAACAAGGTGGGCGAGCGTGCAGACTTAAAGCTGTATGTGTGCGGCAGCCTGATTGATAGAGACGATGCAAAGGAAAAAATGCGCGCTGATGTAAGGGTTGCTATTTCGGTGTCTACAAAATTGCCGTTCGACATTTCAGACGATGAAGCGCGCCGTTATCTTCTCTCCAATGCGATTTCCATGGCGTATGGCCACGCTAAGAGCTATCTGATGGTCGTTACTGGACTTTCGCCCATGGGGGCTTTGACGCTGCCGGCAATTCTTCCTTCGGAATTGGCAGCGGACAGCGATGCGTCTTTCCAAAGTGAGTAAGTTGTTCTCGAGTTGGATTTTGCCTGCCACTGTGTGCAAATGTAACGGGGTGCCGAATCGGTAGTTTGACTGATTCGGCACTTATATTTTGAAGTTTTTAGTTGAAGCTCTACGATGCCCGTGCTACGACAGCTTAATTGACCGTGACGTCCTGTCTTGCGACGCGCATGTCGCTCCGCACGGGTATTATGGTGAAAGCGATTTCAACGACAGGGGTGCTCGTGGTAAAGATGAAGGATGTGGCCGAGCTAGCCGGCGTTTCGAGCGCCGCCGTCTCGCGCTACCTCAACGGTGGATATATCTCGGAGGACAAGGCCGAGCGCATTAAACAGGCGATTGAGCTGACCGGATACGTGCGGTCCAGTCAGGCTCGTGCGCTGCGCACCGGCTCCACCAAGCTCATCGGCGTCATCGTGCCCAAGATTAACTCGGAATCCGTGAGCCGCATTACCGCCGGTATAGGCCAGGTGCTCGGTCGCCGTGGCTACCAGATGCTGCTTGCCAATACCGACAATGCGGCCGATCGCGAGCTCGAATACCTCGATTTATTCCAAAACCACCCGGTCGATGGTATTGTGCTGGTGGCGACCATGGTTACCGACGAGCACCGTCGGGCGATTGGGTCGTGCCGCGTGCCCATTGTGCTGATCGGCCAGAATGTTGAGGGCGCGGTTTGCGTCTATCACGACGATTACGAGGCTGCCTTTGAGCTGGGTCATGCGCTTGCGGGTCGTGTGGACGGCAAGATCGCCTACATTGGAGTTACCGAGGATGACCGCGCGGCCGGTTATGACCGCCGTCGCGGTTTTGAGGCCGGCTTGCACGCCGCGGGCGTGGCGCTTGATCCGAGCCTGATTCGGCAGGGATCCTTTACGCTTGACTCGGGCTATCGCGCTGCGCGCGAGCTGCTTTCCGTCGCTCCCGATGTTTCGTTTATCGCCTGTGCGACCGACACCATGGCGGCGGGCGCGCTGCGTGCTATCGATGAGGTTCGCGGCATGGGCGAGGGTATACACCGCGTGAGCGGTTTTGGCGACAACGCATTTTTGCGCGCGCTGACGGGCGGCATTCCCACCGTGCACTATGGGTATCTGACCAGTGGCGTCGAGGCGACCAATATGTTGCTCAACACGCTCGATGGCGTGGAGGGGGAGCGCGGTCTAAAGACGCTTAAGCTCGGCCATCAGCTTATGAATGTTTAGGTTTTGGGCTCGTCTGTGTGCCGCTGAGCGCCTATTTTTGCCTTAAAACTACCATTCGCCGGCCTATTCCTACCGTTCACCCTAAAGTGAAAACGATTACAGACAGATGAAACTGAAATCGTTTACAGTGTAAGTGTCAAAGATGGCCGGGTGCAGATGCGCCCGTTGGAGGAAAGGGAAGTCATGGACTACCGCAAATCAGCCCAAGAGGTGGTCGACAACGTCGGTGGCGCCGACAACGTTGTTTCGGCCGCACACTGTGCCACGCGTCTGCGCCTGGTGATTGCCGATAATTCAAAGGTTAACAAGGAGGCCATCGAGAATATCGACGGCGCCAAGGGCGTCTTTGAGGCCCAGGGCCAGCTCCAGATTATTTTTGGCACCGGCACCGTCAACAAGGTCTACGAAAAGTTCATCGCGCTCAGCGGCGTCGAGGCTGCCACCAAGGCCGAGGTCAAGGAGGCCGCGGCTCAGCAGCAGAATATCTTTATGCGCGCCATTAAGGTGCTCGGCGACGTCTTTGTCCCCATTATTCCCGCCATCGTTGCTTCGGGTCTGTTGCTGGGCATTATGAGCGCCCTCAACTTTATGGCCTCCAACGGCTTTATCGCGCTCGACACCAATAACTTTATCTACAAGATCGCCGACCTGGTCTCGGGAACGTCTTTTGGCATTCTGCAGATCCTGATCGGTTACTCCGCCGCTAAGGCCTTTGGCGCCAACCCGTATCTTGGTGCCGTCGTCGGCGGTGCGTTCATCAACTCCTCGCTGCAGAGCGCCTACACGGTTGCCTCCGAGGGCGTGCAGACCATGGTCACCGTCATCCCCGGCGTGTACAGCTTTGAGTGGGTCGGTTATCAGGGCCACGTTATCCCCATCGTTATCGCCTGCGCCATTCTCGCCTTCCTCGAGAAGCGTCTCCACAAGGTTGTCCCCGAGATGTTCGATCTCTTTGTGACCCCGCTTGTCTCGGTGTTCGTGACCGTGCTCGTGACCCTCGTTGCCGTCGGCCCCATCTTCGTGTGGGCCGAGAACGCCATCCTCGGTCTGATCCAGACCCTGCTGACTCTGCCCTTCGGCATCGGTTCCTTTATCGTCGGCCTGTTCTATGCTCCCACGGTCGTTACCGGTATCCACCAGATGTACACCGCCATCGACCTGGGCCAGCTTGCCCAGCACGGCGTGACCTACTGGCTGCCCATCGCCAGTGCTGCCAACATCGCCCAGGGTGGCGCCGCGCTTGCCGTTGCCTTTAAGACCCGCGATGCCAAGATCAAGGGCCTGGCGCTTCCTTCGGCCCTGTCCGCCTTCATGGGCATTACCGAGCCTGCCATCTTTGGTGTGAACCTGCGCTTCTTTAAGCCCTTCATCGCCGGCTGCATCGGCGGCGGTTGCGGTGCCCTGGTCTGCGCGCTTACTTCGCTGGCCGCCTCCGGCACGGGCGTTACCGGCATCTTCGGTATTCTGCTGTGCCTGGCCCAGCCCGTGCAGTACGCGATCATGTTCGCGGTTGCCGCGGTCGTGTCCTTTGCTATCTCGTTTGTCCTGTACAAGGACGAGCCCAAGGCTTCCGAGCAGGCCTAAGAGCTTTTGATTGAGGGGTGCCCGCGGGTTGTATGCTCGCGGGCGTTTCCCGTATCTGGTGCCGATCTCTGGCGCCTTGTTACTTTCGATCCGTTAGGACTTTGATATGTCTAATGCCCTTGGTCGCGACCTTGCAAAGCTGGTCGCCGCTGTTGACGCCGCCGCCTCTGAGTGCGGTCATGGCGCATATGGCCAGCGCTTCCATATTATGCCGCCGGCGGGTTGGCTCAACGACCCCAACGGTCTTTGCCAAGCGGGCGGCGTGTTCCATGTCTATTTTCAATATGCGCCGTTTGATGTCGAGGGCGGCGTTAAGGCCTGGGGCCATGCGACGAGCCGCGATCTTATGACGTGGGACTATGTTGGCGCTCCGCTGCTGCCCGACGAGCCGTTCGATTGCCACGGTGTGTATTCGGGCTCCGCGCTTGCCGAGGACGGTCGCATTCGCGTGCTCTATACGGGCAACGTTAAGCTTTCCGATGCGGACGGCACGTACGACTACGTCAATACCGGCCGCCGCGCCGATACCGTCTATGTGGAGAGCACCGACGGTCAGGCGTTCGGCGCCAAGCGCGTAGTGCTGGCGTCTGAGGATTATCCTGATGATTTGACCTGCCACGTGCGTGACCCCAAGGTGTGGCGCGATGATGATGAGCGTTATCACATGGTGCTGGGTGCTCGTCGTCGCGTGGATGGGCCGCATGTCGAGAGCCGTTTTTGTGCCATGCACGGCGAGGGTGCCGGGCGCGATGTGGGCGAGATCCTGGTGTATGGCTCGGCCGATATGCTGAGTTGGGAGCTCGAGAGCCGCGTGTCTACGCCCAAGCGTTTTGGCTTTATGTGGGAGTGCCCGGGGTATCTGGAGCTTGAGGCGGATGGCGGCGTACCGGCGAAGTGGCTGTCCTTCTCTCCTCAGGGGCTTGAGGGCGGTCGTTGGGACCGCGGCAACGTTTACGCTGCTGGCTACATGCCTGTAACGGGCGACATTACCGGTGGTGACGGTGCCTATGAGCTGGGCGAGTTCCGCCTGTGGGACGCTGGTTTTGACTTCTATGCTCCGCAGGAGTTCACGGCCGAGGACGGTCGCCATATTCTAATCGGCTGGATGGGCATGCCCGATGAGCCGACCTATGGCAACGCGCCTACCGTGGCGTGCGGCTGGCAGCACTGCATGACGGTGCCGCGTGAGCTTACAGCCGGTGCCGGCGGCGTAGTGCTGCAGCAGCCGGCGCGCGAGATTGAGCACCATTATGTCTCGGTGCGTGTGGGGGCTGGCTCGTTGGAGGTTGACGGCGATACTTGCTTTGACGTTGTTGTTGGCGACGTCGACGGCGCATTTACCGCGACCGTTGATGGCGGGCTGAAGCTGGCGTTTGTGCCCGCCGAGGGCAACCTGCCCTCACGCTTCGAGATGCGATTTACCGATGAGGGTCGCGCTTCTGCCGGCTGCGGTCGTACCGTGCGTTGGGAGCTCGTCGACGAGGTCCGTAACGTGCGCATTGTTGGTGATGTCTCGTCGGTCGAGGTGTTTGTGAACGATGGCGCGCTCGTGTTCTCGACGCGCATCTATCCCGAGGCCTATGGCGTGACCGTTGACGCTCCGGGCGCGAACGTGACCTATCACGCGCTCAACATCTAGGCGATTCGTCGCATATCGGCGCTATACTGCAGCCGTTGCCCACGATGCGGGAAACATCCGCATCGTGGTTTTTTGTTTATGAAGGGGCGGTGCCGTGTGGATGTGCAACAGCTAGAAGAGGCCTGGGCTTTGGGGTCCAGTGCGCGTGAGTCGCGTCTTGTTGCGGCCTCGCATGTGCCGGCGGCGCTGCTTCTGTTGGGGATTGTACGTCCCGGCGATCGCCTGGTTGCGTTTGCCGATGACTTTGCCGAAGCGTTTGCACGAGGCTTTGATACCTGCGACGTTGTGCTCGTGGAAGAGCCGTCGGTTGCGGCGTTTACCGCCGCGTCTGAGGGCTTTGATGCTTCGTTTGATGCCGAGGTGCCGCACCTTTGGTGGTTCGTCAACTCCATCGGCGGGTTTGGTCTTCGCGTGCCCGATCTCCGCGCTCTGGGTCGCGCGGCTCGCGAGGCACGTGCGCTGCTCGTGGTGGATAACACCGTGGCTTCCATCGTTGGCTGCGATCCGCTGCGTTTGGGTGCTGTGCTGTCCCTCGAAGCGCTCGACCGCGTGTGCGCCGGTGAGGCTCCGCGCAAGTTGGTTGCCGTATCGGTCGCGCGCTCGCAGCTCAAGCGCCATCGTGTGGATGCCGCGGCTGAGTGCGTGCATGTCCTGTTTGAGAGCTGTGGCTTGGGCAAGCTTGATTTGCCTACTGACGAGGCTGGTGTGCTGGAGCGCGGGCTGGACTTGCTCGATACCCGCATGCAGGCACACTTCGACCGCGCCCGTGCGCTGGCCGAGTATCTGGACGCCAACGAGATGGTGCGCAACGTGCGCTATCCCGGGCTGAGTTCGCATCCCGACCATGCGGTTGCGACAGGAATCCTCGAGCACGGCTTTGGCCCGGCAGTTGAGTTTGACCTTATCGAGCGCAGTGCGGGTGATTTCTTCGATGCTTTGCCGGGGGAGTTTCGTACATCGCCCGCCGGCGGCGCAACGACGCGCCTCTCGGCCACGCGCGGTAAGCAGGGGAGCACCATCCGCCTCTTCGCCGGCACCGACAACCCCCTGACAGTAGCCGCTACCCTAGATAACGCCCTCCGTAAGTAGCTAATTTGGGACGGGGCTTTTTTAGCTACCTAATGTCAATTTTTGGCTATGAGTCATGAATACTCTGGATGGGTAGCTAAAAAAGCCCCGTCCCAAATTAGCTACTCTTTGATGCTGGCGATGAGCTCGTTTGCTTTGTTGGCAATGACGTTGTTGATGTCGGCCTGCAGCTTCTCGTAGACTGCTATGGCTCGCTCGCCGGCGGGGGTGAGCGTGGATCCGCGGGCGCCGTCGCGCTCGATGAGTTTGCATCCCAGCTGTCCTTCGGCCTCGTTCACAATGCGCCAGGCCTTGGAATACGCCATGCCCATGCTCTTGGCTGCGCGGTTGAGCGAGTGCTCGCGGGCAATACCCTGCAGCAGCAAGACGCAGCCGTGTCCGAACACGCCCGGCAGATCTTTGTCGCACGCTTGAATGACCAACTTTGCCGTCGTCTTGTACTCCATGTGCCCCACGTCTCCCCGCTAAAGTGTTTGCTGGGCAAACGCAAAGCCTGCGTCAAACCCTCGTGTGCTCTTCTTAAATCATGCATTGTAGCAGTCAAAGTGCGTTAAGATACTTCCCCAGTATTGGGCGCCCAAGGTTGGGCTGGGTCCTACGAGGCCTGCAGCCGACCGGTCGCATGGAAAAAGGAGAAACATGGCTACGTTCTTTCCCGGTGAGTCCCACACGTTTTCGGAGTATCTGCTGGTCCCTGGCTACTCGTCCTCGCAGTGCATCCCCAACAACGTCTCTCTTAAGACGCCGCTGACCCGCTTCAAGCGCGGTGAGAAGCCGGCAATCACCCTGAACATCCCCATGGTTTCCGCTATCATGCAGTCCGTCTCGGGCGTCGACATGGGTGTCGCGCTCGCTACCGAGGGCGGCCTGTCCTTCATTTACGGTTCCCAGAGCGCCGAGTCCGAGGCCGCTATGGTCAAGGCCGTTAAGGATCACAAGGCTGGCTTCGTTCAGTCTGATTCCACGCTGACCCCCGACATGACCATGGAGCAGGTCATCGAGCTCAAGGAGAAGACCGGTCACTCCACCATGCCGGTCACCGATGATGGCACTCCCAAGGGTAAGCTCCTGGGCATCGTCACCAGCCGTGACTATCGTCCCAGCCGCGATGACCACCAGACGAAGGTCTCCGAGTTCATGACCCCGCGTGAGCAGCTCATCGTGGGCGACAAGAACATCAGCCTCAAGGTCGCTAACGACGTCATCTGGGACAATAAGCTCAACGCCCTGCCCATCGTCGACGACTACGATCACCTGATGGGCATCGTCTTCCGCAAGGACTACGACAGCCACAAGACCAACCCCAACGAGCTGCTCGATAACGACAAGCGCTACATGGTCGGCGCCGGTATCAACACCCGCGACTATGCCGAGCGCGTGCCGCTGCTCATCGAGGCCGGTGCCGATGTCCTGTGCATCGACTCCTCTGAGGGCTTCAGCGAGTGGCAGAAGCGCACCATCGAGTGGATCCGTGCTAACTACGGCGAGGACGTCAAGGTCGGTGCCGGTAACGTCGTCGACGCCGAGGGCTTCCGCTTCCTGGCCGACTGCGGTGCCGACTTCATTAAGGTCGGTATCGGCGGCGGTTCCATCTGCATCACCCGCGAGACCAAGGGCATCGGCCGTGGCCAGGCCACCGCGCTGATCGACGTCTGCCGTGCTCGCGACGAGTACTACGAGGAGACCGGCGTCTACGTGCCCGTGTGCTCCGACGGCGGTATCGTCTACGACTACCACATGACGCTCGCCCTTGCCATGGGTGCGGACTTTATGATGTTGGGCCGCTACTTCGCCCGCTTCGACGAGAGCCCGACCGAGCGCGTCAACGTCAACGGCCAGTACATGAAGGAGTACTGGGGCGAGGGTTCTGCGCGTGCTCGCAATTGGCAGCGCTACGACCTGGGCGGCGCCGCGAAGCTCAGCTTCGTCGAGGGCGTCGACTCCTACGTCCCGTACGCCGGATCCCTCAAGGACGGCGTGGGCGGCACGCTCTACAAGGTTAAGTCCACGATGTGCAACTGCGGCGCCCTCTCGATCCCCGAGCTCCAGGAAAAGGCACGCCTAACGCTGGTCAGCTCCACCTCCATCGTCGAAGGCGGCGCCCACGACGTAGTCGTGAAAGACTCCCAGCAAAGCGTCAGCTACCGCTAAGCGGCTTTACCAAGCACCGCACCTTGCCGTTCAAACCGTCGCTCGCGTACCAAAGTACGCGTCGCTCCCCTTTCACGGCAATCTGCGGCACTTGGTAAACCCGACCGTGCTTGGACGGGTAACAATTAGCGGTTGATTCACAACCACGTTATTTAGATAAAGCGAGATGCCTGCAAGTCGCAGGCATCTCGCTTGTCGTATTTGCTATCATCAGTCAAGTTAACCTTAGGGTCGGGCGGCCTGGCTTTGTTCGCTACAAGTTCCGCACGCAAAGAAGAGCACTTAATGTGCTCTTCGTCTTGCGCAGGACTGTCCGCAGTAGCGAACAAAGCCAAGCCGCCCGACCCCAGCTAAGATTAAAGGAGCTGATATGTGCGATTGCACAGATCATAAGGACGAGATCCCTGCCTACGACGCGCAGGCCATTGAGTCCAGGTGGATGAAGGCCTGGGAGGACTCCAACCTCTTTGCCGTCGACACCGACGACAGCAAGCCCAAAAAGTACGTGCTCGAGATGTTCCCGTATCCGTCGGGTGACCTGCACATGGGCCACGCGCGCAACTATACCATCGGCGACGCCATGGCCCGTCAGGCCCGCATGCGCGGCTTTGACGTGCTGCATCCCATCGGCTTCGATGCCTTTGGCCTGCCCGCCGAGAACGCGGCCATCAAGCACAATACGCAGGCTGCTGCCTGGACGTATAAGAACATGGACCAGGCGCTCGCCACGATGAAGCGCATGGGTTTCTCCTACGATCTGGATCGCATGGTCAAGACCTGCAGCCCCGACTACTACCGTTGGGGTCAGTGGATCTTTGAGAAGATGTGGGAAAAGGGCTTGGTCTATCGCAAGAAGAACCCGGTCAACTGGTGCCCCAACTGCAAGACCGTTCTGGCCAACGAGCAGGTTACCGAGGGCAAGTGCTGGCGTTGCGGCACCGAGCCCGAGAAGCGCGACCTTGAGCAGTGGTACTACAAGATCACCGAGTACTCTCAGGAGCTGCTCGACGACTTGGAGAAGCTCCCCGGCTGGCCCGAGCGCGTCAAGCAGATGCAGGCCAACTGGATCGGTCGCTCCGAGGGCGCCGAGGTCGACTTTACCCTGTGCGACCAGGATGGCGAGCCCATTGAGGGCGATGAGGGCAAGATCACCGTCTTCACCACGCGTGCCGACACCCTCTTTGGTGTGTCCTTCTTTGTCCTGGCTCCCGAGTACGCCCGTCTGCACGAGCTCGTCGAGGGCACGGAGTACGAGGAGGCCGTCACCAAGATCGTCGAGGACTCCAAGCATATCTCTGCCGTCGAGCGTGCCCAGGGCACCCTCGAGAAACACGGTGCCTTTACCGGCCGCTACGTGGTGAACCCCGTGAACGGCGAGAAGGTCCCCGTGTGGGTTGCCGATTATGTCGTTGCCGACTACGGCACCGGTGCCGTCATGGCCGTTCCCTGCGGCGACCAGCGCGACTTTGAGTTTGCCCGCAAGTACGACCTGCCGATCGTTCCGATCATCCTGGACGATGACGATCGCGCTGCCGTCGAGGCCAGCGGCGAGACCATCGATACCTTCCATGCCGAGAACGTCGACTGGGATTGCGCCCGCGCTGCCGAGGGCACGCTCGTCCAGTCCGGCAAGTACACCGGCATGCGCGGCGGTAAGCACTCCGAGGGCGAGGCTGCCATCGTGGCCGACCTCGAGGCCATGGGCTGCGGCCGTCGCAAGGTCGAGTTCCGCCTGCGCGACTGGCTCATCAGCCGCCAGCGCTATTGGGGCAACCCCATCCCGGCCATCCACTGCGAGCACTGCGGCATCGTGCCCGTGCCTGAGGATCAACTGCCGGTGACGTTGCCCGAGAACCTGGACCTGGGCGCTGGCGAGACCCTTGCCGAGTGCAAGGACTTCTACGAGACCACCTGCCCGGTCTGCGGCCGCCCGGCTAAGCGCGAGACCGATACCATGGACACCTTCACCTGCTCCAGCTGGTATTACCTGCGCTATACCGACCCGCACAACACCGAGCTGCCCTTCTCCAAGGAAGCCGCCGACCGTTGGATGCCCGTCGATAACTACATCGGCGGCATCGAGCACGCCATTCTGCACCTGCTCTACAGCCGCTTCTTTACCAAGGCACTGCGCGACCTGGGCCTGCTGAGTGTGGACGAGCCCTTCACCAACCTGCTGTGTCAGGGCATGGTCAAGGACGAGAACGGCGACACCATGTCCAAGTCCAAGGGCAATGTCGTGCCCCCGAGCTCGGTCATCGAGCCCTACGGCGCCGACACCATGCGTTTGGCGATCCTGTTTATCGCCCCTCCCGAGAAGGACTTCGACTGGGATCCCAAGGCCGTCGAGGGCGCCAACCGCTTTATCAAGCGCGCCTGGCGTATCGTTTGGCAGCTCGTCCAGTCCGGCGACGCCAACGTGGCCTTCGACAAGTCCGCGCTCGACGAGGTTGCGATGAAGCTCTATCGCGAGCGTCACCGCACCATCGCCAAGTGCACCGAGGATTTCGATCGCGGCCAGTTTAACACCGCGATCTCGGCCGTCATGGAGCTCGTCAACGCGGCGAGCGCCTACCTCAACGCCACCGAGGGTACCGCCCGCGACAAGGCGCTGTGCTACGGCGTGGCTAAGGATATCGTGAGCGTCCTTGCCCCCATCTGCCCGTTCTGGGCCGACGAGCTGTGGCACGAGGCGCTCGGCTGCGAGGGTAACGCCTACACCGCCGCCTGGCCCGAGTTTGACCTGGCCGAGTCCGTTGAGGACACGGTGCAGATCGTCGTCCAGGTGCTCGGCAAGGTCCGTGGTCGCGTCGACGTTGCCCGCGATGCCTCCAATGAGGATATGCAGGCTGCCGCCGAGGCCGCCGTCGCCAAGTGGCTCGAGGGCAAGACGGTCGTCAAGGCCATCTGCGTGCCCGGCAAGCTGGTCAACCTGGTGGTCAAGTAAGCACTGCGCGCTTAACTGACGCACAAAAGACGAGGGGCGATCCGGTTGGGTCGTCCCTCGTTTTTCGTTGTGTGCCCTGCTTAGTCATTGCGTCGCAACGTTTTCTATGGGATGTGTACCAGGTCCCTAAAGTAAACGTTGCCCGTTGCCTCTTCGAACATCCAAATGTTGAGGTAGATGTCGTTGAGGTCGTTGAGGTCGTTGTTCACATCAAAGTTCGGATCGTCGAAGGTGCCCACAAAGGTGAGCATGGCGCGCGTTTCCTCTCCTGCGGCGACCGGCTGGCGCATGCGTACGTCGCGGACCTTACCGTTGACGTAGGCATAGGAGTCCACATCGCCAAACATCATGTCGACACCGGTGTTGTTGGACACTGTAAAGACGAGCGCGGCGTCCCCGTAGCCGTCGGTGTCCTTGCCCACGCAGATAACATGAACGTTCTCGTCTACCTCAAGGTCGATGGGGAGCTGTTCTTGGGAATCGGGACCCAGACCCTGGGATCGACGATGTCCTCGTCTATTTTGTCGAAGCTCTCCGATGGCGTCATTTTCTCGATGGCTTTTGTGCTGCCAGGGTTCGGTTCGTATGTGTCAGTTTTGCCATTCGCGTTGCCGCAGCCCAAGAGGGCCAACGAGCACGTTGCGATGGCGAGTGCAGTCATGCAGGGGGTGCCTAGACGTTTCATGGGTGCCTCCTTGCCGTAGAGGATTTGGAAAGGTTCGTCGTTGCGCGACTTGCTGGCTGGCTTGTTGCAGAATGTCCCTTAGCGTAAGTCTGATCGATAGGGGCTCGGGGAGGAATGCCCTTGGGGTCAGAACGGGCCTGTGGATTGGGACGCATGGCCCGTTTTGGGACCCTCGGGCGCTTGCCTCATGGAGTCTTTAGTCCAATTGTCCTGTTCTTGTGGAGAAGCTGTGCGCACGCTGACCTGCAGGTTCGTACTGTGCTTGCACGTTTCCGCAGCTATTGGTATAGTTTGCTTGCAAATGAAGTTGTAATTGAAAGAAGTGGGGTTTCGGCCCCGCTTCTTTTTTGTATGGATGGAGGTGCCGCAATGGTCAAGACCAAGACCGAGCAGGCGATCATCGACGCGCTCGAGGCCGTCGCTCCCCAGCACGATGTCGACATCGTCGACGTCGAGCTCGTGGGTGCCACCAAGGCCCCCTGCGTGCGCGTGCGTATCGAGGGTGCCGAGGGTCAGAGCCTTTCGCTCAACGACGTCACGGCCAACACCAAGTGGGTCGGCGATGTGATTGAGGAGCTCGACCCCATCTCTTCGAGCTATACGCTCGAGGTGTCGAGCCCGGGTATGGCGCGCCCGCTGCGCCGCCCGTGCGACTTTACCCGCTTTGTGGGCGAGAACTGCGAGCTCACCTCCACCGCTACCGAGGGCCGTCGCAAGTACGCCGGTAAGATTGCCGCCGCCACCGAGACGAACGTGACCCTCGAGCTCGAGGGCGGCGAGTCCGTTACCCTCGATTTCTCTGATGTTAAAAAGTGCAAGTTGAAGCCCACCTACGACTTCAAGCCCGCGAAGGAAGGAAAGTAAGATGGCAGCATCCGACATGATGTCCGCCCTGATGGAGCTTTGCCAGGAGAAGCACATCGACCAGCTCTACCTGATCGACCGCCTGGAGCAGTCGCTCGCCAAGAGCTATGCCGAGATCCTGCATCTTGAGTGGGGCGCCAAGGTGACCATCGACCGCACCACCGGCAAGATCTACGTCTACCGTCTGGAGCCGATTGACGATTCCATGGACGAGGAGGGCAACTTTACCGAGTTCGAGGAGATTGACGTCACTCCCAAGAACACGAGCCGCATCGCCGCCCAGCACGCCAAGGCCGAGATCAACGCCATCGTGCGTAACTCCGCCCGCGAGCAGATCTACGAGGAGTTCTCCGGCCGCATCGGTGACCTCATCAGCGGTACCGTGCTGCAGTCCACGCCCGACTTCACGATCGTCAAGATCCGCGAGGGCGTCGAGGCCGAGCTTCCGCACTTCGACCAGCGCCGTTACGAGAACGAGCGCAACGAGCGTCCGATGGGCGAGCGCTACCTGCACAACCAGCACATCAAGGCCGTGATCATCGACGTTCGCGACCCCAACTCCAACCTGCAGCCGGTTCGCGGCGAGCACAGCCGTCCGCCGATTGTCATCTCCCGTACCCACCCCGAGCTCATGCGTCGTCTGTTTGAGCAGGAGGTGCCCGAGATCTATGAGGGCACCGTCCAGATCAAGTCGATCGCCCGCGAGCCCGGCCAGCGCTCCAAGGTTGCCGTCCACTCGCTCGACGACCGTCTGGATCCCGTGGGCGCCTGCGTCGGCCCCAAGGGCAGCCGTGTTCGCGCTGTCGTGGGCGAGCTCCGTGGCGAGCGCGTCGACGTCATCCTGTGGGATGCCGATCCTGCCGTCTACGTCGCCAACGCCCTTTCGCCCGCCAAGGTCACCCGCGTCCTCATCGACGAGGAGAAGGCTTACGCCGGCGTCATCGTGCCCGACGACCAGCTGTCCCTCGCCATTGGCAAGGAGGGCCAGAACGCCCGTCTCGCCGCGCGCCTGACCGGCTGGCACATCGACATCAAGTCCGAGACCCTTGCCGCCGACATCCTCAAGAACGTTCCCGTTCACGAGGAGCCCGCCGCCGACCTGATCGGTGACGAGGAGGACGAGGACGTCCGCCGCTGCGAGTACGTGTCCGAGGACGGCATCCAGTGCCGCAACCAGGCTCGTCCCGGCTCCCGTTTCTGCGGTGTCCACGACACCGACGCCTTCGATGATGCGGAGGACCTGATCTAGCGCGCGGTCGCGCCGGGCGGGTCCCGGCGCGTCTCCCACGCTCGTTCAGTCTCTAGGCACCCAAAGTGCCAGAAAGGGTAGGTGAAGTCATATGGCAAAAGTCCGTGTGTCCACCCTGGCCAAAGAGTTCGGCATGACCTCCAAGGAATTGATGGGTCATCTCGCCGAAATGAAGATTCCCGCTAAGTCCGCTTCCTCCACCTTGGAGGACGCTTATGTCGCTATGGTCCGCAAGCAGCTCGCCTCGGTGATCGAGGCCCGCGCCCAGGAAGTCGAGGCCGCCAAGCAGGCCGAGGAGCAGGCGGCTGCCGCCGAGGAGGCCGCACGCGCCGCCGAGGCCGAGCGCGAGCGCATCGCCGCCGAGAAGGCCCGCGAGGAGGAGCGCCGCCAGTTTGCCGCAGCCCAGGCTGCTGAGGAGGCTGCCCGCGCCGAGGCCGAGGCCAAGAAGAAGGCCGAGCAGGAGCGCCTTGCCCGCGAGAAGGAGGAGGCTGCCCGCGAGGCTCAGCGCCGCGCCGTTCCCGCTTCCGACTCCGGTTCGCGCTTCCGTTCGCTGCTCGACCAGATCGCCGCACAGGAGACCGTGCTCAAGGAGAAGAAGGACGCCGAGGACAAGGCCAAGGCCGAGCGCGCCGCAGAGCGCGGTAACCGTCGTGGCGGCAACAACGACCGCCGCGGTGGCCGTCGTAACGATCGCAACGCCTCCGACAACAACTCCGAGCGCAACGCCTCCGAGAGCCGTCCGCACAGCCATCGCACTAACGCCAGCAACAACGTCGCTGCTGGCATGGACTTCCCCAACCCCGACAAGCAGGGCAAGGGCAAGAAGCGCAAGGGCGGTCACAACAACGAAGAGGACCACTACAGCCGCATGGCTCGCGAGGCCGAGGAGTACAGCCGCGAGAAGGTGCTCGAGGAGGCCCGCGCCGCCGTCGAGGAGGCCTCTCGCGAGTCCACCGGTCGCCGCAAGAAGCGCAAGGAGAAGCGCGAGCGCGAGGCTGCCAAGGCTCAGGAGGAGCGCAAGATAGAGGAGGCGCTGGCCCAGGGCGTGAACCCCGAGGACCTCGACGCCATCAAGGTCTCCCAGGGCGTTACCGTCCAGGAGCTTGCCGAGGCGCTCGACGTTCCGGCCAACGATATCATCAAGCGCCTGTTCCTGCTGGGTACGCCGCTCACTATGACGCAGTCCATGTCCGACGACCTCGTCGAGCTCGTTGCCGATGACCTGGGCCGTCAGATCAAGATCATCACCCCCGAGGAGGAGAACACCTTCTCGTTCTACGACGATCCCGCCGACCTCAAGTCGCGCGCCCCGGTCGTTACCGTCATGGGCCACGTCGACCACGGCAAGACGTCGCTGCTCGACGCCATCCGTCACACCGGCGTTGCTGCCGGCGAGGCGGGCGGTATTACGCAGGCCATCGGCGCTTCGCAGGTCATGATCAACGACCGCAAGATCACCTTCATCGATACCCCGGGTCACGCCACCTTTACGGCTATGCGTGCCCGTGGTGCCAAGGTGACCGACATTGTCATCCTGATCGTGGCTGCCGACGACGGCGTCATGCCCCAGACCGTCGAGTCGATCAACCACGCCAAGGCCGCCGGCGTACCCATCGTCGTCGCCGTCAACAAGATCGATAAGCCGGGCGCCAACCCCGACCGCGTGCGCCAGGAGCTCACCGAGTACGGCGTCATCCCCGAGGAGTGGGGCGGACAGAACATGTTCGTCAACATCTCCGCCAAGCAGAAGATCGGTATCGATGACCTTCTGGAGACCGTGCTGCTCCAGGCAGACGTGCTCGAGCTCAAGGCCAACCCGGACACCTTTGCCTCCGGCAACGTTCTCGAGGCCAAGCTCGACAAGGGCCGCGGCTCGGTCGCTACCGTGCTCGTGACCCGCGGTACCCTGCACGTGGGCGATACGCTGGTCGCCGGCCTTACCTACGGCCGCGTCCGCGCCATGCTCGACCCCAAGGGTCGCGCCGTCACCGAGGCCGGTCCCTCCGACGCCGTCGAGATCCTGGGCCTGCAGTCCGTGCCCAACGCCGGTGACGAGTTCCGCGTGTTCGAGGACGAGCGCGAGGCTCGCGCCCTTGCCGACGAGCGTTCGCTCAAGGCCCGTATCGAGGAGCAGAGCCGCGTCAAGCACGTCACGCTCGAGAACCTCTTCGAGACCATCGCCGACGCCGAGGTCAAGGAGCTCAACCTGATCATCAAGGCCGACGTCCAGGGCTCCATCGAGGCCCTTCAGGACTCGCTCGACAAGATGGATCAGTCCGAGGTTCGCATCAACACGATCCACTCTGCCGTTGGCGCCATCAACGAGACCGACGTCGTCCTGGCCGACGCCTCCAACGCCATCATCATCGGCTTTGGCGTCCGTCCCGACGGTAAGGCCCGCTCCGCCGCCGAGCGCGAGGGCGTCGAGATCCGTTGCTACGACGTCATCTACAAGTGCCTCGAGGAGCTCGACGCCGCCCGTATCGGCATGCTCAAGCCCACCGAGGTCGAGGTCTCCACGGGTACCGCGACCGTCCTGGACACCTTCAAGGTGCCCAAAGTCGGTATCGCCGCCGGCGTCCGCGTCGAAGAGGGCGAGATCGCCGCGACCGATTCCGTGCGTCTGGTGCGCGACGGCATCGTGGTCTTCAACGGTAAGATCGCCTCGATGCGCCACTACAAGGACGAGGCCAAGAGCCTCAAGAGCGGTTCCGAGGGCGGCATTGGTCTGGAGAACTTCCAGGACATCAAGCCCGGCGACCAGATCGAGGGTTACCGCATCGACCAGGTTGCCCGTACCGAGTAGGGGGTAGCGCTATGAAGCAAACGCAGGCAACCCGCCGTCTGGGCGAGCAGCTTCGCGAGAAGCTCGGTTATATCCTGCTCTTTGAGGTTTCCGATCCGCGTCTCGACCTGGTTACTTTGACCGCGGTCGAGGTCGCGGTGGACCGTTCGTTCGCGCGCGTGTACGTGTCGTGCGATGCGAGCCGCTACGACGAGGTCATGGAGGCGCTCGCTAGCGCTAAGGGCCGTATTCGCAGCCTGTTGGCTCGCTCGCTCGATTGGCGTGTCACGCCCGAGCTCGATTTTCGCATCGATCGCTCGACCGATGAGGCCGAGCGCATCACGCGTGCGCTGGAAAACGTTCCCGCCACGCTTGCGATCGAAAAGGACGAGGACGGCTATCCGATAGCGGATGCCGCCCAGGAGGCAGCTTTAGATGACTAATTCCGCCGACCTCGCCTCGTGCGAGTCTGCAGATATTCAGCGACGCATCCTCGAGCTCATCGAGGGTGCGTCCTCCATTGCGATTTCGGGACATACTTCTCCCGATGGCGATGCCTTGGGCTCCGTGTTGGGTCTGGGCCTTTCGCTCATGAAGTTTTTTCCCAACAAGGACATTGCGCTGTTGCTGGCAGACGATGACCCGGTTCCGCGCATCTACCGCTTTATGGAAGGCTCCGATCGCCTGGTGCCGGCATCTGCGTACACTGGCAATCCGGACTTGTTCATCTCGGTGGACGTGCCGGTCGTCGAGCGCCTCAACAACTCGGCCGAGGTGCTTCGCCGCTCCAAGCATGTGGTGTGCTTCGATCACCATCCGGCGCGCGAGGAGTTTGCCGACCTCAGCCTGAGGCGCGTCGATGCCGCGGCCTGCGCGATGATCATCGATCGCTTCTTGGACAATTGCGGCATTGTCGCACGTGATGGCGTTGCGACCTGCCTGCTGTGCGGCTTGGTTACCGATACCGGCCGTTTTCAGTACCAAAACGCCGATGCCGCCGCGTTCCATGCGGCCTCGCGTCTGGTTGCCCACGGTGCCGATCCGGCGCGTGTGGCACTCGAGGTATATCAGAGCATGCGCGTTGAGTTTTTGCACCTCAAGTCCATCGTTATGGGCCGCATCAAGACGGTGGCCCACGGGCGCGTCGCGTATAGCTATGCGTACCAGAGCGACCTTGAGGCTTGCGGTGTCACCTCGGATGAGTGCGACGGCCTGGTTGACGTGGTGCGTTCGGTGATGGGCGTCGAGGTCTGCATGTTCTTAAAGGGCATTGAGGGCGATACCAAGGTGCGTGGCAACCTGCGCTCCAAGGGCGACCTCGATGTGTCCGAGATTGCTGCCAACTTTGGCGGTGGCGGGCATCATGCCGCCGCCGGCTTTTCCAACAACGGAACAATTCGCGAGACGCTCGCCGTGGCACTTCCCATGCTGGCCGAGCTGGTGGGGGAGGATCCCGCTTCGGTGACCGTCGAGCTCTAACTTATTGGATGGTACATGGCTCGTCGAACGCCTTCTCAATTGAATATGCTGCTCGCCGTCGATAAGCCGGTGGGCTGCACGTCCCATGACGTGGTCTCGCAATGCCGACGCGCCCTCCATGAGCGGCGCGTCGGCCATGCCGGTACGCTCGACCCCATGGCATCGGGTGTCATGGTTGTGGGCGTGGGTCAGGCCACCCGTTTGCTGGGTATGCTCACGCTCGATACGAAAAACTACGTCGCCGACATTTCGTTTGGCGCCGAGACCAATACCGATGATGCGGAGGGCGAGGCGGTCCGCACGGTGGCTGTTGCCGACGAGCTCCGCGATCCTGCCTATGCGCGTGAGCGCTTGGTCGCCATGCTGGGTCCGCAGATGCAGGTGCCGCCGGCGTTTTCGGCTATCTCGGTCAATGGCGTTCGCGCCTACAAGTCTGCTCGCGAGGGCAATGCGGTGGACCTACCTCCGCGCCCCGTCGAGGTCTATGCCGCCGACCTGATCGCCGTGGGCGGCGAAGGTGATACATGCGTGTGGACCGTGGCGTTCTCGGTGAGCAAGGGCACTTACATTCGCGCGCTCGCTCGCGACCTGGGCCGCGCCTGCGAGAGCGCCGCGCACATTTCTGCGCTTCGCCGCACCGCATCCGGTGTTGTTTCTATTGGCGCCTGTCATGCGGTGGAGGAGCTTTCTCCCGAGTCCGCCGCTGGCTTTGCCCTGGATCCCATTGCGGCCCTGGGCGCCACGCGTGTTGACTTGCCGGGCGATCTTGCCGACGATCTGCTCTGCGGCCGACGCATTCCCGTTGAGCGTGCGCTTGCCGATTTCGATTCCTCGAAGGCGCCGTTTGCGTTGGTGCTCGATGGGGGACTCAAGGCGCTCGCCCGCATTGAGGGCGGCCGCTTTGTCATGGAGCACGTGTTTCCGCAGGCAATCGGCGGTGTTCGATGATGTTGTCCGCTCGCGAGCTCGCGCGTGTCTTTTTCGCGGGCGAGTCGGACGAGGCTCGCATCGTTGCTGCCGATACGTTTGATGAGTGTGAGCACTTGGGTGCCGCTTCAATCGCCATTGGCGTGTTCGACGGCGTTCACCGTGGACACCAGGAACTCATCGAAGCGCTTGTCCGTGATGCCCGTGCCCATGGCTGTAAGGCGGTCGTGGTTACCTTCGATCCCGACCCGGACGTTGTGGTGAGCCCTTCGCCCGCTCAAAAATTGATGACGACGGCCGACCGTCTGCATGCCTTGGCTCAAACCGGGGTCGATGCGGTGGTGGCCGTTCCCTTTACGCCTGAGGTTGCGGCACTCGACCATGTTGGTTTTCTCTCGCTGGTGTCGCGTCTGGTCGATATTCGTTCGATTCGCGTTGGTAGCGACTTTAGGCTGGGCCGAGGTGGTGCTTCTGGTGTTGCCGAGATGCGCACCTGGGGTGACCAGCGTGGCGTTGACGTATACGGGCACGACCTGCTTTGCGAGGGCGGTGAGGCCATTTGCGCCACCCGCATCCGTCATGAGCTGGGACAGGGCCATGTGGAGCTTGCTGCTGAGTTGCTCGGCCGCCCGTATATGGTGCGCGGCGGTGTTACTCGCGGCCGTCACGAGGGTTCTGGCATGGGCTTTCCCACGGCAAACCTGCAAGTTCCCGACGGCATTCAGGTGCCTGTCGATGGCGTGTATGAGGGCCTTGTGCTGGTCGATGACACCGCGTGGCCTGCTGCCGTGAACGTCGGCCTGCCGCCGACGTATGCCGACGATGCCGCTTCGGCGCATCTCGAGGCTAACTTAATTGGTTATACCGGCGACCTGTACGGCGCTTCCGTTTCGCTGGCGTTTACGCGCTGGCTGCGTCCCTCGCGTGTGTTCGATTCGCTGGATGAGTTGATCGGGACCGTCGAGGGTAATATCGAGGACATTCGTCACAACTTGGGTGAGCAGGGGGTGAGCATCCGTGATTAGCGATGAGGAAAAAGACCAGGTACGCGCGGCGTCGGACCTGGTTGCCATCGTGCAGGAAACGGTTGAGCTCAAACCCCGCGGCCATGAGTTTTGGGGCTGCTGCCCTTTTCATGGCGAAAAGACGCCGTCTTTCCACATTATTCCCGCCACGCAGGTGTGGCATTGCTTTGGTTGCGGCGAGGGTGGCGACGTCTTCACCTATATCATGAAGCGCGAGAACCTGAGCTTTCCCGAGTCAATCCGTTATTTGGCCGATCGCGCGGGTATTGAGCTGCATGACACCGGAGATCGCCGCGAGCGCGGTACCAAACGTGCCCGCATCTACGATCTGTGCGCCGAGACCGCCCAGTTCTACCACACCATGCTTATGCGCGGCAAGGACGGCCGTCCGCGCGAGTACTTTGCCAGCCGCGGCATGGGTGGCGACGTCTGCCGCCGCTACTGCCTGGGCTTTGCGCCGGGTCGCAACGCGCTGGTATCGCACCTGTCCCAGGCGGGTTTTACCCCGCAGGAGATGATCGACGCCAACGTTGCCGTGAGCCGCGGGCGCGGGCAACTAGCCGACCGCTTTTACGACCGCGTGATGTTCCCCATCTTTGACGAGCAGGGCCACAACATTGCCTTTGGTGGTCGCATCATGGGTGACGGCCAACCCAAGTACCTCAATACCGCCGAGACGAGCGTGTTTCATAAAAAGCGAAACCTCTACGGCTTTAATTGGGCCAAGGAGTTTATCGTCGCGCAGGATACCGCCATCGTGGTAGAGGGCTATACCGACTGCATCGCCTGTTGGGAGGCGGGGATTAAAAACGTCGTCGCCACGCTGGGCACCGCGCTCACGGAGCATCACGTCAAGACGCTCACCCGCTTTGCCAAGCGCATCGTGTATATGTTCGATGGCGACGCCGCCGGTCAAAAGGCCGCGCGCCGTGCGATTCAGTTTATCGAGCAGGATTCGATGGACCTGCGCTGCGTGGTGCTGCCCGACGGCAACGACCCTATGGAGTTTATTACGGCGCACGGCGGAGAGGAGCTGCAGGCGCGCATCGACGCTGCCGAGCCGCTTATGGACTTTGTTTACCGTTCGTTGCAGGAGTCGAGTGACATCACCACGCCGGGCGGTCGTGCCAAGGCGCTGGAGGACGCTCTCACGCTCATCTATCCGCTGCGCGACAGCTATATGATCGACACGTACTTTATCCAGATTGCCGACCTGTTGGGTTTGGATCTGGAGACCGTGCGCGCGAGCTCGGGCCGTGTGTTTCGCGATGTCGCCAAGCGCGAGGATGCGGAACGACGTCGTGAGCAGAACTATGAGCGCCAGCGGGCACAGGCTGAGCGGTCCGGTAGCGCGGGCGGTCGGGCGTCGGGTTCTCGCGATGCCGGTCGCGGTGCTTGGGCATCGGGCGCGACGCCGCCGGTGTCCGCGCCGGTCGAAGAAGAGCCGTACGACTACGTCCCGCTCGATGCCTACGGTGCCGCGCCCGTGGAGGTCGTCGACGACCTGCCGCCAATCGACATGCCTGATGGTATGGGCGCTGTGCCTGTGGCTGATGATTCGAGCGCACCGGCTGCGGCGGCGCCGATGGTTCTTACCGATCTTGAGCGCAAGTCCTTGGCAGGGGAGCGCGAACTGTTGACCATGCTCACGAGCTACCCCGACCTGTTCCGCACGTATGCCGACCGCATCTGCTCCATCGAGTGGGTTGACCCACGTCACGAGTCCATCGCATGGGCCGTTCTGGCAACGCCGCCGGGAACCGATCCTGCAGCCTGCATGGATGCGGCGCGCTCAGTGTGTCCCGATGCGGCAACGCTTGTGAGTGCCGGGCGCATCTCGGCGACGAGCAAGCACCCCACCGAGACGAACATCGTGTTTATGCTCGATACGCTCGAGCTCTACACCATCAAGCGCCGCATGCGAGCTGCACAGGCCAGGCTGCGCCAGGACCGTTCGCTCGATGATGAGGCCCGTCGCGCGCTGACCGTTCAGGCTGCGCAAGATTCGCAGCGTCAACGCGAACTGCAAAAGTCGATCGGCGGCGTGGCGGACCCGTTCCGTTTGATTGGCCTGGAGGCCGCAGGCACCGAACAAGCCTAGATGTTGTGGTCAACCAGCGTATTCTCGCCTATATCCAGCCCTCTTTTTGGGTATAGACGTCAATGTGTGTGCTAAAGTATTGAGTCCTGTGGACTATGAAGGGAGAATCTGTGCCAAAAAAGACTGAGAGCACGGGTACTGGGCTGGAATCCTACGTTGCAAAGCTCATGGGCAACGGCTCAAACAGGACTTCGGTAACCGAGGACGAGATTCAGGTCGCCCTGAAGGATATCGATGTAACTGATGAGCAGCTCACCGCGGTGTATTCCGCGCTGCGCAACAGCGGTATCCAGATTATCTCCGCGAGCGGTAACGACGACGCCCCCATGGACGTCGACGATGACGATAACGATACCGATACCGACGATTTCGATGACGACGACGAGCACGATTCCGGCTCGCTCGACGATCATGAGCTCAAGATGGCCCGTCAGGCCGACGCCGAGATGGGTTCTTCCAAGAGCAAGAAGAAGCGCACCGTGCGCACGTCCCGTTCACGCTCCCGCGTGCGTGGCATCGATGCCTCCACGGTGATGCTGACCGGCGACCCGGTCCGTATGTACCTCAAGGAGATCGGCAAGGTCGACCTGCTGACCGCCTCCGAAGAGGTCGATCTGGCCATGAAGATCGAGGCCGGTCTTGAGGCCACCGAGAAGCTCGAGGCTGCCGATGCTGGTGAGCTCGAACTCACGCGTGCCGAGATGCGTCGCCTTACGCGCATTGAGAACGTGGGCCTCGAAGCCAAGCAGGCGCTCATCAGTGCAAACCTGCGTCTGGTCGTCTCCATCGCCAAGCGCTATGTCGGCCGTGGCATGCTGTTCCTGGACCTGATTCAGGAGGGCAACCTCGGTCTGATCCGCGCCGTCGAGAAGTTCGACTACCAGAAGGGCTTTAAGTTCTCCACGTACGCCACGTGGTGGATCCGTCAGGCCATTACGCGCGCTATCGCCGACCAGGCCCGTACCATCCGTATTCCCGTGCATATGGTCGAGACCATCAACAAGCTCGTCCGCGTGCAGCGCCAGCTCCTTCAGGACCTGGGCCGCGACCCGACCCCCGAGGAGATCGGTGCCGAGATGGATATGAGTGCCGACCGCGTCCGCGAGATCCAGAAGATCTCGCAGGAGCCTGTGTCGCTCGAGACCCCCATCGGCGAGGAAGAGGATTCCCAGCTGGGCGACTTCATCGAGGACTCCCAGGCCATCGTTCCGCCCGATGCGGCCAGCTTCTCCATGCTGCAGGAGCAGCTCACCCAGGTGCTCGATTCGCTTGCCGATCGTGAGCGCAAGGTTATCGAGCTGCGCTTTGGCCTTGTCGACGGACATCCCCGCACGCTCGAGGAAGTCGGCCGCGAGTTTGGCGTCACGCGCGAGCGCATCCGTCAGATCGAGTCCAAGACCCTGGCCAAGCTTCGCCACCCGAGCCGCAGCAGCAAGCTCAAAGATTATATCGAAAGCTAGTCAAGCAAGAGGCGCCCTCAAGCACATCCGCTTGGGGGCGCTTTCATGTAGTCGTTGGGGACGTTCTTGAATGACTAGTCGTTTAAGAACGTCCCCAATGACTAGGTCGGAAAATTTCTTAAAAAAGTTCTTGCCCTAAGCTGATTCGTCCGTATAATAAACTTCGTTGCTTGAGAGCACGCACCTATTCCTCGGTAGCTCAATGGTAGAGCACGCGGCTGTTAACCGCGCTGTTGTAGGTTCGAGTCCTACCCGGGGAGCCAGAATTTTCCAGCCCATTCTGCTGGGCTTTTAATTCCTCGGTAGCTCAATGGTAGAGCACGCGGCTGTTAACCGCGCTGTTGTAGGTTCGAGTCCTACCCGGGGAGCCAGGTTGTAAAACCCGTCGCTTATGCGGCGGGTTTTTTCATGCCGCGATCGCCGTTCGCGAACGTTACCGTATCAACATTTCGTGTCGAGGATGTAATCCCGAGGCCCGCCACCTCAACATGGCGCGGTCGTTGTAGAATATTGGAATGATTGCTCCCACGACATGGTGCCGCGAGCACCAAGAAAAGGAGATTCTTGTGTCTGAGACCATTAACGGCAGCCTGAGCGTCTCGAATGACGTTATTGCCGATATTGCCGGTTATGCCGCGATGACGTGCTATGGCGTTGTCGGTATGGCTGAGCAGCTCCAGGGCGCCGAGAGCGTGCGCCTGCTTGCCGGTCAGCGCCTCCGCAAGGGCGTGCTTGTCTCCGCCGACGAGAACGGCCTTACGGTCGATCTTCACGTCGTGCTCGAGAGCGGCGTCAACATGAAGTCCGTCTGCCACAATCTTTCGAGCTCCGTTGCCTTCACTCTGCAGGAGATCGCCCAGATCGATCCCGCCAGCCTTAAGATCGGCATCCATATCGACGCGCTCAAGAGCCGTCTGAACTAGCATCCGAAAACGGAGATTCAAATACCCATGATTGCAAAGACCATTCGCACCTGTTTTCCGATCGCTGCGGCTGCTGTTTCCGACAAGGCCGAGGAGATCAACAAGCTCAACGTCTTCCCCGTACCCGACGGCGACACCGGTACCAACATGTCGCTCACGCTTGCCTCGGTGACCAAGGAGCTCTCCGCTCTTCCTGCCGATGCTGACATGGAAGCCATCGCCGGCGCCATCACCCACGGCTCCCTCATGGGTGCCCGCGGTAACTCCGGTGTTATTACCTCGCAGATTCTTCGCGGCGTGGCTGAGGGTCTTGTCTCCGCCGACGAGCCCATTACGTCCGCCAACATTGCCTTCGCCTTCCGTCGTGCCGTCAAGGTCGCCTTCCAGGCTGTCCGCAAGCCCATCGAGGGCACGATCCTCACAGTCCTGCGCGATGTCTCGACCAAGGCCGACGAGTGCGAGAAGAAGAAGTTCTCGGTCGAGGACGCGCTCGATGCCATCGTCGTCGAGGCCTATCAGTCCGTCGCCCGCACGCCCGACTTGCTGCCCGTTCTGAAGGAGAACGGCGTGGTCGACTCGGGCGCCTTTGGCTTTGCTATTTTCCTTGAGAACTTTGTTGCCGCTGCTCTTGGCCGTAGCACCGTTGTCGAGGATTTCTCCGCTACGTTTGACTCCGCCGGCTCTGCCCGCGATGCCGCTCTTGGCCGCGTTGAGATCGAGGCCAACGACGACTGGGAGGGCTCGGAGTTCCGCTACTGCAATGAGTTCCTCTTTAAGGCCGATGCTCCCTTTGACGAGGACGAGTGTCTGAAGTTCCTGGGCTCCATGGGCGACTGCGAGCTGCTCGTGGGCGCCTACCCCGACTACAAGATCCACGTGCACTCCAACACCCCCAACCTGGTGCTCGAGCACATGCTGCAGCTCGGTCAGATCTACGAGGTCTTTATCCACAACATGGAGATGGAGGCCCACGACCGTACCGCCAAGATTCACGAGGATCAGGAGAAGGCCGCCGAGCCCGCCAAGGCGCTGGGCTTTGTCGCCGTTGCCGCCGGTTCGGGCGAGGCCGACATCCTTAAGTCCCTCGGCGTTGACGTTATCGTCTCGGGTGGTCAGACCATGAACCCCTCGACCGCAGACCTGCTGGGCGCGGTGGACCAGGTCAACGCGACCTCGGTCATCATTCTGCCCAACAACGGCAACATCCGCATGGCTGCCGAGGCTGCCGCCTCTGCCTGCACGGACAAGAAGGTCGCCGTCGTTCCCACTAAAACCGTCCCGCAGGCGTTCTCCGCGCTGTTCGCGGTCCTGCCCGATTCCGAGCTCGAGGACGCCGTTGCCGCTATGGTCGACGCCATCAGCGAGGTTCGCGATGGCGAGGTTACCCGCGCCGTGCGCGATTCCAGCGCCTCTGACGGCTCTCCCATTCACTCCGGTGACGTCATGGGCATCATTGCCGGCTCCATCGATGTGGTCGGCTCCGACGTGAAGCAGGTCACGCTCGACTGCATCAACCGCATGCAGGAGGAAGAGGAGGGCGACGCGCTGACGATTCTGGCCGGCGAGGAGCTGTCCGATGAGGCCTTCCAGGAGATTGTCGACGCTATCGAGGAGGCTCAGCCCGATTTGGAGATCGACGCCCATCGTGGCGAGCAGCCGCTCTATCCCGTGATCTTCTCGATCGAGTAGGCATCTGCCCATGTCCGAGCTGTGCTCCGTGCCGCGCGTCTCGGAGCGCTTTGCCCAGAGCAATGCGCTTGACGAGGATATCGCGCGACTCAAATATGTTTCGGGTAAACGTGAGGAGGCCCTTCGCCGTCTGGGAATTCGGACGGTGGGGGACCTCCTTCTCCATATCCCTCATCGATACCTCGACTTTACCCGTTCGTGGTCCATCGAGATGGCGCCCATCGGTACCGTGTGCACCATCATCGCCACGGTCGACCGCATCGTCCAAAAGCAGCCGCGTCCGCGCATGCAGGTGACCGAGGTCTCGCTTGTGGACGAGACGGGCGTGCTGCAGGTCGCCTTTTTCCGCCAGCCCTGGATTGCCCAGCAGCTTAGACAGGGCGACCGCCTGGCCGTTATGGGCAAAGTCGAGTTTGCCTACGGTTTTAAGCAGATGGCCTCACCGCACTTTGAAAAGCTCGAGGAAGGGCGTGCCGCGGGCACTATCCTGCCGGTCCATTACGTGAGTGATGGCGTGAGCCAGGCGTGGATGCGCCGCATCGTAAGCGGCGCGCTCGAGGTCGTCGGTAATCCCTTTGATCCGATTCCCGCGCCGCTGCGCGCAAAGCGGAAGCTCATGAGCAATGCCCGCGCGTTGCGTTCGATCCACTTTCCCTCGAGCATGGCTGAGCGCGACATCGCACGCCGGCGTCTTGCCTACGAGGAGTGCCTCTACCTGCAGCTGGCGCTGCGTCTGCGCAACGACGGCGGCCTGGTCGATGTGGTGCCCTATGCCCACACCGCGGGCGAGCATCTGGGCGCGCTTAAACAGGCCCTTCCGTTTTCGCTGAGCGACGAGCAGGAGGCCGCATTCCAAGACATCCTGCATGACATGTGCGATGGCGGGCGCGTGATGAACCGTCTGCTGCTGGGCGATGTCGGTACCGGTAAGACCGCCGTTGCCGCCTGCGCGCTGGCTGTGGCTGCCGATAGCGGCACGCAGGCCTGCGTTATGGCGCCCACGGGCGTGCTGGCGCGCCAATATGCTGATAAGACCGGCCCCTTGCTCTCTCAGGCCGGTATAACGTGGGCGCTGCTGACGGGTGCCACTCCGGCGGCCGAGCGCGAGCGGATCCATGAGCAGCTGCAGTCCGGCGAGCTCGATGTCCTCTTTGGCACCCATGCGGTCCTTTCGGATGACGTTACGTTCAAGCATCTGTCGCTTGTTGTCATCGACGAGCAACACCGCTTTGGCGTAGGCCAGCGCAACGCCCTGCGCGCGAAGGGCCCCGGTGCCGATCTGCTCGTTATGACGGCAACGCCCATCCCGCGTACGCTGGCGCTTTCGGTCTACGGCGATCTGGACACGAGTATCATCCGCCATCGGCCCGTCCCTGGTGCTGGCGTGACGACACGCGTGCTCACCGAGTCGAGCCGTGACCTCGCCTATGGCGCCATTCGCGAGGCGCATGAGAAGGGGCAGCAGGCCTACGTGATTTGCCCGCTCGTGGAGCCGAGTGACTCGGCCGATGAGCTGGAAGACGTGCCCGGTATCGCCCGCGACGACGAGGGCCGCGTGACGGTCCCCGTGCCGCTGCACGATACGGCGACCGAGCTCGATCGCCTGCGTCTGGCGTTGCCGGGTCTTGCCATCGAGCGCCTTCACGGCCGTATGCCAGCGGGGGAGAAGGACCGCGTGATCGACGCCTTCAAGCGTGGCGAGATTGACGTGCTCGTCTCGACTACGGTGGTCGAGGTGGGCGTTGACGTGCCCAACGCCACCGTCATGGTCATCGAAAACGGCGAGCGCTTTGGTTTGGCTGCCCTGCACCAGCTGCGAGGCCGCGTGGGCCGTGGCGGCGTGTCGGGCACGTGCCTGGTCATGACGCACTCCAAGGGCAACGGCGGCGCATCGGCGGCGCAAGATCGTCTGCAATCGCTCGAAAAAACCTCGGATGGCTTTACGCTCGCCCAGATGGACCTGCGTCTGCGCCACGAGGGCGAAATCCTGGGGTACCGTCAGCATGGCGGTGTGACCCTGCGCTTTGTCGACCTGGATGCCGACGAGGAGCTGATCGAGTGGGCCCATTTGGACGCGGTCGAGCTCTTGCGGTATGCTTGCAACCTTGACTCTGTGGCGACGCGCCCTCTGCGCGATGCGGTCGCCATGCGATATCGACACATATTTAAGGAGGTCAGCGGAGGATGAGAATCATCGGCGGCGAATGGCGCGGTCGTAAGATCGAGGAGCCCCGTGGTCGCGATGTTACCCGCCCCACGACCGATCGCGTGCGCGAGGCATGCGCATCTATGGTCATGTCGGCATTCGACTTCGATCTGGACGAGGTCCGTGTGCTGGACGCCTTTGGCGGCTCCGGTGCCTTAGGGTTAGAGATGCTCTCTCGTGGGGCCCGCTCGCTCACGACGTTTGAGATCGATCGCAACGCCGCGCGGCTCATTACCAAGAATATCGAGTCGCTCTGCCGTGACCGTGCGCGTTGGCGCGTGGTCACGGGCGACATGCTGGCGAGTGCCTCGCGCGGTCGTGTACCGGGCGGCCCCTTTGATCTGGTCCTGCTCGACCCGCCCTATGCTTTTGGTGCCGAGCCGGTCGAGGAACTGCTGCAGGACCTGGCTCAGCAGGGTTTACTTGCGTCTGGCGCTTACGTCCTGTTTGAGCATGCCGCCGCCGATGCGGGCGCGCATCCGGCAGGCTTTGAGACTGTACGTGAGAAGCGCTACGGCATTACCTCGGTCGACCTGCTTCGCTGGGTCGACGATAACGATGGTGAAGGCGACAACGCCGGCGCAGATGCCGACAACAACGATGCCACGACGTTTCAGGAGGACGCCCATGAATGACACCATCAACCGCGTGATCGTCCCGGGCACCTTCGATCCCATCACGTTTGGCCATATCGATGTGATCCGCCGTGCCCGCCGCATCTTTCCCAGCGTGATCGTCGCTGTTGCCGAGTCGCAAGGTAAAAACGGTGTAGGCACCACGTTTATGCTCGATGAGCGCGTGGCGCTGGCCCGCGAGGCGCTCGGTGATATCGACGGCGTCGAGGTCCTGCCCTTTACCGGCCTCTTGGTCGACTTCGCTCGTGAGCAGGGGGCGGGTGCCGTGGTCAAGGGCCTGCGCGCCATGACCGACTTTGAGTATGAGCTGCAGCAGGCCGACCTTAACTATCGCCTGGATAGCGAGCTGGAGTCCATCTTTGTCATGAGTGCGCCGCAGTACGGCTATATCTCGAGCTCGGTGGTACGCCAGATCGCCTCGCTCGGCAGCGATGTATCGACGTTTGTCCCGCCCAACGTGGTCGAAGCGCTCAAACATCGCTTTTCGTGACGTTTCTTATTGCCTGGTGGCATGTGGTAAACTAGCACGATGATATGTTACCTATGAAAGGAGACCGGATGCCGGGCGAGAATTTTCCTGGCGATAGGATCGTCAGCTTGGTCGATGAGCTCGAAGGGCTGATCGAGGAAGCCAAGCCGCCTTTCGGCAAGAACGCTCAGTTCAAGGTCATCGACGCCGACGTGTTCTTCAACATCCTCGACGAGATCCGCATGAGCTATCCCGAGGAGTGGCAGAAGTCCCGCCGTATCCTTAAGGAGCGCGAGGAGCTTATGGCTTCCGCCGCCGCTCAGGCCGATTCCATCATCGCTGACGCTCAGCAGCAGGCCCTCACCATTGCCGGTGAGCAGGAGATCGTCCGCCTTGCGCAACAGCAAGCCGACGACATCCGCGATCGTGCCCAGCAGTACGAGCGCGAGACGCGTTATGCTGCCGAGGACTACGCAGAGCAGGTCTTTACGCACCTGGAGGAGAACCTCAAGAGCCTGACCGGCACCGTTACCCGTTGCCGTCAGCAGCTCAACGAGGGTGCCGCCCAACAGAATGGTCAGTGGTAATGGCTGAGTTCCCGAGCGTTACCGTCGATCTTTCCGAGCAGCTCGAGTTTCCTGGAGATTCGTATCCGCTGACCGGTAAGGTCGATGTCGCCACCTACACGGTGGGCGAGAAGGAGTACCAGCTACAGGACGGCATCGACTACGACGTTGTCTTTACCAATGCCGGTACCGGTGTCTTGCTCACGGGCATGGTCCGCGCGCACGCCACCGGCGAGTGCGATCGTTGCCTGGAGCCCGCCTCGTTTGATATCGCTGGCGAGATCGAGGAGTTCTACCTCTTTGAGGAGCCCGAGGATCCCGAGGCCTACGAGGACGGCTACGAGCTCCTGGGTGAGGACCGCATCGTCGATCTGGGCGAGCCCATCAATGACGCGGTCGTTATGGACACACCGTTTGTGGTGCTTTGCAAGCCCGATTGTCGCGGTCTGTGCCCCACTTGCGGTTGCAATCTCAACATCGAGCAATGCGATTGCGCCGCCCAGGCAGAGGCAGAATGGGCCGCTGCCACGGAAAATCCATTTGCAGCATTGAAGAATCTCAAGCTTGATGAGTAAAACTGTGGTAGTATCGCTACTTGCGCGTAATCGCCACACTGGATAGTTCATAAGGAAGGTCACTATGCCCGTACCTAAACAAAAGCAGGGTCGTATCCGCACTCACACCCGTCGTTCCGCCAACATGAAGATCTCGGCTGCGGCTCAGTCCACGTGCCCCCGTTGCGGTGCTGTCAAGCTTCCGCACCACGTGTGCCCCAGCTGCGGTTTCTACAAGGACCGCGAGGTTATCGTTACCGAGTAACGGTATACTCTGGATGCGATGCCGTTCCAAATGGAACCACAATGGCCGGCTCAATGAGTCGGCCATTTTTGTATAAGGAGCATGTATATGAGTAACGTTCGCGTTTGTGTAGACGTTGTGGGCGGAGACGAGAAACCTCAGGTTGTTCTCGATGGTATCGAGGCTGCACTTGCCTCCGATCCCGATATCGAGGTCTTGGCAGCTGGCCCCGCCGAAATCGTCAATCCCTTTGCAGCTTCCCATGCACGTGTTGAGGCCCTTGAGGCGCCCGACGTTATCGCCATGGATGACGATCCCATTCGCGCCGTGATGACCAAGCGTAAGTCGTCGATCGTTCTTTCTTGCCGCGCCATCAAGAAGGGCAACGCGGATGCGTTTTTCTCCGCCGGCTCGACCGGTGCCATGACCGCTGCTGCGACCGCCTACGTGACGCCGTTTAGGTATCAGGCCGAAGGCAAAAAGCAGCCGGTGCGCCCCTGTCTGACCAATGCACTGCCCAATCGCGCCGGCGGTCTGACGGTGCTGTGCGACATGGGTGCCAACCCCGATGTCGAGGTTGACGATATGGTGCGCTTTGCGCAGATGGGCAGCGCCTATGCCCGCGTCGTCCTGGGCATTGAGCATCCTCGCGTGGGCCTGCTTGCCAACGGCACCGAGGACGAGAAGGGTTCCAACTTTACCAAGGCCTGTTTCCCTGCTATGAAGGCCGCCGTTCCCGGCTTTGTTGGTAACTGCGAGGGAACGGACATCACCTCAGGTAACTTCGATGTCGTCGTTGCCGATGGCATGTCGGGCAATATTGCGCTCAAGGCCACCGAGGGTGCTGCCAAGTTTTTGCTGCAGGAGCTCAAGGGTGTCTTTATGTCTTCGCTCGGCACCAAGATTGCCGCGCTGCTTATCAAAAAGCAGATGCGCGAGATTAAGGCCAAGCTTTCGGGCGACGCCAAGGGCGGCGCGATTCTTTTGGGCCTGCGCGGCGTGGTCCTGATCGGCCATGGCGCCACCTCGGTCGAGGCTGTCAAAAACGGTACGCTCGCGGCGGCCGAAGCCGTGCGCGCGGGGCTGGTCGAGAATGTCGCCAACTCTATGGACGGTATCGTTTTATAACAGCGGCGTTATGCGTCTTGGGGCGCACGTCGTGGGGTAGAATCAGAACCGTGTCTTGGTACCGCCCGGGCGGTACCATTCTTTTGGTATTCATGCACTATGAGAGGAAGCGCTATGGACCGCTCCGAAATCTTCGACAAGATCGCCGAGGTCGCTGCTGACGTTCTGGGCGTCGATGTTGCCGAAATTAGCGATGAGACCACCTTTGACGACCTCGATGCCAACTCGCTCGAGCGCCTGCAGCTGGTTACGGCTATCGAGGACGAGTTCAACCTCGAGATCGATGACGAGACTCTGCTCTCGCTCAACTCTGTCGCCGACGCCGTCGACGCGATCGAAAACGCCAGGGAGGCCTAGGTCTTGGCTTTATCCGAACGACTTACGCGTGCCCAGGAAATCCTGGGCCACGAGTTCAATAATAAGGTGCTGCTGCGCGCGGCCCTTACGCATCCCTCGGCAGTCGAGGGCCAGCCGGTTTCTGCCAGCTATGAGCGCCTTGAGTTCTTGGGCGATTCCATTTTGGGTGCTGTGGTCGCACGCTCCCTGTTTGAGTCCTATCCTGAGTTTGACGAGGGCAAGCTCACGCGCCTGAAGGTGTCGCTTGTCTCGGGCGCTACGCTGTCCGAGGTTTCTCACGAGCTGGGCATCGACGACATCATCATCTTTGGTGCCTCCGAGACCGGTACCGGTGCGCGCGGCCTGCATTCGGCGCTCGAGAACGTCTACGAGTCGCTCGTGGGCGCACTGTACCTGGATGCCGGCTGGGACGTTGCGGCGGAGTTTATCCATCGTACGCTTAAGCCGCATTTGGCTTCCGAGCGCGCCGAGCATCCCGCGAACCCCAAGTCGTTTTTGCAGGAGTGCGTGCAAGCCGACGGTCACGAGCCCCCGGCGTATAAGCTCGTTGGCTCCGAGGGCCCGGCGCATGCGCCCACCTTTACCGCCGTGGTTTTGATCGATGGTATTCGTCAGGGTCGCGGCTCCGGCTCCTCAAAGAAGGAAGCCGAGGGAGCCGCCGCGCTCGAAGCGCTCGATCGCATGGGTTACACCACCAACGGCGTGATTCTGAACAAGAAGCACGTGTAAGCGAGGAACCGTGTATCTCAAGTCCCTCACGCTCAAAGGGTTCAAGTCGTTTGCCGACCGCGCCCATATGACGTTTGAGCCGGGCCTGACCGTCATCGTCGGTCCCAACGGCTCGGGAAAATCGAACATCTCTGACTCGATTCTGTGGGTCCTGGGCGAGCAGAGCGCCAAGCAGCTGCGCGGCCAGGCCATGGAGGATGTCATCTTCTCGGGCTCGTCAGCGCGCAAGCCGGTGGGTGTCGCCGAGGTCACGCTGGTGCTCGATAACTCGGACCATATGCTGCCCGTCGATTTTGACGAGGTCGCCATCACCCGTCGCATGTATCGCTCGGGCGAAAGCGAGTACCTCATCAACTCGAGTCCGTGCCGCCTGATGGACATTCAGGACATCCTGCACGATTCGGGCCTGGGCAAGGATACGCATTCCATCATCAGCCAGGGCAAGCTCGACGCCATTTTGCAGAGCCGCCCCGAGGAGCGTCGCGCCCTCATCGAGGAGGCCGCCGGCATCTCCAAGCACAAGCGCCGCAAGGAGCGTGCGCTCAAAAAGATTAAGTCGATGGACGAGCATCTGACGCGTGCTCGCGACATCAATAAGGAAATCGCCCGTCAGCTGCGACCGCTGGAGCGTCAGGTCGATCGCGCGCGCAAGTACAAAGAGCTGTCCTCGCGCGCGAACGAGCTTACGCAGATGCTAGCCGTCGACGAGCTGCGTTCGCTGCAGTCGCAGTGGAATGACTTGGAGAGCCGTTCCAAGGAAGGTGCCGCCGAGCTGGAGCTTGCGCAGTACCGCTTGGGCGAAAAGGAGCGCGAGCTCGAGAAGCTTCAGGTTATGCTCGAGGAAAAGGGCCTGTTTGTGGGCGACCTGGGCGAGCAGCGCCGTCATATGCAAGATGTGGTCGGCCGCATTAACTCCGACATGCGCCTGCTCGAGGAAAAGGGCCACAACATGGTGTCGCGCCTGTCTGACATGCGCGGGCAGATTTCGAGCTCCGAGCATCAGCGACGTCGCGTGGTCGAGGAGCTCGAGGACGCGCGTGCGCAGCTTGAGGAAGTGACCGGTGCGCACATGCAGGCTCAGGAGGACGTTGACGCCGCTGGTCCTGCTGCCGCTGAGCTCCACGAGCGTCGCGTTGCGCTCGACAATCAGATTTCGCAGCTCACGCGTGAGCAGCGCGATGTGCAGCGTGTGGCCGATAACGCCGCGCTCGAGCTCGCTAAGGTGAAGGATTCCTTGAGCAATGCCGAGGTCGAGGACAACATGTATGCCTCGCGCCTGGAGCAGATCGATGAACAGCTCGAGGAGGTCACGGCCTCGCTCGAGAGCCGTCGCGACCGCGCCGAGGAGCTTGAGGGCGCTCTTGAGGAGGCGCGCCAGGCTCAGGTCGATGCGCGTGAGGCCACCGAGGTCGCCCGTGCGGCCCTGAAGGACTTGCGTAATCGTGAGAGCGAGGCGCGCAACAAGTTATCCGAGGTGCGCTCGGAGCTTGCCAGCCAAAAGAAGCTTGATGCGCGCATGGCCGACAGCTCGCCGCTCGTGAGCCGTCTGGTGGGTGCGCTGGGCGATGACGTAACGGGTCGCCTGGGCGATGTGCTCGAAGCCCCGCGCGAGCTTGAGGGCCTGGTTGAGCAATTGCTCGCCGGCGATATCGATGCGCTTCTGTTCGACGATACGTCCGCGCTTGAGCGTGCCGGTCGTGCGGCTCTGGACCAAAAGAAGGCCTCGGGCGAAGCACTGCTGGTGGCGCGCGACGTGAGCGACTCTACCGCCGCTGAGGGCGCTGCCGGTATCCGCCTGGTTGATCGTCTGTCCGTGCGCGCAGGCTACGGACCCGTCGTCGAGGCGCTGCTCGGCGGCTATTACGTGGTCGATGACTTGGCTGCCGCGCTGTTGGCGCCGGTCGTTGACGGTGTGACCTATGTGACTCCCGATGGCGCCCGCGTGAGCTGTGGCGGCCTGGTGCGCGTGGGCCTCGATGCTGGCGAGGCCTCGGGTGCTCTGGAGCGTAAGCGTCGCATTCGCGAGCTGGAGGGGCTTGAGCCCGATCTGGCTGCCGTGTTTGAGCATGTGTCGGATCAGGTCGTCGAGGCGAATGCGGCCGTCGAAGAGGCGCGTGCCGCTGAGGGCGATGCCGCCGGCGAGATCGCCCGTCTTGAAGGCGAGCGCCGCTCGCTGCTCTCCGAGATCGGCCGCTTGGAGCAAAGCGCCAACAATGCCGAGGTCGAGCGCGTGCGCATCTCCAAGCGCCGCGAGCAGGCCGCCGAGGCCGTTCGCGCTGCGCGCCCGCGCGTTGACGAGCTCACCCGTTCGCGCGACGAGGCCCGTGCGCAGGCAGGCGACCTGGTTCTTCAGATTGCCGAAGCCAACGACGAGCTCGATCGCGTGCGCCGTGACGACTCCGAGGCAGCCGGTAAGCTCGCCGATGCCAAGGTTCGCCTAGCCCAGACGAGCGAACGCCTGCGTTCGCTGAAGGGCCGCGTGCCCGACCTTGAGCATCGTCTTGAGGGCATCGACCGTCGTATCCGCGGAACACGCCAGGCTTCGCGCTCGCTCGAGCTGCTGCGCCTGCGCGTCGACCCCATGCACGAACGCTATTCTGCCCTGTTGGAACGCGCGTCGGATTGGGCAGCGCGCCTGCGTGACCAGGCCTCTCTGGAGGAGGCGGACTCCGCTTCGCTCAAGAAGACCATCGAGGATGCCAAGGCAGAGGTTGCCCGCGCTAAGGAGCGAGTCGATACCGCCTCCGCCGCGCAAAACGAGTTCAAGGTCGCGCGTGGCAAGCTCGAGGTGCAGGTAGAGGCCGCCATTAAGGCCATTACCGCCGATGGCACCACGGTACTCGAGGAAGCGCTCATGCTTCCGGCGCCCACGGACCGCGATGCCGCCGAGCGCGAACTCAACCAGCTTGTGCGCCAGATCAACAACCTTGGTCCCGTTAACCAAGTTGCCATGGAGGAGTACGAGCAGCTCAAGCGCCGCGCCGATTACATCGAGGAGCAGCTGGCCGATTTGGAGAGCGCGCGCAAGGCGCTCACCAAGATCACGGTGGCCATTGATCGCAAGATGCGCAAGGCATTCCTGGTGACGTTTGAGAAGGTCGATGCGAACTTCCGCGAGATCTTCGCCATGCTGTTCCCGGGTGGCCAGGCGCATCTGGAGATGACCGACCCTGAGCATCCGGCCGAGACGGGCATCGAGGTCGTGGCGCAGCCGCGTGGCAAGCGCATCACCAAGATGATGCTCATGTCGGGCGGCGAGAAGAGCTTGACGGCGCTCGCCTTGCTCTTTGCCGTGTACCGCACGCGCACGGTGCCGTTCTATGTGCTGGACGAGGTCGAGGCGGCGCTCGATGACGCCAACCTGTCCAAGCTCATCGGCGCGCTCGACGTGTTGCGTTCCGATACGCAGCTCTTGGTTATCTCGCATCAGCGCCGTACTATGGAGGACGCTGACGTCCTCTACGGCGTCTCGATGCAAGCCGACGGCGTCAGTCGCGTCGTCTCGCAAAAACTCGATCGCGAAACCGGAAAGGTCGTGAATGCATAATGGGATTCTTCGATGCTCTCTCGCGCGGACTTGAGCGCAGCCGCGAGGCCCTCAACGAGGTCTTTTACTTTGGCGGCGAGGTCGACGAGGATTTTTGGGAGGACCTAGAGGACACCCTCGTTATGGGTGACATGGGTGCCGAGGTCGCGATCAAGGTATCCGATGACCTGCGCGATGCCGCGGCCAAGAAGAACCTCAAGACCGCTCCGCAGCTTCGCCGTGCCCTGGCCGAGCAGCTTGAGCAGCACTTTGTGCCCATCGAGCGCGATCCGTTCTCCGATACGCCGAGCTGCGTGCTGTTTGTGGGCATTAACGGCGCTGGCAAGACCACGACGGTCGGTAAGATCGCGAGCGCCATGGCCGCCCGCGGCAAGAACGTCGTGATCGGCTCTGCCGATACGTTCCGCGCTGCCGCTATCGAGCAGCTCGATGTGTGGGGCCAGCGCGCTGGCGTCCCCGTCATCAAGCGCGACCGCGGCTCCGACCCGGCAAGTGTTTGCTACGACGTGCTCGACGAGGCCGACAAGCGCGGCAGCGACCTGGTGCTTATCGACACTGCCGGTCGTCTGCACACGAGCCCCGAGCTCATGCGGGAGCTTGACAAGGTGGTTAACGTGACGCGTAAGCGCGCCGCCAATATGGCCGCCGGCCCCATGCCCGTCTCAGTCGTGCTCGTGATCGATGCCGCCACCGGCCAGAACGGTCTGAACCAGGCGCTCGAGTTTAACGAGACACTGGGCCTGGACGGTATTATCATGACTAAGCTCGACGGCACGGCTAAGGGCGGTATTGCCATGGCCGTGGCCGAGAAACTCAAGCTCCCGATTCTGCGCGTGGGCGTGGGCGAGCAGGTCGATGACCTGCAGGAGTTCAATGCCAAAGATTTCTGCCGCGCCCTGGTGGGCGAGTCCAATTAAGGAGTGACTAGTGTTTGATTCCCTGAGCGATCGTCTCAACGACACATTTGACCGCCTGCGCGGCAAGGGCAAGCTGACCGAGGCCGATATCACCTCTGCCATGCGCGACATTCGCATGGCGCTGCTCGAGGCCGACGTTAACTTTAAGGTCGTTAAGGAGTTCGTCGCCAAGACCAAGGAGCGCTGCATGACCGCCGAGGTCATGGAGTCGCTGTCGCCGGCGCAAAACGTCGTCAAGATCGTGCTCGACGAGCTCACCGAGATGCTCGGCTCCACCGAGAGCAAGCTCGTCTTTAGCAACCGCATCCCCAATGTCATCATGCTCGTGGGCCTGCAGGGCTCCGGTAAGACTACGGCGGCCGTAAAGCTGGCCTACCTGCTCAAGAAGCAGGGCCGCTCGCCGCTGCTCGCCGCGTGCGACGTCTACCGTCCCGCCGCTGCCGACCAGCTTGCCACGCTCGGCGGAGAGATCGGTGTCCCGGTCTTCCGAGGCGACGGTGCACACCCGGTCGACATCGCCAAGGGCGCCATTCAGGAGGCCGTCGACCACCTGCGTGACGTGGTCATCGTCGATACCGCCGGTCGTTTGCAGATCGACGAGCAGATGATGCAGGAGGCCGTGGACATCAAGAAGGCCGTCAAGCCCGATCAGGTGCTGATGGTCGTCGATGCCATGACCGGCCAGGATATTGTCAACGTCGTCTCGACCTTCGCCGAGCGTACCGACTTTGACGGCGTGATCATCTCCAAGCTCGACGGCGATGCCCGTGGCGGCGGCGCGCTTTCCGTGCGCCAGGTGACCGGCAAGCCCATCAAGTTCGTGAGCATGGGCGAGAAGCCCGATTCGCTGGAGCCGTTCTATCCCGATCGTATGGCCAAGCGAATCTTGGGCATGGGCGACGTTGTCGGCATTATTGAGAAGGCCCAGGAGGCGGCCGACGCCGAGCAGCTCGAGGCTGCCGAGCGCATGCTGCGCGAGGGCTTCACCATGAACGACATGCTCGACCAGATGAAGGCCGTCAAGAAGATGGGCGGCATGAAGGGCATTCTGGGCATGCTCCCCGGTGGCCAGCGTGCGCTTAACCGGATGGGTGGCAATCTGGACGAAGGTATCTTCGATAAGAACGAGGCCATCATCATGTCGATGACCAAGGAGGAGCGCCTTCGCCCCTCCATCATCAACGGCCAGCGCCGTGCCCGCATTGCCAAGGGCGCCGGCGTGACCCCCACCGAGGTCAATAGCCTTATGAAGCAGTGGGGCGAGATGAATAAGATGATGGGCCGCATGCGCACGATGGCCAATCAGGCGCAGGCCGGCGGCAAGAAGGGCAAGAAGGGTAAGAAGGGCAAAAAGATGCGCATGCCCAATATTCCCGGTTTGGATGCCATGGGGCTGGGCGGCATGGGCGGCCTGGGAACGGGCGGCCCCAAGTCCGATATGGACCTGCTGCGTCAAATGGAAGCGCAGATGCGTAATAAGAAATAGTGCTGTAATTCCAGCTTGATATGGCAAAGGCCACTCGGAAGCTACCGGGTGGCCTTTGTTGTTGGCTTTGATTGTTGGGTTGCGTTCTGTGTCGCGCCCCGAGTTTGCGGTGCCGTGCCGCTAGTGGCAGCCGCAGCCCTCGTGGCCCTCGTGCTCGTGATGGCCGTGACAACCACAGGACTCGCCATGCTCATGTGCGTGCTCGTGGTCATGGCCGTGGCAGCCGCACGTGGCCTCGCCGTTCTGTGCGAGCGTGCCGGCGATAAGGGCCTCGACGCACGCATCGCAGCTGCCCTGGGCGCCTGCGTATACCGTGATGCCGGCTTGAGCAAGCGCGTTGATAGCGCCACCGCCGATGCCGCCGCAGATGAGCGTGTCAACGCCACCGTTGGCAAGCAGGCCCGCCAAGGCGCCGTGGCCGGTGCCACCGGTGCCTACGACCTGCTCGTTGAGCACCTTGTCATCCTGGATGTCATAGATCTTGAACTGTTCGCTGCGGCCAAAGTGCATAAAGATGTTGCCGTTGTCGTACGTCGTTGCCACCCTCATGGTGTCAGCCTCCTTTGCTGGCCATGCGGCCGTTGTCGTGGTGATGGGGGAGTACGCGATGTTTCCGCCTTCGATGACGATCGCCCGTCCATTGACCAGCGCGTTTGCCACCTTGCGATGCGCGCGGCTGCAGATTGCCGCCACCGTGGCGCGGGCAATGCCCATGCACTGGGCGACTTCCTCCTGATTGAAGCCTTCCAGGTCGCATAGGCGCAAGACCTCGAGCTCGTCGACTGTCATATCGATAGCGTCTCCGCTCGCCAGGCCATCGGGGGTAAAACCGCGATATTCGGGGATGATCCCGACGCGGCGCAATTTTTCGCGTCTTCCTGCCATGCACTCTCCAAATCTGACATATGTCAACAATAGAATATCGAACGTGCGGATTTGCGCAAGGAATTTCCGTCATATGTCAGAAAATGAGGGCTTATGTTTGGGCTGTGGGGCCGCGTGCGCCTGGGCTACAATGAATCTCGCTTGTAGGCGACTGACAGGAGGGTCAATGAGCAAAGCTGATCAACAGTTTGTAACCATGTGCCGCGATATCTTGGACCATGGCACCACGACCGAGGGCCAAAAGGTCCGCCCGGTGTGGGAGGACGGCACCCCTGCCTATACCATTAAAAACTTTGGCGTCACGGCGCGCTACGACCTGCGCGAAGAGTTCCCTGCGCTTACGCTGCGCCGCACGGCTCTTAAGTCTGCGATGGACGAGATCCTGTGGATCTATCAAAAGAAGTCTAATAACGTCCACGATCTTAATAGCCATATTTGGGACGAGTGGACCGACGAGACTGGCTCCATCGGCAAGGCCTACGGGTACCAAATTGGCCAGAAAAGCCATTATGCCGAGGGCGATTTCGACCAGATGGACCGCGTGCTGTACGACCTCAAGAACACGCCGTATAGCCGTCGCATTATGACGAATACCTATGTGTTCAGCGACTTGTCCGAGATGCACCTGTATCCGTGCGCGTACAGCGTGACGTATAACGTGACGCAGCGTCCGCAGGACGACAAGCCAACGCTCAATATGATTCTCAACCAGCGCAGCCAGGACATTTTGGCCGCGAACAACTGGAATGTGTGCCAGTACGCCATCTTGCTGATGATGGTCGCACAGTCGGTCGATATGATTCCGGGTGAGCTGCTGCATGTGATTGCCGATGCCCACATTTACGACCGCCACGTCGATATCGTCCGTGAGCTTATCGAGCGCCCGCAGTTTGCGGCGCCCAAGGTAACGCTGAACCCCGACGTGCACGATTTCTATGCGTTTACGACCGATGACCTGATCGTGGAGGGCTACGAGCACGGTCCGCAGGTCAAGAACATCCCCATTGCGGTGTAGGTGGCACTCATGACGTGTAAGCTTTCTGCCATTGTCGCCGTGTGTGACGACTGGGGCATTGGGTGCGAGGGCGACATGGTAGTGTCCAATCGCGCCGACATGCGCCATTTTGTTGCGTGCACCAAAGGTTGCCCGGTTATTATGGGGCGTAAGACCCTGCTGAGTTTTCCCGGCGGGCGTCCTCTCAAGAACCGCCGCAATATCGTGCTTACGCGCGACGAGGATTTTGCGCCCGAGGGTGTCGACGTGGTGCACAGCATCGACGAGGCGCTCGCCGCGGTTGCCGATGAGCCCGTTGCCTGGGTGATCGGTGGCGGCGATGTCTATCGGCAGTTTTTGCCGTATTGCGTCGAGGCCGAGGTCACGCATAACCACTGCGTCCATGTTGTGGATACGTACTTTCCCGATTTGGAAGCCGATCCTGCGTGGAAGATTGCGCAGCGTAGCGGGGTCGCGACGATTGCCGCCGGTGAGGGTGACGAGGGCATCGATTATGAGTTCGTGACGTATCGTCGCGTTGAGGCGTAAATCGTCTGGTGTGAACGGTATCATCGGGTTGATTGAATGCATGGGGCGGCGCTTAGCGTCGCCTCGTTTGGTATAGATGTGCTGTAAAGAAAGGTGCGGGCTGGCTGCTATGACTGATGCCGTTGAGGTTCTGCGAATCGATTCGCTCGAGGACGACCGGCTCGATGCCTACGTGCGCCTGACCGAGCGCGAGCTGCGCTGCGTGTTGGAGCCGCAAAAGGGCATCTTTATCGCCGAGAGCGCCAAGGTCATCGAGCGTGCGGTTCGCGCCGGATACGAGCCGGTGAGCTTTCTTTTGGGCGAGCGCTGGCTTGACCAGATGATGCCGCTGTTCGAGCGCCTGGCGGTTCGCGAAGGTGCGGGTCCGGTTCCCGTGTTCGTGGCCTCGATGGAGCTTATGGAGCAGTTGACGGGCTTTAACGTGACGCGCGGCGCGCTGGCGGCGTTCCGTCGCCCGCGCCAGATTCCGGTTGATGAGTTCTTGGGCGGCGTCGTCGAGGCGGCGGGGGATCGTCCGGTGCGCGTGTGCGTGCTTGAGGGTATTGTCGATCACACCAATGTTGGCGCGATTTTCCGCTCTGCTGCCGCATTGAACGTTGATGGTATTTTGGTCAGCCCGACGTGCTGCGACCCGCTGTACCGTCGCTCGGCCCGCGTGAGCATGGGCACCGTGTTTCAGGTGCCGTGGACGCGCATTGGCAGCGAGGCTCGTGTGTGGCCGCATGATGGCCTGAGCGCGCTGCACGATGCTGGCTTTTCGTGTGCCGCTATGGCGTTGACGGACGATTCAGTGTCGCTGGACGATCCTGTGCTGCAGAAGATTGATCGCTTGGCGATTTTTATGGGCACCGAGGGTGCCGGCTTGGGCGCCAAGACCATTGCCGGCTGTGACCACGCGGTGCGTATTCCGATGGCGCACGGGGTCGATTCGCTCAACGTGGCCGCGGCGAGCGCCGTCGCCTTTTGGCAGCTATGCCCGCACGTGAGCAATGAGTATCACTACCAGCCGGGTTTGTATCACTAGGCTGTTATTCCGCACTGTGCTCTAATTCGGGGTGTTTCGGTCGCCGCCAGTCGGTGCTAAGCTGGATTTGGCTTTGGTTTTTAATTGCTGTTTTACTGTTTGACGTATGCGTGTGGGGAGGGCGTGTGGCTAAGAAATCTACGGCTATCGATGTAACGCAAGGTGTCATTTGGCAGCAATTACTGTCGCTGTGCGTTCCCATCTTTTTTAGTTCGTTTTTTCAGCAGGCCTACACGCTTATCGGTACGTATATCGTCGGTCAGTTTGGCGGCAAGCTCGCGCTGGGTGGCATTCAAGCCACGATGGTGCTCACCGAGCTCTGCATTGGCTTTTGCGTTGGCGTCGGCGCCGGCTGCGCGGTCATTACCGGTCAGTATTTTGGCCAGCACGATGATGAGCGACTGAGTCGTTCGGTCCATACGGCCATGACGCTCGCGCTAGTGGGCGGTATCGTTTTCTCGATTCTTGGCATAGTGTTCGTTGAACCCATGCTAGTGCTTATGAACACGCCGCACGAGCTACTTGCCGAGGGCGTTGCCTATGCTCGCTGTTATTTTGCCGCGATGGTTGCGGCGCTGCTGCTTAATATGGGAACCGCACTGCTGCGTGCCGTGGGCGACACGCGCGGGCCTGCTGTGATTATCGCTTCCGGCTGCCTTGTTAATGCGGTGCTGGATGTCATCTTCGTTGCTGTGCTTCATATGGAGGCGCTGGGCTGCGGCATCGCAGTGGCGCTGACCATTTGCTCCAATGCAACGATGATCGTGTTGCGCATGATGCGCGCTCCGGGTGCATGGCGTCTTTCGCTGTCTAAGCTCGGCATCGATCGCGATATTTGCAAGAGTATGATCTCGTGTGGTCTGCCACTCGGTTTTCAATCGGCTGCCTATTCGATCTCGAACGTGCTGATCCAGGTGTCGGTTAATTCGTTTGGCGCCGATGTCACAACTGCTTGGGGTCTATCTGGGCGCCTGGATGGCATTATCTGGATGGTGACCGAGGCGCTCGGCGTATCGATCACCACGTTCTCGGCGCAGAACTTTGGCGCGCGCAATTACGAGCGCATGCGCAAGGGATATCACACGTCGCTCGTGCTGTCGTTTATGCTCATTGGTGGCCTGTCTGCCGTGCTCCTGGTGTTCTCGGGTCCTCTGTCGCGTTTGTTTGTCGACGATGCTTCGATTTCGGCGTACACCACGACGATTCTTCATTTCATCGCGCCGTTCTACGCGATCTTCTCGATTATCGAGAACGCGTCGGGCTCCATTCGCGGTGCCGGCGTGAGCTTGCAGCCCATGCTGCTCACGATTTTTGGCACTGTCGTGCTCAGGGTGATCTGGGTGTTTGCGATTATGCCGTTCGATCCGTCTCTTGAGCACCTGCTGTTGGTTTACCCCGTAACCTGGCTCATCACGGCCACGATGTTCACCATCTACCACCACAGCGGCAACTGGCTCGGCCGCCCTACTGCCTAATGATCCGTATGAGACGGAGGAAAACGGATCATTGCTCTTCGTCATGATGTCGATGATCCGTTATTCTCCGTCCCCTTCGGACCAATTAGTATTCGATGCCTTGGCGGGCTAGGAGGCCTTCATCGAAGTAGTGCTTGACGGGGTGCATTTCGGTTACCAGGTCAGCAAGGTCGGCGAGTGGCAGCAGCCCGCGTCCGGTGAGCACGAGCTCCGTGGTGGCGGGCTTCAGCGCAATCAGCCTCTCCACATCCTCTCGCGCCACAAATCCTCGGCGCATGGCTTCTCCTAGCTCATCCAGGATTAGCACGTCAACTTGCGAAATCTGCTCGTGTGCGAGCTCCATGACCTGTGCGGCGCAGGCCTCGGGCGTGTCGCGGTCGGCTTGTACGATGCGCAGACCCAAACGGGGCGCCGCATCATGCCCGGCGCAGTGCAGCTTCTTGGCAAACTGAAGCATGAGCACGTTAAGTCCATAGCCCGTGGCGCGCAGCGCGAGCCCCAGCGCAGCCGTCGTCTTGCCCTTGCCGTCTCCCGTATAGATTTGAACCTTGCCGACTTCCAGTGATGCCATCTCTGTCCTTTCGTGCCCAGCGTAGGTTTATCGTCGCTCGGGTTGGGTATTCTAGAAACCATTATCAACCCCAGTAGATGGAGTTCAAGCAGATGGAGATGGATGACAACAAGCGTAGACGGAATATGATCCTCTACGTGCTCATCGCCTTCGTCGTCTACCTCGTGCTCTCGACCGTTCTGTTCCCCAACATCGGTCACACGCAGCAGATTACGAAGACCGATTACTCGACGTTTGTCAAAGCGCTCGATAAGAAGAGTGTCGACAAGGTCGAGTACAACACGGACGATTACTCGATTTATTACACCAAGAAGGGCGAGGACGAGAACATCGCCTATAAGACGACCGGTGTGCCGAACGATACGGGCTTTACCGATCGCGTGCTTGAGTCTGGCGCTTCGCTGGAATCGGTCGTTCCCGATAAAAACTCGGGTTTGATGACCTACTACCTGCTTACGCTCATCCTTCCCATGGCGATTTTCTTCCTGATCGGCTGGTGGCTCAACCGCCGCATGAAGAAGGCCATGGGTGATGACGGTCCTTCGATGAACTTTGGCGGCGGTGGCTTTGGCGGCGGCGGACTGGGCAAGTCCGGCGCGCGCGTGATTGCCTCCAAGGACGTGGGCGTGACCTTTAAGGACGTCGCTGGCCAGGAAGAGGCCAAGGAGTCTCTCAAGGAGGTCGTCGACTTTCTGGAGAAGCCGCAGCGCTACGAGGAGATCGGCGCCAAGCTGCCGCGCGGTGCTCTCCTTGTTGGCCCTCCGGGTACCGGTAAGACCCTGCTTGCCAAGGCTGTTGCCGGCGAGGCCGGTGTTCCGTTCTTTAGCATTTCGGGCTCTGAGTTCGTTGAGATGTTTGTTGGTCGCGGCGCTGCAAAGGTTCGTGACCTGTTTAAGCAGGCCAAGGAAAAGGCCCCGTGTATCGTCTTTATCGATGAGATCGATACCATCGGTAAGAAGCGCGATGGCGGCGGCTTTAGCGGCAACGACGAGCGCGAGCAGACGCTCAATCAGTTGCTGACCGAGATGGATGGCTTCGATAACCACAAGGGTATCGTTGTCCTTGCCGCAACCAACCGCCCCGACAGTCTCGATCCCGCTCTACTGCGCCCCGGTCGTTTTGACCGCCGCATCCCCGTCGAGTTGCCCGATCTGACCGGCCGTAAGAACATCCTCGAGCTCCACGCCAAGAGTGTGAAGACCGAGCCGCCGATCGATCTGACCGCGATTGCCCGCGCCACGCCCGGTGCCTCGGGCGCCGACCTGGCCAATATCATCAACGAGGGCGCCCTGCGTGCCGTTCGCGAGGGTCGCAAGCGTGCAACCCAGGACGACTTCGAGGAGTCGGTGGAGGTCGTCATTGCCGGCCAACAGCGTAAGTCCACGGTGCTGTCCGACCACGAGAAGCAGGTCGTTTCTTATCACGAGATCGGCCATGCCATCGTTGCCGCTCGCCAGAAGGGCTCTGCGCCGGTCACGAAGATCACCATCGTGCCGCGCACGAGCGGTGCTCTTGGTTATACCATGCAGGTCGAGGAGGACGAGCGCTTCCTGACGACGCGCCAGGAGGTCTTGGACAAGCTCGCTGTCTATTGCGGTGGCCGCGCAGCCGAGGAGCTCATCTTTGGAGAGATGACGACCGGCGCCGCCAACGACATCGAGCAGGCTACCAAGCTCGCCCGTAATATGGTGACGCGCTTTGGTATGTCCGACGAGTTTGGCATGATGGCGCTCGGTACCGTTCAGAATGCGTACCTCAACCAGGACACGTCGCTCACCTGCGCCCCCGGTACGGCCGAGCGCGTGGACGCGATTGTCGCCAAGCTGATCGAGGATGCGCACGACCGCGCTCTGCAGATCCTGAAGGAGAACAAGTTCAAGCTCCACGAGCTGGCTCGTTATCTGTACAAGAAGGAGACGATCACGGGCGAGGAGTTTATGAATCTCCTCACGCGCGAGAATCCGCTGATGCCGAAGCAGCAGTAATACTAGTTGCGCAGTGTCAATCGCCCCATTTGAGTGTCCATCTCAAATGGGGCGTTTTGCGTGGGGAGTGTTGTATATGAAGATCGTGGTGAGCGCCTGTTTAATGGGCGAGAGCTGCAAGTATAACGGGCTCGACAACTATCATCGAGAGCTGATCGAGGCTTGCGAGCGCACGGGGACCGAGGTCCTCTTGGTGTGCCCTGAGGTCTTTGGCGGCCTGCCCACGCCGCGCAAGCCGTCCGAGATTGTGAACGGAGAAGTTCGTACCTGCGAGGGTATCTCGGTCGATCGCGAATTTCGTCTGGGCGCTCAACGTGCGCTCGATATGTGCGAGCAAGCGGGCGGCCCGTCCGAGATCGTTGCGTGCATTTTGCAGGATCGCAGTCCGTCGTGCGGCGTGGGCCATATCTACGACGGATTCTTCAGCGGCACGCTCACAACAGGTAACGGTGTCTTCGTTGACCTGCTCCTGCGCCACGGCTACCGCGTTATCCCGGCTAGCGAGTTCGACTCGAGCATGTTACGGCAATAAAAAACCGCCACAAAGGTATTGTCCCCTTTGTGGCGGTTTTGGTCGGTTAGGCCAGGATAGAATGGCCGTAGGCGTTGGCGGCCTTGATGGCGGCGGCAAACTTCTCGTCGGTGAAGGGCTCCGGGTTACCCTGCTTCCACTCGTTGGTGGCGTGGGCATACTCATACAGCGCCGGGATGTCGGCCTCGGTAAGGCCGACCTGCTCCAGCGTCACGGGCAGCCCCATCTGCTTGTTAAAGGCGGCGTAGCGCTCAAGGTTCTCGGTATCGCCCGTATAGGCAAACAGCACGAGCACGCCCAGGCTCACGACCTCGCCGTGCAGATAGGTTCCCTCGCGCGCAATGCTGCACGTCGCATTGTAGAACGCGTGCGCCACACTCGAGTTGTAGTAGTAATCGTTTTGGTTGGTCAGGTTCGAGACATAGCCCGTGTTGACCACGATGTCGAGCGCGATCTGCTTTACGGCCTCGGTCGACAGGTCCTGGCGCACGTCCTCAAGACCCTGGACGCCATAGGTAAACAGCGGCTCGGAGCAGGTGTGGGCGAGTGCCAGGCCAAGACCGGCGGTGTGCTCCAAATTACCGGCGCTCGTGGCGTACTCGACCTCGGGCTGCTTAGACAGGGCATCGCCCACGCCGGCCCAGAAGTACTCTGCCGGTGCCTCGGCGATGATCTTGGGGTTGATGAAGATGTGCGCCGGTCGGTTGGGGTACGAATAGCCCTCGAGCGAGCCATCGTCATTGTAGACAACGGCAATGGCGGTCGCGGCCGAGCAGTTGGAGCAAATCGTCGGTACGGTAAAGACGATCTTCTTGAGCTCGATGGCCGCGGTCTTCACGGTGTCGAGTGCCTTGCCGCCGCCACATGCGATGAGCACGTCGGCTTCCTGGCAGGCAGGGGAGTTCACGACCTTGGCGATATTGGCACGCGTACTGTTGGTGCCATAGACGCGCGTCTCCAGGACCTCGACATCGGTACCTTCAAGTGCCGCCTCGATTCCCGGCAGCGCCGCAGCCAGGGCTCGCTTGCCGCCAATGATGGCGACCTTGGTCGCTCCGTACTCGGCCAGTGCGGCGGGCAGCTCGGTAAAGCAATCCTCGCCAACGGTATAATCACTCATTCCAATCGTGCGCATGGCAACCTTCTTTCTTTCGATAAAGTGCTTTCAGGTATTTTGCTCCTAGAGAAGGTCCACAGCCGCGAGAAATTTCGAACGTATAAAACCAGTGTTGAGGGTTTTTCGCCGGCGCGGAACGTGCTAGCATACTCCGCATAAGCGTTGATGGGGACGAGTAGTCGGCCGTCCGCATGTTACAGAGAGCGGGGAGCGCTGAGAACCCGTGCATGCGACCGATGAAAATCACCCCGGAGCTGCGGTCCCAACGGACGCGTCGCACAGGCTCGTCTTAGTAGATATCGCCGAGATGGTCGTCGATACAGGCCAGCCGAGTAACGGATGCGAGCGCGCGAATACGCGGGCGAGGGCATCTAAGCTGGGTGGTTAAACGAAGAGCTTTTGCGGGCGTACAGTCCGTTTTGTGGCGCTTCGTCCCAGCTTGTAGGGACGGGCGCTTTTTTGGTGCCCAACGGGCGTGCGCGCCCACGACATGAAAGGGGTACCGTGGCAAACGAGTACAAGCAGACGATGAATCTGCCCAAGACCGGTTTTCCCATGCGTGCCGGTCTTTCCAAGTCCGAGCCCAAGCGACTCAAGGACTGGCAGGACAACAAGGTCTACGAGCAGGTTCTGAAGAAGAACGAGGGTCACAAGAAGTTCGTGCTGCACGACGGCCCTCCGTACGCCAACGGCCCGATCCACATCGGCCACGCCATGAACAAGATCTCGAAGGACATGATCAACCGTTACTGGATGATGCAGGGCTATGAGGTTCCCTATGTCCCCGGTTGGGACTGCCATGGCCAGCCGATCGAGCATAAGGTCGAGGAGAAGCTCGGCACCGAGAAGTTCAACCAGACCTCCACGGCTAATATCCGCGAGCTTTGCAACAAGTTCGCTGTCGAGAACATCGAGCTGCAGAAGGCCGGCTTCCGTCGCCTGGGCGTGCTCGGCGATTGGGACAACCCCTATCTGACGCTCTATCACCAGCATGACGCCGCCGACATCGAGGTTTTCAAGGCCATGTTCGACAAGGGCATGATCTATCGCGGTCACAAGCCCGTCCACTGGTGCAAGCACTGCCATACCGCACTTGCTGAGGCCGAGATTGAGTACTCCGACGAGACGAGCCTGTCCATCTTCGTGCGCTTTGAGATGACCTCCAAGCCCGCCGGCCTCGAGAACTTCGACGGCCCGGTTGACTTTATCATCTGGACGACCACGCCGTGGACCATCCCCTCCGACCAGGCAGTTTCTCTCAAGCCCGGTGCCGCCTACGTCGCCGTTGAGCACGACGGCCGCGCCGAGGTCATGCTCGAGGACCTGGCTCCCAAGTGCTGCGAGGAGTTTGGCTGGGAGTACACCCCGGTTGTGGTCGACGGCAAGCCCTATGTGGTTCCCGCCGAGACCTTCCATCACATTCACTATAAGCAGCCGATCTTTGACGGTGTCGAGGGCGTTGCGCTGTTGGCCGATTACGTCGGTGTCGATGACGGTACCGGTATCGTTCACAACTCGCCCGGTCACGGCGTCGACGACTACTTCGCCTGCCTCAAGGAGGGCATCACCGACATTTGCATGCCGGTCGATGACGACGGCAAGTTCTACACCGGCGAGGAGTTTGGCACCGGCGGCCCCTTCAGCGGCATGGATACCGACGAGGCCAACCCGCACATCATCGAGTTCCTGCGCGAGCGCGGCACCCTGGTCCTCGAGAAGAAGATCACGCACAGCTATCCGCACTGCTGGCGCTGTAAGCACCCGGTGCTCTTCCGTGCTACCGACCAGTGGTTCGTCTCGATGGACAAGACCGGTCTGCGCGAGCAGGCTGGCAAAGAGGTCCGCGAGAACGTCAAGTGGTATCCGGCTCACGCCGCCAACCGCATCGGCGCCATGGTCGAGCAGCGTCCCGACTGGTGCATCAGCCGTCAGCGCAACTGGGGCGTGCCTATCCCCAGCTACACTTGCGCCGACTGCGGCGAGAAGGTCATGAACGACGCCACGCTCGACGCCGTCATCAAGCTCTTCCACGAGAAGGGCTCCGACGCCTGGTTCACCGACGCTCCCGAGAGTTACCTGGGCGAGGCTTGCGTTTGCCCCAAGTGTGGCGGCCATCACCTCAAGGCCGATAAGGACATCCTCGACGTGTGGTGGGATTCCGGCGTGTCTTGGAAGGCCGTCTGCGAGTACCGTCCCGAGCTTGAGTACCCGGCGGACGTGTATCTCGAGGGCTCCGACCAGCACCGTGGTTGGTTCCAGAGCTCGCTGCTCACCTCGGTGGGTGCCAACGGCCATGCTCCGTACAAGGCGGTCGTCTCGCAGGGCTTCACACTCGATGGCCAGGGCCGCAAGATGTCCAAGTCGCTCGGCAATGTCATCGACCCCAATAAGGTCTGTGACGAGATGGGCGCCGACATCATCCGCCTGTGGGTTGCCTCCGTTGACACCAGCTCCGACGTGTCCATCGACCACGAGATTCTTGCCCGTACGTCCGATGCCTACCGTCGTTTCCGCAACACGCTGCGCTTCCTGCTTTCCGAGCTCGAGGGCCAGTTTGAGCCTGAGACCGACGGTGTCGCCTTTGCCGACCTGCTGCCGCTCGACAAGCTCATGGTTGCCCGTCTGACCCAGGTTCAGGCCGAGGTCGACGACGCTTACTCTTGCTACGAGTTCCCGCGCGCTTACCGTGCGCTTTATGACTTCGTGGTTACCGAGCTTTCCAACGTGTACCTCGACGCCCTGAAGGATCGCCTGTACTGCGACAAGCCCGGCTCGCTCGAGCGCCGCAGTGCCCAGACCGTGCTGGCCGAGCTCTTCTCGATGCTCATGCGCGATCTGCAGCCGATCCTGTCCTACACGGTCGATGAGGCCATGGCATATGCGCCCGCCGGCTGCGTCGACCACCAGAAGTACGCCGCGCTGCTCGATTGGTACAAGTCGCCCATCACGGTCGACGAGGCCAATGAGTTTGAGGGTGTGCTCGAGGCTTCGCTCGAACTCCGTAGCGCCGTGACCAAGTCCCTTGAGGATGCCCGCTCTGCCGGCACCTTCACCAAGAGCCAGCAGGTTCGCGTCAAGGCGGTCGTTCCCGCCGAGATGTACGCGCTGCTGACCGGCGACAAGGCTGTCGACCTGGCCGAGTTCTACATCGTCTCCGATGTTGAGCTGACCCAGGGCGAGGAGCTCTCCGTTGCTATCGAGGCTGCCGAGGGCGAGTGCTGCGACCGTTGCTGGAACTACCGCACCACCGTCGGCAAGTACAACGGCCACGCACATATCTGTAAGCGCTGCGCTGACGCGCTGTAGGTTACGGCGTTCGTAGAACGCCGTAACCTACCGACGCTGCAAACGCCCCTAAGCGGCAATCTGACGTTCAATCGTCGGTCGCGTACCAAAGTACGCTTCCCTCCTCTTTCACGTCACCTTGCTCGCTTAGGGACGTTTTCGCAGTTGGTGACGGCAACGCGGCTTTTCCATTGTTGGAACTAGAGCCTTCTCTTTCGACCTGTGCTCTTAGTCGAAAGCTATTTAGCGACATTCCGTTATTCGGAATGTCGCTTTTGTTTTGTGCTGGTTATTTCGCTTGCGTTGGTGGATATGTCGTGCGCTCTGCGTATGGCAATATAAGATGGTTAATTGCGTTCAACGGAATTCGATTGTTCTGAGGGTAGGGGATTGATTTGGGTCGTACTGGGGATATGACGCCGCCTTTGCGTTGGCGGTTAGGCGTTACTGGTGGGGTGGCGCTCGTTGTGTTGCTCGTTGACCAACTGACCAAGCTTGCGGTTCGTGCCGTGGGCGACGCTTTACATGCGACCGTCATTCCCGGTGTCATCGACTTTATGTTTGTCCGCAATATCGGTGCTGCCTTTAGCATGGGCGAGGGGCATGGCATCGCGTTTGCCGTGCTGGCGTTGGCGGTCATTATCGCTATTGCCGCGTACTTGCTTCGCGCGCCCCAGCTTGCTCGCTTGGAGGTGGTGGGCATGGCTATGGTCGCGGGCGGCGCCATTGGCAACGCTATCGATCGTTTGGCCTTTGGCTTCGTGACCGATTTTATTGCCACCACCTTCATCGACTTTCCCGTCTTCAATGTGGCCGATATCGGCATTACCGTGGGCGTTGTACTCGCCCTCTTCGGCTACATGTTCTTGAGTCCCGCGGCCCGCGAGGTTGATGCGACTGCCGAGCTCAATGCCCGTGATGAGGCACGCGCCAAGCGCAAAGCCAAGCAGCGTGGGGAGCGTGCCCGCAAGATTCGCGAAAGGAATGAGCGCTAATGGCCGACATCCATATCCTTGTTGCTGACGATTGCGCTGGCCAGCGTCTCGATGCCTATCTGGGTGCCAATGACGGCTGCCCTACGCGCTCTGCCTGTGCACATCTGATCGAAGGCGGCGCCGTTGCCGTCAACGGCGAGACCTGCCTGTCAAAAAAGTATGCCGTGCGCGCCGGCGACCGCATCTCGGTTGACTTGCCCGAGCCGCACGATCCGACCGACGTGATTCCTGAGGCCATCCCGCTCGACATTCGCTATGAGGACGACTATTTCATCGTGCTCTCTAAGCAGCGTGGCCTGGTGTGCCATCCTGCGCATGGTCATGAGAGCGGTACGCTTGCGAATGCCCTGGTCTATCACTGCGGTATCGACCATCTGGGCACCGTTCAGGGCGAGGACCGCCCCGGCATCGTGCATCGTCTGGATCGCGATACCACGGGCCTTATGCTCGCGGCTAAAGACGACGATACCCAGCGCGCGCTCCAAAATCTTATCCGTACGCGCACGCTCGACCGCCGCTACATTACGCTTGTTCACGGTCACATTGCCATGGACGAGGGCACTATCAATACCGGTATCGCCCGTTCTACGCGGGACCGCGTGAAGATGGCGGTTTCCGATGATCCCTTTGCACGCCAGGCCATCACGACCTTTAAGGTCCTCGAGCGCTTCGATTCCACGCGTTTTGACGACGGCTATACCCTCGTCGAGTGCCACCTATTTACGGGCCGCACACATCAGATTCGCGTGCATATGCGCCATATCAACCACGCCTGCGTGGGCGATCCGCTTTACGGCAAGTGCGATGCGCGCGCTGACCAGGGCCTGACCAGGCAGTTCCTGCATTCCTGGCGCGTGGCATTCGATCATCCCGTGACGGGGGAGCGCATTGAGTGCCGTGATGAGCTACCGTGGGATCTTGCGGCGGTTCTGGATGATCTGGCCCCGCGTTCGCTCGGCCGTACTGCCGCTGGCGACGAAATCGTCCCGCAGCTCGGTCTGCTCGAAGCCTAGCCAGTATTAGGTGGTTTCTTGAACTCGGTAAGCCTGCGGTAAGATATACGGTTGTTTACGTAACGCGTTGCTGGGAGCCTGCATGCTCGCCTTTTTACAAACCAACACACCCATCGTGATCTTCAACCAGATTGTTGTCACGCTGCTCACGGTCTGCTTTCTGTACCAGGTGGTCTTCTTTGTCATTGGCGCTCTTCGTGGCGAGGTCGCGCCTCCCAAGGCAAAAAAACTCCATCGCTATGCTTTCTTTATTGCGGCACATAACGAGGAGGCCGTGATTGCCAACCTCGTTCGCTCCATCAAGGACCAGGATTATCCGTCCGAGCTTATCGAGGTCTTCGTGGTCGCCGATGCCTGCACCGACAACACCGCGCAGCTCGCGCGCGAGGCCGGTGCCATTGTTTACGAGCGTAATGACCTCGCTCGCAAGGGCAAGAGCTGGGTCATGGACTTTGGTTTCGATCGCATTCTCAACGAGTATCCCGACACGTTTGAGGGCTACTTCATCTTCGATGCCGACAACGTCATCTCCCGCGATTACGTGTCTAAGATGAACGACGCCTTTGACCAGGGATTCCATGTGGTCACGAGCTATCGCAACTCCAAGAACTTCGGCAGCTCGTGGATCTCGGCAGCTAATGCTACCTGGTATCTGCGCGAGGCGCGCTTTCTCAACAACGCGCGCAATATCTGCAGGACTTCCTGCGCTGTCTCGGGATCGGGCTACCTTATCTCCGCCAGCGTTATCGAGGGCATGCACGGCTGGCAGTTCCACACGCTGACCGAGGATATCCAGTTCACTACGTTCTGCGCCATTCACGGCATTCGCATTGGCTATGCGCCGGCGGAGTTTTTTGACGAGCAACCCGTGACGTTCAAGGCATCCTGGAAGCAGCGTATGCGCTGGACCAAGGGCTTTTACCAGGTGTTCTTTACCTACGGCAAGCATCTTGTCAAGTCGATGTTCCGCTATCGCCGCTTTGCCGCCTACGACATGTTCATGACGATCGCCCCGGGCATGCTGCTGTCTTTGATCTCGATGCTCGCCAATGCCACGTTCCTCATTGTGGGCGGCCTTTCGCACGGCTTCTTGGCTACCGAAGTTGAGATGCAGGCGTGTGCCGCTTCGCTCATTATGACCTTTGCGATGATGTACCAGACCTTCTTTATCCTGGCGCTGCTCACGACCATCTTTGAGTACAAGCATATTCACTGCGCACAAAAGTGGCGCCTGGTGACCAACCTGTTTACCTTCCCGATCTTTATGTTCAGCTATATCCCCATCACGGTTGCCGCACTGTTCCTGAAGGTCGACTGGGTTCCTACCCAGCATGCCGTAAACGTCACCCTCGACGAGGTCATGCAAGGCGCCAAATAACCACCACCAAAACCACCACAAAGGGGACAGGCACCTTTGTGGTGGTTTTTGTATTTGATCGCTCAGTTGAGGGAGTTTCGATGTTCTATATCCCGTTTTGGATTTGCATCTTTGCCGGCGCGGCGATTGATGCCCGTCAGCGACGTTTTCCCAATGAGCTTGCCGGTGCGTGTGCGGTGACGGCGTTAGTGGGCGTTTGGCTCGACAAAGGCGTTAACACGGCGCTTGACCACGCAGGTCTTGCCGTCATCGTGTATCTTGCTCTCGTGCTGACTGAGTCCTTCTGGCGTCGTCTTCGCCAAACCCCGGGCATCGGCATGGGAGATGCTAAGGCACTTTTCGCGCTTTGCACGCTCGACCCTATGGGTGGCATCGTGGCATTTGCCGTCGCGCTCCTGGCCCTGGCCCTCTCCTGCCTCATCACGAAATCGCGCTCCCTGCCATTGCTCCCGTTTTTGGTGCCGATTTTTGCCATAATCGAGGTTGTGGGCTGCACTTTGTAACCGATTGCGCATCCTTCTTAAGGAGCATGCCATGGCAACTAATCAAGAAACGGCCGTCATTAAGGCGCGCATGGACCGTATTCCCTCGGCGTTGTCGCCCGAGCTTGTCGAGCGCATTGCCGCCGATCGTGCTTCGGGCTATGTCAACCCGTATCGTTGCAACGACGATCAGGTCATTCGTCGTATTGATCGCGCCGCCGACAAAGGTACGCTTATGCGTCCGGCGTTTATGCGCGATACCGAAAAGATACTTCATCTTCCGGCGTACACCCGTTATGCAGGCAAAACGCAGGTCTTTAGCTTCCGTAGCAATGACGATCTGTCACGCCGCGGTTTGCACGTGCAGCTCGTCTCCCGCATTGCGCGCGATATCGGTCGCGCCCTGGGGCTCAATTGCGATCTGATCGAGGCGATTGGCCTGGGTCACGACTTGGGACACACGCCTTTCGGCCATGCCGGCGAGCGTTTCCTCAACGATATCTATCATGAGCGTACGGGGCGTTATTTTTTCCATAACGTGCAGTCGGTCCGCGTGCTCGACACACTGTACGGCCGCAACGTGTCGCTCCAGACGCTCGACGGCGTGCTATGCCATAACGGCGAGTACGAGCAGCGTGTGTTTGAGCTCTCGGACATGAGCTCCTTTGACCAGTTTGACCAGACGGTTGAGGATTGCATTGCCACGGGCTATAGCGCAATTGGGCATCTGCGTCCCATGACGCTCGAGGGCTGCGTCGTTCGCATCTCGGATATTCTTGCCTACGTCGGTCGTGACCGTCAGGATGCGATCGCGGCGGGCCTGCTGTCACCCGACGCTTTTGATGATGGCCGGGGCGGTGCCTACAACAGTTGGATCCTCACGCATGCCTCCATCGATATCGTTGAGCACAGCTATGGTAAGCCGCGCATCGAGATGAGCGAGGACCTGTTTGAGGAAATCCGCCGAGCCAAGCGCGAGAACTACGAGAAGATCTATAGCAAGGGCGGTATCGAAGGCGATTCCGAGGTGGAGCTGCGCGAGGCGTTCGAAAAGCTCTACGACCGTTGCCTGCGGGATCTAAACAGTGGTGACGAGTCCTCGTACATCTTTAAGCACCATATTTCGCGCATTGAGCAGCAGCTTTCCTACTACGATCGCACCTATGCCTGGCAGGACGACAAGGATCAAGCCGTGGTGGATTATATCGCGAGCATGACGGACGGTTATTTCTGCGAACTGACGAGCAAGCTGTTCCCCGGTCTGGAGTTTCCGCACCGTACCTATATTAACGAACGGTAGTTCGTATATATTCGGTATACTGTTAGTGGAAAACGTTTTTGATTGATACACGGGATGGCTATGGACGACCTTTTTTCTGCTTCGACGCGCGAGCGTTCCTTTCAGAATGCGCCGCTTGCGGTGCGTATGCGCCCCAATTCGCTCGACGAGTATGTGGGCCAGCAAAAGGCCGTCGGTAAGGGCTCATGGTTGCGTGCCGCGATCGAACACGACGTGCTTTCCAGTGTGATTTTGTATGGGCCGGCCGGTACGGGTAAGACGACGCTGGCCCATATTATCGCCAACCATACTAAGAGCGAGTTTGTCGAGGTCAGCGCTGTGACGGGCACCGTGAAGGACTTGCGCCGCGTGATTGATGAGGCCAAGACGCGCCTGAATACCTACGACCGCCGCACCATTCTATTCATCGATGAAATTCACCGCTTCTCTAAGTCGCAGCAGGATGCCCTGCTGCATGCAGTTGAGAACCGTACCGTCATTATGATTGGCGCCACGACGGAGAATCCGTACTTCGAGGTCAACTCGGCACTGTTGTCGCGTGGGCGTGTGGTGGAGCTTGAGCATCTGAAGGATGAGGATATCGCCACGCTTATTGAAAGTGCGCTTGAGGCACCGCAGGGCTTGAACGGTAAGTTCTCGGCCGATGAGTATACGGTCAAGACCATTTGCACGCTGGCAGCGGGTGACGCTCGCTCGGCGCTCACGACGCTCGAGCTTGCGAGCGAGATTGCCGTCACGCGTCCCGATACGGAGGGAACGCCAGCGCCTGCGGCGGGGGAGCGCTATCCCATCACTGTGGATGACGTGAAGATTGCCAACCCGCGTCGCGGCTTTACGTATGACAAAAACGGCGACATGCACTACGACATCATCAGTGCGTTCATCAAGTCCATGCGCGGTAGTGACCCCGATGCCACGATCTATTGGCTCGCGCGCATGATCGATGCTGGGGAGGATCCTAAGTTTATCGCTCGCCGCATTATGATTCACGCTTCTGAGGATGTTGGCAACGCCGACCCGCAGGCGCTTTTGGTGGCGCATGCCGCGTTTAAGTCTGCCGAGGTCATTGGCTATCCCGAGTGCCGCATTAACCTGGCTCAGGCTGCACTCTATGTGTGCTTGGCGCCAAAATCCAACGCGTGTGAGGCTTCGATCGATGCGGCGCTGGCCGATATCCATTCTAGTGGGCTTCGCGAGGTGCCGAGTTATCTGCGCGATCGCCATCGCCCGGGCAGCGATGAATACGGTGTGTATAAGTATCCACATGATTATCCCGAAGGCTGGGTCGATCAGCGCTATTTGCCCGAAGGCTTGGAACGCGGTGCATTTTGGCAGCCTGCCGGGCGCGGCTGGGAAGAGTGGCGCGTAGAGCAAAGCGAACGAGACCGCAGCGGGAATGCACCGAGGTAGCTGCTGATAATTTTGTCCCACGTTGCTGCTCTTGGCATGTTCGGTCCCCTTTGGGGTACCATGAAAAGCGTCTGTATTTCGATTCTTCCGGGAGGCTTGTATGAGTCCCATTCAAATCGCCCTGCTGCTGCTCGCCGTTGCCGGCGTGTGGGCCATCGCTGAGCTCGCGCTTACCCTGCGCAAGACCCGCAATGTTGTCGACTCGCTCGATAAGACCGTGAACGACCTCAACAACACCATCGCCGAGGCTCAGCCTGTGGTGGCAAAGCTCGATGGCGCTGTCGATGAGCTTACGCCGGCGCTTGCCCAGATGGAGCCGCTGCTTAAGTCGAGCAAGACGGCAGTTGATGCCCTTACCTCCAATCTCGTAGAGGTCGAAGCCGTGGTTCGCGACATTTCCGAGGTTACGGGCAGCATGGCCGAGGCCAGCAATGCTGTGTCGAGCGTGACCGACTCTGCCGCCGGTGCTGTGCAGAAGCTCTTCAATAAGGTGAAGGCTCCTGCAGCCGACGCCGATCGCAAGCTCGCCGCTGCCGCTGCGGAGGCCGAGCAGCCTACCGAGCGCATCCTAATTGGCGAGGACGAGGCCGCCGCGGGCGACGATGATGGTCGGAAGTCTGTATCCAAGCCGGCTCAGTATTACACCTATACGCCCGCCGAGACCGCTGAGGAGTCCTGCGATGAGTAGCGAAGCAACCTGCCCTATCACGCTGACCGTTGCCGGTGACCCGCGTCTCGCTCGCCTTGTGCGCATGACGGCAGCCAACGTTGGTGCCCTGTGCTCTATGTCTGTCGATCGCATCGAGGACATCCGCATGGCTGCTGAGGAGGCTTTCATCTTTGGTTGCACCGCGGTCGACTGCGATGACATCACCATCAAATTCGATGTCGATGAGACCCACGTTGGCATGACTATTACCTTTGGCGACCAGGCTACGGTCGATGAAGACGACCAGGCTGCGGTGTATGCCGAGCTCATCCTCGCGAGCGTGTGCGACTCCTACGAAAAGACTACGGCGCCCCTGACGCTTTCCCTCGACCTCAAGGCGGATATCTAATATGACCGAACGTTCCCGGAGCGGCAAGACCGCTTGGGACAAGGAGAAAACCCGCGAGCTGTTTCGTCGTTACAAGGAGACCGGTGATCCGGACGCCCGTGAGCAGCTCGTTATGTCCCATATGAACCTGGTAAGGTTTCTTGCCAACAAATTTAAGAATCGCGGCGAGCCGCTCGATGATCTGATGCAGGTTGGCTATTTGGGCCTGCTCAAGGCTATCGACCGCTTTGACCCCGAGCGCGGACTCGAGTTCACGACGTTTGCGACACCCACTATCCTGGGCGAGATTAAACGCCATTTCCGTGACAAGGGCTGGAGTGTGCGCGTGCCGCGCCGTCTGCAGGAGCTCTCGGCCAAGGTCAACCAGGCTACTGACAAACTTACCAACGAGCTGCAGCGTTCGCCCAAGGTTGAGGAGATCGCTGAGTATCTAGATGTGACTGTCGATGAGGTCCTCGAGGCTATGGAATCGTCTTCGGCCTATACCTCGGTGCCCATCGAGGCTCCTGGTGCGTCCGATTCCGACGATGCCCCTTCGATTCTCGACCGTTACGCCGACGACGACAACGAGCTCGACTTTACCGATGACCGCCTAGTGATCGAGGAAGCCATCCGTGATTTCTCGCCGCGCGAGCGCGAGGTGATCGAGCTGCGCTTTGTGAAGGGCATGACCCAGATCGAGATCGCCAAGAAGCTGGGTATTTCTCAGGTGCAGGTTTCGCGTCTGCTGCGCCGCACGCTTAAGAAGATTCAGGACAAGATCGACCCCGACGGAGTGATGATTCGTTCATGAGTGAACACCCCCAACAAACCGATCGCGTGCTGCGCGACACCCGCATTCTGACGCTTCGCATTTGGGCTGTTGTCGGCTGCATTGTCATCGCCGCTGTCATCTTTAACCTTATGGGCATCCTGGCGCCGGTTATCGAGTTTCTCGCTGTTGGTTCCATCATTGCCTTTGTGATGTCCCCGATCACCAACTGGCTCGAGCACCATGGCGTGAATCGCGGCATCGGTTCGCTTATCGCGCTTATTGTTGTTGTTGCCGTGCTCGTCGGTGTCGTTTGCATCTTGTCGCCGATTCTCTTTGGTCAGATCATGGAAGTCCTGAGCCGCCTGCCCGAGCAGCTTCGTGTTGCGGGTGGCGATCTCAATGAGATGATCTCGCATGCCAAGACGCTCAATAACACGCCGCTCAAGGAGTATTTGGACGATAATCTTTCGTCGCTGGTTACCGTGGCATCGAAGTATGTGTCTCAGATTGCTGCCGAGCTTGGCCGCGGTGTGTTCCCGCTCATCACCAATACGGCCTCGCAGTTGTTCGTGATCTTCCTTGGTCTGGTGCTTGCCTACTGGATGGCCTGCGACTACCCTCGCATGCATCACGAGATTTGCACCATCATCGGTCAGGAGAAGGAGACCTCGTACCGCTTTATGGTCGCCATCCTTTCTCGCTCTGTCGGCGGCTACATGCGCGGTATGGTCGTGACGTCCATCTGCGGTGGTTTCCTCGCCTTTATCGGCTTCCTGATTATCGGCCATCCGTATGCGGCGCTCATGGCTATCTTCACTGGCATCATGCACTTGGTTCCGGTCGTCGGTCCCTGGGTGAGCGCGGCAATCGCCACGGTACTCGGCTTTATGTTCAGCCCCATGTTGGCGTTATGGACGCTCATCGTGACGATGGTCGCGCAAAACGTCACCGACAATGTGATTTCGCCTAAGGTCATGCAGAGCTCAGTGCAGGTGCATCCCATTATGAGCCTTACGGCTCTCGTTATTGGTTCGGCACTCATGGGGCCCATCGGCATGATTATTGCCATCCCGCTTTGTGCGGCCCTCAAGGGCATCTTCGTGTACTACTTCGAGAATGAGACCGGCCGTCAGCTTGTGGCCTATGACGGAGCCGTGTTTAAGGGCACGCCGTACCGCGATGCCGATGGCAACCCGGTCGCCGCCTACGACGCGCTCGGCGACGACACCTTCATCTATGAGTCCGAGCTCATCGGTAACGAGACTGCGCCCGAGGCCAAGGCCATGCCCAAGCCCGAGCTCGATAATCCCTGGATTAAGCTCTCGGGCCTGCAACCCGATGCCACGGGCTTCTTCAAGAACCCCTTCGCCAAAGACGATGATTCCAACTCGGACGACGATACCAATACCGGCATCGACGGCTCCATGGACGATTCGGTTTCTAAATAGGTTCTATTAACGTTTCTTGAAGTTGTAAATGACAAGAAACGCGACCAAAGCGATTGATAAGGGGCCGGCTACATAGAAAAAGAGAACGTCAATTGCGCGTAGAGTGTAATAAGCCTTATCGCCGGACATTACTGTATACAATACGTATCCAAATGATGGTTGCTTTGCGTACCAGCATGAGAAGGCTAAGAGCGCTAAAAGTGCTACAACCAGAAGTGCATTCAGGACAAATCGTTTGCTTTTCATCGATCGCTCCTTCCGGGTGAATCTTATATGCAATTATACAGCAGTCCTTTTTCAAAGGATCGCGCAGTACTAAATAACGTGCACTTTCGCTGGAGGGTCGCTGTTTGGCGACCCTCTTTTTTGCACAGGCGCGGCGGGATGGTAATATCGTTACGTTTGAACTGTTTCGATGTGAAACCGAGGAGATTCCCTCTATGAGTGCTGACTACCCGTCAATGACTACGGCCGAGATCCGCTCCAAGTTCCTCAACTTCTTTGAGGAGCGCGGTCTTAAGCTCTATCCTTCTTCGTCCCTCGTCCCCGACGATCCTTCGCTGCTGCTTGCCAACGCCGGCATGAACCAGTTTAAGGAGTACTACCAGGGCAAGAAGACCATGAAGGAGATCGGCGCTATCTCCTGCCAGAAGTGCGTCCGCACCAACGACATCGATTGCATCGGCGAGGACGGCCGTCACCTGTCCTTCTTCGAGATGCTCGGTGACTTCTCCTTTGGCGGCGTCTCCAAGCAGCAGGCCTGCGCTTGGGCCTTTGAGCTCATTACCAAGGAGTTCAAGCTGCCGCTCGACCGCCTGTACTTCACCGTCTTTACCGAGGACGACGAGACCCACGATGTGTGGCGCTCCCTGGGCGTTGCCGAGGATCACATTTCTCGCCTGGGCGAGGACGACAACTTCTGGGCCGCTGGCCCCACCGGCCCCTGCGGTCCGTGCTCCGAGATTTACTTTGATATGGGCGAGGAGGTCGGCTGCGGCGGCCCCGACTGCAAGCCTGGCTGCGACTGCGACCGCTTCCTGGAGTTCTGGAACCTCGTCTTTACCCAGTACGACCGCCAGGAGGACGGCTCCATGCCGGAGCTGCCGCACCGCAACCTCGATACGGGTATGGGCCTGGAGCGCATGGCCGCCATTATGCAGCACAAGACCGCCAATTACGACGGCGATCTGATGCAGCATCTCATCAAGCTGGGTGAGAAGATCAGCGGCAAGACCTATGACGCCGACGATTACTCCGGCGCCAGCCGCTCCCTGCGTATCATCGCCGACCACTCCCGTGCCGTCGACTTTATGATCTCGGACGGCATCCTTCCCGGTAACGAGGGTCGCGAGTACGTCCTTCGCCGCCTGCTCCGTCGTGCCGTGTTCCACGGTCGCCTGCTGGGCATCGAGGGCGCCTTCCTGACCAAGTTCATTGACGAGGTTAACGCTCAGATGGGCGAGGCCTATCCCGAGCTGCTCAAGAATGTTACGCTCGTCAAGGGTATCGTCGCCTCCGAGGAGGAGCGCTTCTCCACGACGCTCGACAACGGCCGTGTTTACCTGGACGAGGCCCTGGCAGCGCTTGTCGAGGGCACCGTGCTTCCGGGTGACGTTGCCTTTAAGCTGCACGACACCTTTGGTTTCCCCATTGACCTGACTGTCGAGATCGCCGGCGCTGCTGGCCACGACGTCGACATGGACGGCTTCACCGCCTGCATGGAGGACCAGAAGGCCCGCGCTCGTGCCAACGCCAAGGGCGATGCCTGGGGCAGCTTTAACGACGTGTGGGTCGAGCTTTCCGACAAGGTCGCCGCGACTGAGTTCGACGGTTATGACAACGATGTGATCGAGGGCGCCAAGGTTGTCGCCATCGTGCGCAACGGTGAGTCCGTCGAGTCCGCCGCCGCGGGCGAGGACGTCGAGGTCGTGCTCGACCGCACCCCGTTCTATTCCGAGATGGGTGGTCAGCAGGGTGATGCCGGCAAGCTTTCCGCCGAGGGCGTTGTTCTGACCGTTGCCGACACCAAGAACCACAACGGCCTGTATGCCCACGTCGCGCACGTTGCCGATGGCACGCTGACTGTCGGTGCCGCTGTTACCGCCGCGCTCGACGCCGAGCGCCGTGGCTTCCTGCGCCGCAACCACACCGCCACGCACCTGCTCGACGCCGCCCTTAAGCAGGTCCTGGGCGAGCACGTCTCCCAGGCCGGCTCGCTGGTGACGCCCGAGCACCTTCGCTTTGACTTTACGCACTTCGAGGCCCTGTCCTCCGAGCAGCTCAAGGCTGTCGAGGACCTGGTCAACCAGCAGATCTTCGCTTCCAAGCCGGTCGTGACCCGTGTCATGGGCATCGACGAGGCTAAGGCTGCCGGCGCTGTCGCTCTGTTTGGAGAGAAGTACGGCGATGTCGTCCGCGTCGTCTCCGTGGGCGCCGAGGACCAGCCGTTCTCCCGCGAGCTCTGTGGTGGCACCCATGCCGCCAATACCGCAGAGATTGGTCTGTTCAAGATCATTTCCGAGTCCTCCACGGGCTCCAATGTCCGCCGTATCGAGGCCGTGACCTCTAAGGGTGCCCTCGACTACATGGCCGACCGCCTGGCGCTCGTTGACGCCGCCGCCGCTGCGCTCAAGTGCCGCGTCGACGAGGTTCCCGCCCGCGTGGAGAACCTGCAGGCTGAGCTGCGCGAGACGTCCAACAAGCTCAAGAAGGCTCTGACCGGTGGCTCCTCCGACGCCATCTCCAGCGCCATCGAGGGCGCCGTCGAGCTCGACGGCTATAAGCTCGTTGTCGCTGAGCTCCAGGGCCTTGAGGCTGCCGACCTGCGCAACGTATGGGATACCGTGCATCAGAAGGTCGCCGGCCCTGTCGCTTGTGTCGTCGCCAGCGTGACTGAGAAGGGCACTCCGGCCCTGCTCGCTGCCGGCTCCGATGACGCCGTCAAGGCCGGTTTCCACGCCGGTAACGTGATCAAGCAGATCGCGGGTCTGGTCGACGGTCGCGGTGGCGGTCGTCCCAACATGGCCCAGGCTGGTGGCAAGAATGCTGCCGGCATCGCCGATGCCCTCGCGGCCGCTAAGACCGCGCTCGGCGCCTAAGAATCTAAGAAGTCGCTGTGGTTGCGCTCGCGCTGGACATAGGGGAGACCAGGATTGGCATCGCCGTCTCGAGCCGTGATGGCAAGATGGCGATGCCTGTCAAGGTGCTTCCGGCTGCCGAGGTCACCGGTATGGCCAAGACGTTCCGCTACCTGGTCGAGGACTATGAGCCCGACATCCTGGTAAGCGGACGTCCCTTGACCATGGCCGGTGAGCCCGGCCCCCAGGCCGAGCGCGTTGCCGCCGTAGCGCAAAAGATTGCCGACGAGCTCGATCTTCCGCTGGAGTTTGAGGACGAACGTCTGTCCTCGCAAGAGGCCAAGCGTATCCTGCGCGAGCAGGGCCTCAACGAAAAGCAGATGAGGGGCAAGATCGACATGATTGCCGCCAGCCTGTTTTTGCAGACGTGGCTCGATCGTAAAAACGAGGAGGTTTCGCATGCCTAGCGCTTCCGATCCGCGCCAGCAGAATCGTACACGGCAGCCGGCGTCGCGCCCTGCCCAGCCTGGCCAGCGTCCGGCACAGCCGACGCAGCGCGCAGCTCAGCCTGCCGCGCGCCCGGTGCAGTCCTTCTCTCATTCGGCCCAACCTGTTCAACGGACGGGTCAGCAGCCTTCTGCTCGTTCGGTTCAGCATTCGGCTTCTCATGCGGCTCAGCAGCCCACTGCTCGTACGGCCCAGCCTGCAGGCGGTACCCGCTTTAAGCAGCAGGCATCTACCCAGCGAGTGCAGGCCCCCCAGTCGCATTCGCATCACGCTCTCGGTTCCCACGGCGTTGCTCCGGCTACGCGCTCGAGCTATAACACGCACGTCCGCCGTGGTACACAAAAGAAAAGCTCCCCGGTGCCTATGATTATCGGTGGCGTCGTCGCCGTGCTTGCGCTTGTCGCGATCGTTTTCTTTGTCGTGCCAGCCGTCAAGGGCTTCTTTGGCGGTGAGGATGCGAAAGCCGCTGCTGGCCAGCAAGTTACTATCACGATTCCCGACGGTGCCTCGGGCGATACTATCGCCTCGATTCTCTCCGAGAACCATATCGTCGAAAATCCCAAGGATTATTATGCGGCGGTGAAAAAGCTCAACGCCGATATGTCGCTCAAGCCTGGTACTTATTCGTTCACCACACTCATGGATGCGACCAAGGTTGTTCAGCAGCTCATGGAAGGCCCCAACGCGGGCTCCAATGCGCTGACTATCCCTGAGGGCCTAACGGTCGATCAAGTCGCCGACCGTGTGGCCCAGGCTTACGACAGCATCTCTAAGGAAGACTTCCTCAACCAGGCCAAGGCCTCCAACTACGTGGACGACTATAGCTTCCTTAAGGGCGCCGCCAACGACTCGCTCGAGGGCTTCTTGTTCCCCAAGACTTATTCGTTGGGTGATTCGCCGACGGCTGATGACGTGGTTCGCGCTATGCTCGATCAGTTTAAGACCGAGTACAAGTCGCTTGACTTTGCGAGCTGCGAAGCCAAGATCAAGGAGCGCTACGGTGTGGAGATGTCCGACTACGACATCGTCAACCTTGCCTCCATCGTCGAGCGCGAGGGTCTCAATGCCGATCAGCGCGCGCATGTGGCATCGGTGTTCTACAACCGCTTGGCCGGCAAGCTCGATGGTCTGCGTTACCTCAACAGCGATGCGACCATGATGTATGTCACCGGTGGCGAGGTTACCGCCGACGACCTGCAGAGCGATAGTCCCTATAACACCTACAAGCACGAGGGCCTTCCGCCCACGCCCATCTGCTCTCCGTCGCTCGAGGCACTCAAGGCCACGCTTGAGCCGACCGACTCCGATGACCTGTATTTCTACATTACACAGGACGAGGAGTACTTCTCGCAAACCTACGAAGAGCATCAACAGTCTTGGAATTAGCATGAGGATTTTTAGCCCCAAACGTTACGTTGCCTCGGTCGATCGCATCGACCTTGATACCCTGTGGGCCGACGGCAAACGCGCCATTCTGCTCGATCGCGATAACACCCTGGTGCCGCGCGACACCGAGCAGGTTCCTGCCGCGGTTTCCGCCTGGCTCGATGCCGCCCGCGCCAAAGGCTTTAAGCTGTGCATGGTGTCCAACAACTGGCATCGCGACCAGGTCATGAGCTCTGCACGCGAGCTGGGACTCGAGGCCATCAGCCACGCCATGAAGCCGGCGCCGTTTGCCCTCAAGGCGGGTCTTAAGCGCCTCGGCGCCACGGCCGACGAGGCGGTGCTGATCGGTGATCAGCTCTACACGGACGTGTGGAGTGGCAACTTCGCCGGCGTCGATACTATCCTGGTTAAGCCGCAGGGAACCCAGGACCTGTGGTACACGCAGATCTTCCGTATCTTTGAGCGCCGGGCCCTGCGCGACCTTCCCTGCGAGGAATAGGTTTCGCCATGTCTCAGCACATCAAACACGGCTGCGACCATATCTTCTTTATCGGCTTTTTGGGCGCGGGCAAATCGACGCTCGCGCGCAACGTCGGCACTATGTTCAAGCGGCGTTTTATCGATACCGACCGACTGGTCGTGCGCCGTTGCGGTAAGTCGGTAACCGAGATTTTTGAGACCGAGGGCGAGGATCGTTTTCGTGAGCTCGAGACCTCGGCGCTCCGTTCGCTCCAAAGTGAGCGCAGCCTGTTGGTTTCGTGCGGGGGCGGCATTGTCGAGACGCCGGTGAATATTGAGCTGATGCACGAAATGGGTACGTGCGTGTACCTCGAGGGCGACTTCGAGGATTCGATTCGCCAGATTCGTCGGTCCGACACGCGCCCCGATTTCCGTTCGCCCGAGCATGCTGCGCGCCTGTTTGAGCATCGCCGTCCGCTGTATCGCCAGGCCGCCGACCTTACCCTTGATATTCGCAACAAGTCCTTCGAGGACGTTTCCTACCTTTGTGCCGAGATGCTTTTGGAGCGTGGACTGCTATGATTCGCCGTCAACTGATCAATTTCCAAAACCGCAGTGTCGATGTCCGCGTCGGATTGGGCGCGTTCGATGAGCTGTCGCGCATGTTTGCCTCGGCTGTGGGCAAGCCTAAGCGCGCGATGGTCGTTTGGGGCACTGCCACGTCAGAGCGTTTTGGCGAGGTCGTCGAGCATGCGCTGGTCGACGCCGGTTTTGCCGTGTCGCTGCTAGTCCTTGAGGTTTCGCCTGCTGGTGCCACGCTGGCCGATGCTGATGCTATCTTTGGCGCCCTGTCTGCCAACGACGTTACCTGCGACGATCTGGTTGTCGCCGTTGGCGATGCCGCAACCTGCTCGGTTGTTAGCTGGTGCGCCAACCAGTGGTGCGGCCGAACCGAGTGCGCGCTGTTGCCGACGACCTTTGACGCCATGCTCACGGTCGCGACGACCATGAAGCCGCTCGTCGCCTCGTCGGCCAATGCGCTACCCGCTATCGCGTTCCGTCCCGAACCGGGCTTGGTCGTGTGTGACCTCGACCTTGTTCGCGAGGCGGACCCCGAGGACCTTAAGCTCGGCTATGTGGTACTTGTTGGCACCATGCTTTCGAGCAGCAAGTCCCGCTGGAATCAGTTTACTGAGACCGTCCCCGAGATTCTCGCGGGCGAGGAGGTCGCGCTCGTTAATGCCGTTCAATGGTCTCAGACTGCCCGTAAGGACGTACTGATGGCCACGAACCCGAGCGCCCGCCATGCGCTCGATTTTGGCAAGACGGGGGAGCGCACCCTGCGCGCCTGCTTGGGCGATGCCGCTTCGCAGGTCCCTGCCTACCAGCTGTTGTCCGAGGGCATGCGCTTTGAGGCGCGCCTAGCACATGACGCCTGCGACTTCGATATCGATTACGTCTTTGAGGTCGATGACTGCCTGGAGGACTTTGGTATCGAGGAACTTGCCTTCGATCTGGAGCCTGCCGCATATATCGAGGAGTTCCGCAAGCAGCAGTTTGCCCGCTCGAACCGCAGTATGTTGCCGCTGCCCGCAGCACTTGGCGCCATTCGCCTAACGAGCGTTGAGGATGAGGTTCTTGAGCGCCATGCTCACGCCTACTTGGCTTCTCGCAAAGAACTTCTCTAAGATTTATTGACATCCATCGTCTTTCGTATCATGTTGAGGGACGGGTTTCCAATCGGTTGCGGTTTGCATGCGATTCCGACGTTCGGTTGAGACCCGTCCCGCACTTTTTGAGACAACAAGAAAGGAATCTGCATGTCTGAGTTTGCTGCCGGTCCTGCCGGTCGTATCGAGCGTGTCCGTGCCCTGATGGCCGAGCGTGGCTACGACGCCATCCTGGTGCGCGACGAGGCCAACCTTCGTTGGCTTACGGGCGTGAAGGGCGTTTTCGATTACACCTTTGAATTCCCGCACGCGGCGTTTATTACGGCCGACCAGTGCCTGTTCCATACCGACTCGCGCTACCTCAACAGCTTTGAGGAGAACACGCCCGCCGGCAGCCCCTGGGTTTACGACATGGACGAGGGTACCATCCCCGGCTGGGTCGCCGGCAAGATTGCGGCTAACAAGTGCCGTGTCTGTGCTGTCGAGGACGATATGCAGATTAACTTCTACCAGGGTATTCAGCGTGGTCTGGAGGATCGTTCCGTCGCCTGCATGCTGCCGCTGATGCATGCCGACATTCGCAAGATGCGCGCCATCAAGGACGCCGAGGAGATCGAGCTCATGCGCCATGCGCAGTCGATCACCGACGCCGCCTTCCAGCACATGCTCGGCTTTATTAAGCCTGGTATGACCGAGAAGCAGGTTCGCAACGAGCTCGAGAACTTTATGTTCGCCAACGGCGCCGATAGCCTTGCCTTCGGCTCCATCGTGGCGAGCGGTCCCAACACCGCCAACCCGCATGCCGTGCCGAGCGACCGCGTGATCGAGAAGGGCGATTTCGTTCTTATGGATTACGGCGCAGGCTACTGCGATTACCGCTCCGACATGACACGCACCGTCGTGATGGGCGAGCCCACGCAGGAGCAGCTCGACCTGTACGCGCTCGTGCGCCGTACGCACGAGGAGTGCGTCGCCGCCATCCATCCGGGCGTCGAGGGCAACGACATTTTCAAGCTTTCCAAGAAGATCATCGGCGATGCCGGCTATGGCGATTACTACAACCATGGTCTGGGTCACGGCGTCGGTATCGACATCCACGAGCTGCCCAACTTTAACCGCAGCAAGAACACCATCGCGATCGGCTCAGTTATCACCATGGAGCCCGGCGTGTACCTGCCCGGTGTGGGCGGCGTGCGCCTGGAGGACTACGGCGTCGTCACCGAGAACGGATATGAGCCCTTCACCAAGACCCCGCACGACCTGCACGTCATCGATTGCTAGCCCATTTCGATAGATTTTTGGGGCGGGGCGTCCGAAATGATTCGGGCGCCCCGCGTTCTCTTTTTATGCGCTCGCTGCAGGCGCCGTCTGCAAGTGTATAATTTCGGTCGTATGTAATTTGGACGCTTGTGCGTTCTGCCCATAACAAGAAAGGTCGCTATGCCTACCATTTCTACCGCCGACTTCAAGAACGGCCTCGGTCTCCGCATTAAGGACAAGGTCTACACCATCGTCGAGTTCCAGCATGTCAAGCCGGGCAAGGGCGGCGCGTTTGTGCGCTACAAGACCCGCGACATCAAGAGCGGCCGCGTCGTCGAGAACACCTGCAACGCCGGCACCAAGTTCGAGAGCGTCATGCTCACCACCCGTGAGTTCCAGTACCTCTACAACGATGGTACCGACTACATCTTCATGGACAATGAGTCCTATGAGCAGGTTCCCGTTCCCGAGGACATGGTGGGCGAGAACTCCAAGTGGCTGCGCGAGAATGACATTTGCCAGCTGCTCTTCGCCGACGATGAACTCATGGGCGTGACCCCGCCGATGTTCATCGAGACCACCATCGTCCAGACCGACCCGGGCTTTAAGGGCGATACCGTCCAGGGTTCCACCAAGCCGGCCACGATCGACACCGGCGCTGTCATCCAGGTCCCCATGTACCTCAACGAGGGCGAGGTCATCAAGGTTGACACCCGCGACGGCAAGTTCGTCTCCCGCGTTTAGCAACCAACTCTTCTAGGAGGACTCATGCCCCAAGAAATCAAGATTGACGGCATCGGCATTTCGCCCGATGTTCTGACCGCCATCGTCTCGCGCGCCGTGTCCGATGTCGAGGGCATCGCCTCCGTTGGCGTCAAGGACCTTGCCACTAATCTTGTCTCCATGATGCTCTCGTCCAAGGCCCCGGCTTCCGAGCCGGCTGTCGAGGCCGAGGTCGTTGGCGACAAGCTCGCACTCACCGTGCGTGTCGTGGTGTTCTTTGGCTATCCGTTCAAGAAACTCGCCGAGGCCGTTCGCGCTGCCGTGGTCGCTGCCATCGATGCCCAGGTTGGCGTTGAGGTTGAGCGTGTTGACGTTTGCATCGACGGCCTCGTTTTCCCCAAGGAGTAACCTTTGAGCCTTAAGGTTTATCGCGGGCGTACGCTTGCCCGCAGTCAGGCGCTGCAGCTGCTGTTCCAGGCCGAGGCCACGGACAGCCCGCTCGAGCGCGTCCTCGAGGGTGATTTCCTGATCTCGAAGGGTCCCCTCGACCCCTATGCGCTGGAGCTGTGCCGCGGTGCCTACGAGCATATCGACCGCATCGACTGCGCTCTGCGCTCCGTTGCCAAGAACTGGGATCTTATGCGCATGCCCGGTGCCGACCGCAATCTGCTGCGTATCGCCGTTTACGAGATGCGTTTCCTCACCGACGAGGAGGTCTCGGACGCCATCGTGATCAACGAGGCCGTCGAGCTTGCCAAGGCCTATGGCACCGACCAGTCCGCGTCGTTCGTCAACGGCGTGCTGGGCAAGATCGCTCGCAGCGAGGAGCTGCCGGGCGAGGACCTATACCAGGAGCTGCTGGCCGAGGATCGCGCTCGCGAGGAGGCACAGGCTGCCGAGGCTGCCGCTAAGGTTGCGGTTGCCCAGGCCGAGGCTGGTGTGTTGGCCGAGGATGCGGACGCTGCTGAGGCCGTCGAGGCCGACTCCGTCGAGGAGTAGCCATGCCAGAGGGTTCTGTCCGTAACTTTGATGAGATTTCGGACCGTCTGGATCAGATCATCGCTACCGTTCGCTCCAAGGATACCTCCTTGGAGCGTTCGCTCGATTTGATTGACGAGGCGATTGAGCTGGGCTCCCGCGCGGTCGACATGGTCGACAAGTTTGAGCTGACGCCGCGTGAGGCCGACAAGCTCGAGCAGGAATACGATGAGGATGCGGCAAACGAATCCCAGGATAGCTAGGCCGCATCTCCGGATACGAATGGTTGATGGCATTCATGAAACGCGTGCGTCTTGATGACGAACTGATTTCACAGGGCATCTGCGCCGATCGCGCGGATGCCCTTCGCACTCTTATGGCCGGCTTGGTCTCGAGTGGCGGCGAGCGCTTGACTTCGCCGGGCCTTAAGGTAACCCCGGGCCTGCCGCTGCACGTGAAGGGGCGCATTCCATATGTTGGCCGCGGCGGTCTTAAGCTCGAAGGCGCGCTTGATGCGTTTGGTATCAATCCTACGGGCCTTGCCTGTCTGGATGTGGGCTGCTCTACCGGCGGCTTTACCGATTGCCTGCTCAAGCGCGGAGCTGCGACCGTTGTCTCGGTGGACGTGGGTCGCGCCCAGTTCGATTGGTCGTTGCGTCAGGACGATCGCGTGACGCTGCATGAGCGCACAAACGTGACGCAGCTGCCTGAGCTTGGCTATGCCGGCGCCATCGACCTGGCAGTGTGTGATGTCTCGTTTACCAGCATCGCGAACATTATCGATGCGGTGCTGGCGTGCCTGGCGCCTACGGGTGCATTCTGCACGCTCGTAAAGCCGCAGTTTGAGGCTCCGGCGGCGCTGGTGGGCGAGGGCGGCATTGTGACCGATCCCGCCGTGCGCTGCGATACACTCGTGGCGGCGGTTGAACTCTTTGCTGCTAAGGGCCTCTTCCCGGTCGATGTGTGCGTGTCACCCATTCATGGTGCCAAGGGCAACGTTGAGTTTTTCCTGTACGGCACGAGATTTGACCCCGGCGACCGCTCGCAAGACGAGCTGCAATCCCAGGTATCGGTTATGAGCGAGAAAGCTGCAATGCTATGAAGGTCTTTCTGGTTCCCAATTATTACAAGCAAGAGGCGGTCGAGAGCGGCTTGATGCTCGAGCTTTGGCTGACGCGCCAGGGCTATGAAGTCGCATGGGCTGCCGACCAGCGATCGAAGATTCAAAGCACGCCTGATATTGACGGCTCCGATCTGGTCATTACGCTCGGCGGGGACGGTACGTTGCTGCGCGCTGCCCGCATCCTCAACCATCGCGAGATTCCTATCCTCGGTCTTTCCTATGGTCACCTGGGCTTTTTAACTGCTGCGAGTCCCGAGGAGCGCGACATTCTGCAGGTCGTAAGCGACGCCCTGTCCGGCGAGCTGCATGTGAGCCGTCGCGCCACCATCGCCGCGGATATCGTGTCCGTGCGGGAAGACGGTACGAAGGATGTCGTGCGCACGTTCGCCCTCAACGACATGGCGCTCACGCGCGGCCCCCTGTCCGATATGGTCGAGTTTGACATCACGGTGTCCGGCCACCATATCGATCGCCTGCGTGGCGACGGCGTGGTCGTGTCCACGGCGACCGGCTCCACTGGCTATGCACTATCCGCAGGCGGCCCCATCGTGAGCCCCGACTATACGGGCATGGTCTGCGTACCCATTGCGCCGCACACCATTCAGGCCCGCGCCTTCTTGACTTCGCCGAGCGATGTCGTCGAGATCTTTATGTCCGATGATCGCCCGAGCGTTCCGGCGATCGCCATCGATGGACAATTTATTACCTGTGATGGCACGGTCGAGAGCGTGGCTGTGCGTCGTGGTCCCGGCGATGTGCTGCTGCTGGATTACGGTCCCGAGAGCTTCTATAACTCGGTGAGCCGCGTGTTCTACGGAGTCCGTCATGATCGATGAGCTGCAGGTTTATAACATTGCACTCATTCGCGAGGCGACGCTGGTGCCGAGTGCCGGCCTGACTGTCCTGACTGGCGAGACTGGCGCCGGCAAGACCGCGCTGCTCTCGGCCCTCAAGCTTATTTTGGGCGAGCGTGCGGATTCGTCGACGGTGCGCGAGGGCGAGGCGCTCGCGAGCGTCGAGGCACGCCTGTTTGACGGCCCGCACGACACGGAGGGCTTCACCGTGCAGCGCAGCCTTTCTGCCGAGGGCCGCAGCCGCGTGAAGATTGACGGCCGAATCGCCAGTGTGCGCGAGCTTTCGGAGCGCGTTGGCGTGATGATGGATCTGTGCGGCCAACACGAGCACCAGCGCTTGCTCGATCCGGCGCATCATGTTGCGATGGTCGATGCCTGGGCAGGGCGCCCTGCACTCGAGGCGCTCGAGCACTACCGCGCCTGCTTTAAGGCTTCGCGCGCTGCCGCTAAGGAGGTTCGACGTGTCGAAGAGGCCTCGCGTGCGCAGGGGAGCCTCGTCGAGGAGGCGCGCTTTGCGCTCGAGCGCATCGGCGAGGTCGACCCCAAACCGGGCGAGTATGAGGAACTCGAGGAACTGCTGCCGCGCTCCGAACATGCCGAGGTACTGGTTGCCACGGCTAACGATGCCCATGGATCGCTTGCCGCCGAAGGGGGAGCGCTCGATGCCGTGAACAGCGCCGTGGCAGAGCTTTCCCGCATGGCTACCGTCGATCGCAAACTGGGCGATATTGCCGATGCGCTTTCGGATGCCTGTATTTCCCTTGAGGATTGCGCGAACGAGCTTCGTGCCTATCGCGATGGGGTCGCCTTCGATCCTCGCGAGCTCGCTCGCATGCGCGAGCGGTATTCCGACCTCAAGGGCCTGCTGCGTCAGTGGGGTCCGACCATGGACGATGTCTTTGCCATGCGCGACCGCTCACAAGAGCTGCTGTCGCTGGTCGATGATGGCGATGAACAGATCAAAAAGGCGCGTGAGGCACTCGGGAGCGCCGAGCGCGAGCTGTTCGCTGCTGCCAGGGCACTTAAGCGCGCTCGCAATACGGCGGCCCCGCGCTTCTGCCACGAGGTCGGCCGCCAGATGGCTCGCTTGGAGATGGGCGGTGCCGAGCTCGTCTGGGAGTCGCGCGATCTTCCCCGTGCTGAGTGGACGCCCGTTGGTCCTTCGAGCTACGAGCTGCTATACCGCAGCGGTGCCGGCTTGACGCCACGTCCCCTGCGCCGCATTGCGTCGGGCGGCGAGCTCAGCCGCGTCATGCTGGCAAGCAAGGTCGTCCTCGGTAACGCGGACGGTGTTGATACGCTGGTGTTTGACGAGGTCGATGCCGGTGTCGGTGGCTCCACGGCGCGTGCGCTCGCGGGCGTGCTGGCAGATCTCGCCGCTACGCATCAGGTGATTGTCGTAACCCACTTGGCGCAGGTCGCCGTCATGGCTGACAAGCATTATGTCGTCAGCAAGGAACCGGGCGATGTTCCCCAGACGCATTTGGACGAGGTAACCGGCGAAACGCGTACCGCCGAGATCGCCCGCATGTTGAGCGGCGATCAATCGGAGGCGAGCTTGGCGCATGCCAAGCAGATGCTTGAAGAAGCTCGAGGTTAGGTCGTATCAGCGGTGTTGGTGGGACAAAATAGACTGAATTTTTTGTCCCACTTCGCGTTTTACTCCACGACCTTATCCGGTTGGATGAGCTCTTCGTAGTAGCTGATATGCTCTCGGGCGTCCTCGATTTCGGGCAGCAGGAAGTTGTAGATGACCTCTATGATCATCGTGGCGCTCATCTTGGAGAATGCGAAGTCACCCGTTGTCAGCAGCGCTTCGTGATTGACGGTATTAAAGGTGTAGTCGGCGAGGCGCGCAAGTGGAGACTTGCTATCGCTGCTGATGACGACTACGGTTGCGCCGCAGTTGCGAGCCGCTTTTGCCATGCGATTCAGTCGGCGCGATTTGCCGGAGTTTGAGATTAGCACGATGACGTCACCCGGGCGCAACGTGAGCGCAAAGCCGATTGATGTCTCGCTAATGGTACTCGTCATGCAGCGCAGGCCCAGCTGCGAAAACTTAAATGTCGCGTCGAGCGCGACCGCGTTTGTATTGCCCACGGCGGCGAACTCAATAACGCCGGCATTCTTAAGCGCGTGTACAACTGCGGCCAACGTGTCGTGATCAATGCCGTCGATGGTCGCATTAAGCTCACTCACCTTGGCGGCGAGGATATTTTTAAGGCTCTGCTCCATGTTGTCGAGTGAGACCTCGTCGGTCAGGCCCTCGTTGCGCTGACTCTCTAAGTCGCGCGCCAACGAAAACTGAAAGCTGCGGAAGCTGCCAAAGCCCAGCTTGCGGCAGAAACGCGAAACGGTCGCCTCGGACGTGGCGGCAGCGCGCGAGAGCTGAGCGGCCGTGAGGCGTGGCGCCTCGGACTGGTGCTCCAATATATAGTCGACAATGCGCTGCTCGGACTCGCTGTATCCCTGATGGGTACTAATGAGGGAAAGTGCGCTCTTGCTACTATCGGTCATGGATGGCTCCTGGTTGGCATGAAAATCTAGCTTGATTTGCAATGCCATAGTATACGGGCATTTTCAATTACAAGATACACCTTGCCGTTTCAAGTGTTGATGGTAAACTTTCACTTGCCGTTTACGGTTATGAAAGAACCTTTCACCGGAGAATTGCGCCTTGTCTCTTCTCACGCGGACGGTAGGTTGGTATCTTTCAAGTGTGGAAAAACGCGCATCGAAGCGCGTGTAGGGGAGCGCCCGCGGGCGCTGTACTCAAGAAGGAGGGACACATGGCTAAGTTTGACATCATCGCCGCGACCGGTTGCCCGACCGGCATTGCGCACACCTTCATGGCGAAGGAGGCGCTGGAGAAGGCTGCTGCCGAGCGAGGTCTGACCATTAAGGTCGAGACTCATGGCCAGGTCGGCGTCGAGAACGAGCTCACCAAGAGCGAGATCGCCGGTGCCAAGGCCGTCGTTGTCGCAGCCGATAAGGATGTCCAGGCTGAGCGTTTCGCCGGTAAGCCCATGGTTTCCGTTGGTGTTTCCAAGGCCCTGTCTGTCGAGGCTGCTGGTAAGCTGATCGACCGCGCGCTCGCCGCCAAGGGCGACGACACGGTTGCCGCCGCCGCCGATGTCGAGGACGAGGTCGAGGAGAAGGAGTCCATCGGCCACGTCATCTACAAGCACCTCATGAACGGCGTCAGCCACATGCTGGTCTTCGTCGTTGCCGGTGGTGTTCTGACCGCCATTTCGTTCCTGTGGGGCATCACGTCCTTTGATTCGACGGCTGCCGACTACAACAGCTTTGCTGCGATGCTCAAGATCATCGGCGGCATCGCCATGAACCTTATGGTTCCGGTGCTTTCCGCCTACATCGCCGAATCCATCGGCAAGCGCCCGGCGCTCGTCCCCGGTTTCGTTGCCGGTATGATTGCCATCCAGGGCCTGCCTGTTAACGCCGAGACCGGCATGATCGACGCCGGTGGCGCCGGCGTGGGCTTCGGCTTCCTGGGCGGCATCGTCGGCGGCTTCCTCGCCGGCTATGTCATCCTGCTGCTCGAGAAGGTCTTTGCCGGTCTGCCCAAGAACCTGGACGGCCTCAAGGCTATCTTCCTGTACCCGCTGTTCTCGACGGCTATCGTCGGCCTGGTCATGCTCGGCATTTCCGGCCCCATGGCTGCCATCAACACCGCCATGATGGACTTCCTCAAGGGCCTGTCCGCCTCTGGAGCCGTTGTCCTGGGTCTTGCCATCGGCTGCATGTGCGCCTTTGACATGGGCGGCCCGGTCAACAAGGCTGCTTACGTTACCGGTACCGCTATGCTCACCGAGGCACTGGCCGCCGGTGTTGGCACCGATACCTACAACTTCGGCACCAACTTCATGGCTGCCGTTTCCGCCGCCTGCATCGTTCCGCCGCTGATCACCACCTTCGCCGTCGTTGTCGGCAAGAAGTACTTCAGCCAGGAGGACCATGACGCCGGTGTCGTCAACCTCATCCTTGGTTGCACCCACATCACCGAGGGCGCCATTCCGTTCATGACCAAGAACATCTGGCCCGTCATGCCCATCATGATGCTCGGTTCTTCTATCGCTTCGATCCTGACCATTATGTTCAACGTTCACGATCCGGCGCCTCACGGTGGCTTCCTGGTCCTGCCCGTTGTCGAGAACGGTCCGCTGTGGGTTCTCGCGATCCTCATCGGCGCTGTGGTCGGTGGCATCCTGTTCGTGGCCTTTAAGAAGTACGACTTCGAGAAGAACCAGAAGCCCGCTCCTGCAGCCAAGCCGGTTGAGGCTCCCAAGGCCGCTGCCGTCGAGGCCCCCAAGGCCGAGGCTGCCGACTTCGTTAAGGTCGAGAATGTCTTTGTTGCCGAGGACTTCGCTTCTCGTGACGAGGCTCTGAGCTTCGTTTCCAACCAGGCTGTCAAGGCCGGTATCGCCAGCGACGCCGACGCCGTGTTGAACGCCTTCCTGGCCCGCGAGGCCGAGGGCACCACGGGCATGATGGAGGGCTTCGCCATCCCGCATGCCAAGTCCGACGCCATTACCGAGGCTGCTGTTATCGTCGTCAAGGACGAGTCCGGCGTGACCGGTTGGGACACCATGGACGGCGCTCCCGTCAACGTGGCTATCGCCCTGCTCATCCCCGGTGCCCAGGCCGGCACTACGCACCTCAAGATCCTGTCTAAGGTCGCCGAGGCGCTCATGGACGAGGACTTCCGTGCCACTGTCAAGGGTTCAACCGACGCCGCCGAGATCGCCAAGACGATCAACGCCCGCCTGGTCTAATCCAGCAGTTAGCGAATAACATCGCCCCCTGTATATAAGGCGGAGTCCCTCTCCAGGGCCTCCGCCTTTTTTTCTATCCCTCCCATAAGTTGCGGTGAAATAGGGACTGTTTAAACGATTCAACCCCAAATTCAGTCCCTATTTCACCGCAATTTACAAAAGGGCATAGAGGGGGCTACCTCTCGAGTCTTTGTCGCGAACAGATCATCAGCCAGATTTCCGTTTGCACGATATTGCTCTGGACCGACCGAGTTTCCGCAGCTCGCCCGCCGGGCGGGGCGATTAAGTTTGTCGCGAGTTCCGCACGCAAAGGAAAGCACTTAAAGTGCTTTCCATCTTGCGCAGGACTGTAGAGCAGCAAACTTAATCGCCCCGCCCGGCGGGCGAGCGCAGGGATACGACATCTGTCCAACAATTCGTGTGAAACACAATGAAAAACCGTTTGATGTGAGTTAATATAAACAACGTCGTGAATCTGACTCCTGCCACATACATGACAGGGGTTAAACACAAAAAAGGAGTCAACTATGGTTTCTGAGAAGGCTACCCTCGTTAATCCTCAGGGTCTGCACATGCGTCCGGCTGGTCTGTTCGCCTCCACCATGGGCAAGTACGCCTGTGACGTGACGGTCGTCACCCCCGAGAAGGAGGTCAACGGCAAGTCCCCGATGGCCCTCATGGCTGCTGGTATCCCCTGCGGTACCGAGGTCGAGGTCAAGTGCGACGGCGCCGACGAGGCCGAGGCTCTGGCTGCTGCCATCGAGCTCATCAAGAGCGGTCTTGGCGAGTAGAACTCAAACGGGTCGCATGTTGAACAACTAAGTTCATATTTGGGGGCGCAGTGACCTGTTGTAAGGTAACTGCGCTCTTTTGTCATGGATATGGCAAAACGCTTTATCACATGACACGGAGAGAGGAATGGGAATGTATCAGGGAGTCAACGCTTCCGAGGGCATCGGTATCGGCACCGTCATGGTCGCCGTCGATCCCGACTTGACGTTTGAGCCGCACGAGGTTGCTGATTCGGCAGCAGAGAAGGAGCGCTATCAGTCCGCTCTTTCGGTCTTCTGCGAGAAGACCCAGGCTCAGGCCGACCACATGAAGGAGACGGTGGGCGAGGCCGAGGCCGAGATCATGAGCGGACACATTGTTCTGGCTCAGGATCCGGGTATGACCGACGCCATCAACGCCGCCATTGACGGCGGTACCTGCGCCGAGCAGGCGCTCATGGACACCTCGACCATGTTCGAGAACATGTTCCTGTCCATGGACGACGAGATGTTCCGTCTTCGCGCGGCTGACATCGCCGACATCCGCACCGGTATTCTGGCCGAGCTGCTGGGCAAGGAGGTCGTCGACCTCTCCGTCCTGCCCGAGAACACTGTCGTTGTCGTGCACGACCTCACGCCGTCCATGACCGCCACGATCGATAAGGCCCACGTTGCCGGTATCGTCACCGAGACCGGTGGCCGCACGTCGCACTCCGCGATCATTGCGCGAGCCCTCGAGATCCCGGCTGTCCTTTCGGTCTCCAACAGCTGCACCGCACTGCGCAACGGCATGACCGTTGTCGTCGACGGCGGCAAGGGTATCGTCGAGGCCGATCCCGACGAGGAGACGCTCGCTGCCTACACCGCCAAGGCCGAGGCCTTCGCTGCCGAGAAGGCAGCCCTCGAGGCCTTCCGTGGCAAGCCGTCCGTGACTGCTGATGGCATCAAGAAGATCATCGCCTGCAACATCGGTAACCCCGATGACGTGCCCAACGCGCTCGATCACGACGCCGAGGCTATCGGTCTGTTCCGCTCCGAGTTCCTGTTCATGGACTCTGCTGAGCTTCCTTCCGAGGAGGAGCAGTTCAACGCCTACCGTAAGGTCGCCAGCGCGCTCAAGGGTGCTCCGGTCATCATCCGCACGCTCGATGTGGGTGGCGACAAGGAGATTCCGTATCTGCATATGGTCAAGGAAGAAAACCCCTTCATGGGCTTCCGCGCCGTGCGTTACTGCTTGGCCAATCCCGACCAGTACAAGGTCCAGCTCCGCGCTCTGCTGCGCGCTAGCGCCTTCGGTGACGTCAAGATCATGATCCCGCTCGTCACCTGCGTCGAGGAGGTCTTGGCTGTCAAGGAGCTCGTCGAGCAGTGCAAGGCCGAGCTGACCGAAGAGGGGCGCAAGTTCAACGAGAACATCGAGGTCGGCATCATGGTCGAGACGCCCGCCGCTTCGCTGCTCGCAGACCGTCTTGCCGAGGTCGCCGACTTCTTCTCCATCGGCACCAACGACCTGATCGGCTACACCATGTGCGCCGACCGTGGCAACGACACCATCTCCAACCTGTACCAGGTTTACTATCCCGCCGTGCTCCGCTCGCTCAAGAACATCATCGAGAGCGGCGTGAAGGCCGGCATCATGGTCGGTATGTGCGGCGAGGCCGCTGCCGATCCGCTGCTCGAGCCGCTGCTGATCAGCTGGGGCCTGGAGGAGTTCTCGATGAGTGCTCCGTCGATCCTGCGCGCCCGTAAGACCATCAGTCAGTGGACCAAGGCCGAGTGCGACGAGCTCGCCGAGAAGGCGCTCGCCTGCAACACCGCCGCCGAGGTCAAGGCACTGCTCGAGTCCGCAGCTCGCTAATTTGGTATCAGAGGTAACCGCGTGGTTGGAATGGGCCGGCCACGCGGCCCTCACATATACAGGGGGTACTGTAAATGTTCTACACGCTAACCGCTAACCCGGCTGTCGACATGACGGTTTCGAGCTCTCCGCTCGAGCCCGACGAGAACGTCCGCACCGGTTCGGCCAGCTACACGGCTAACGGCAAGGGCCTCGACGTGTCCTTCGCCTTTAAGAAGATGGGCGTCGACACCGTCGCGCTCGGCTTCTTCGCTGGCTTCACGGGCAAGTTCATCGTCGAGGAGGTCATGAACCTGGGTTGCCTCTGCCGCCCGGTCTGGACCGACGGTATCACGCGCATTAACACCTACGTCAACGATGGCCAGCACGAGTACGGCATCCTGAACCCCGGCGCCCCGATCACGCCGCAGCACCAGGAGGAGCTCTACAACATCCTGGACACCGCGGGCGATCTCGAGTGCCTGATCGTCTCCGGCTCCGTGCCTCCCAAAGCTACGCCCGACTTCCTGGCTCAGGTCATGGAGCACGCTCAGGCTCGTGGCGCTGACGTCGTCCTGGACCTGTCCTCCGACAAGCTCAAGGAGCTCGCTCACAAGAAGCCGCTGCTCATCAAGCCGAACCATCACGAGATGAAGGCCATCTTCGGCGTGCCGGTCGACACCGACGACGAGGTTCGTGTCGCCATGAAGATGGCTCACGACGCTGGCGTTCAGAACGTGCTGCTCACCCGTGGTAGCCGCGGCGACGCTTACTTCTCCAACGGCGAGGACATCTGGTACGCCAAGCGTGAGTTCAACATCAAGCTGGTCTCTTCCGTCTGCGCCGGCGACTGCACCCTCGCTGCGTTCCTGCACAAGTGGTACAGGGATCGCGACAACGTCGAGGAGGCCATGAAGCTCGCTATGGCCACCGGCGCCAACGTTGCCGAGTCCGTCGGCATTGGTGACTTCGGTCACGTCGACGAGTACAGCAAGCGCGTTGCTGTCCGCAAGCTCGATCGTCAGTAATCGAAACGCGACATATTCGTGCGCATGCGGCGCCCCGGTTTCGGCCGGGGCGCCTTTTTTGTTCCGCCATGGGGGAGAGGTGTCCTGCCGTACTTCATCGCTTCCACACCGTTCACCGAGTTGTCCTAGCCTTTTACCGATGCGTGTAATATACTTTCATTAACACGTTGCTTCGTGAAAGGAACATTCATGATTTACACGCTCACTGCAAATCCCGCCATTGATTACAACATCGCCTGCGACGGCCTTACTGCCAATACCGTCACGCGTACCCGCAATGCCGTCTACACGCCCAACGGCAAAGGCCTCAACGTCTCGTTTACGCTTGACCACTATGGTGTCGACACCACGATCCTGGGTTTCTTCGCCGGCTTCTCGGGTGAGTTTATCGTTAAGGGCGCCGAGGCCCTGGGCGTGCCCGTCAAGCCCGTGTGGACCGACGGTATTACGCGCGTCAATGTGTTCCTCAACGCCGGTCCCGACACCGAGTACAACATGGTCAATGCCGGTGCCGCCATCAATGAGGCCAACGAGCAGGAGATGTTTGAACTTATCGATTCGCTCGATGACATGACCTGCCTGGTCATCAGCGGCTCGCTGCCTCCCAACACTTCCGAGGGCTTCTTGGCCGAGGTCCTGCGCCGTGTCAAGGCCAAGGGGGCCGAGTTCGTCCTCGACATCTCGAGCCATCAGCTGGCAGACCTCATTGCTCTGGAGCCACTGCTGATCAAGCCCAATGACGACGAGCTGCTTGACATCTTTGGCATCAAGGTGAGCGGTGGCGACGACGAGTCCCTCAAGGGCGCTATGGCCGAGCTGCACGCCAAGGGCGCCAAGAACGTGCTGCTGACCCTTGGTGGCGCCGGTGCGTACTTCTCCAACGGCGAGCATATCTGGTTTGCCAACCGCACCTTCGACGTCAAGCTGCTGTCGACGGTGTGCGCCGGCGATTCCTCGCTCGCTGCCTTCCTGTCCGTGTGGCACGACGCCCCCGAGCGCGTCGAGGACGCCCTGCGCCTTTCGATGGCCACTGGCGCCAACGTGGTCGAGTGCCCCGGTCTGGGTGATTTTGCCAAGGTGGACGAATATAAGAAGCATATCGAGGTTCGCCAGGTCTGCTAGCAGCATCGATACGTCGTTGCCGAACACCCGCTTTGGATTACCAAGGCGGGTGTTTTTTGCGCGCTGAACGTATGTGGCGTCTGCTGTCTCGCTTTATCGAATCGACGACGCGATTGCGTGTGCGCGCTTTCTCGTTTCTTGTTAGACTTCTTGAGAACCATCGATTAACGCTCACAAGTGCAGGAGGCCATAGGCATGTGCAATGTTTCGCTCAACGGTACTCAACCGTCCGATGCGTCCCTGCGCGTCCTGCGCGCGCTTGAGGCGGCTGGTCTTGAGGCTTGGTACGTGGGCGGTTGGGTGCGTGACGCCCTGATGGGGTGCCCCAGCCACGATGTTGATATGTGCTGTAGCGGCCTGTGGCAGGATTCCAAAACGGCGCTCGAGGCCGCTGGTTTCGCGGTCGTGGAGTCGGGCATTAAATTTGGCGGAATCACGGCTATTTCCGATGGCGAGCGTATCGAGGTCACCACGTACCGTCTGGATGGCTTCTATACCGATGGGCGTCATCCTCAGAGTGTCGAGCGTGCCGCCTCGCTCGAGGACGATTTGGCGCGCCGCGACTTTACCGTCAACGCCATGGCCTGGCATCCCGAGCGCGGGCTTGTCGACCGCTACGACGGCCAGGGTGACTTGGAGCGCAAGCTGATTCGCGCTGTCGGCGATCCCAAGCGTCGCTTTAACGAGGACGCCCTGCGCATGCTGCGTGCGGTGCGCTTTGCCTGCCGTCTGGACTTTATGATTGAGCCCGAGACCAAACGTGCGCTTGCCGAGTGCGCGCCGCTGCTCGATGCCGTGGCGCGTGAGCGTGTGGGTATTGAGCTCGAGGGCATTCTTTCGACCGGTCATGGGGGAGACGCGATGCTCCGCTATCCCGAGCTCATCTGCGCCGCCGTGCCCGAGTTGGCAGCGGGTCGCGGGTTTGATCAGCGCAGTGTCTATCATGCGTTTAACGTCTACGTGCATATCGCCCGTGTGCTGACGGTGGCGGGGGAACTCGCGCTGTGTGACGGCGTCGCGCCCTCGTCGAGCCTTATGTGGGCGGCGTTTTTGCACGATGTGTCCAAGCCCGAGTGCTTCACGGTCGACCATGCCGGTAGCGGACACTTCTACGGTCATCCCGAGCTCGGCGCCAAGAAGGCGCGCGTCATTATGGATCGCCTGGCGCTCTCGCACGACTTGGTGCGCGACGTGTGCCTGCTCATCAAATACCATGACAAGCCGCTGCGCCCCGAGCGCTCCTGTCTGCTCAATATGATGCGCGCGCTTTCGGGTGAGGGCGTCGACACGGCCCGCCTGATTGACGAGCTCATGGACCTTAAGCGTGCCGACACACTTGGCAAGGCCCCGTCGTGCTTCTATTACGTTGAGACGATTGAGGAGATGCGCGCGATGGCGCACGAGCTGCTGAGGGCGGGGGAGCCCTATACGCTTAAGATGCTCGCCATCAACGGCGGCGACCTGATCCGTGCTGGAGTCAAGCCCGGGCCGGAACTGGGGCAGCTTCTCAACTCCGCCCTCGACGCCGTGATCGAAGACAACATTCCCAACGATCGCGAAGCTCTTTTGGTCCATCTCAACTTGAATTAGCTACCTAGTTTACCTGCGTGTTCCATAACCTGCCGACAATTTTTCGGCAATTTGGAATTTCTTCTTGCGCTGACGTTTTTTGTCCCGTAATATATTTCCTCGCAGCACGGCAGTGCAGATGTCATGTGGCCCGTTCGTCTAGCGGTTTAGGACGCCGCCCTCTCAAGGCGGAGATCACCAGTTCGAATCTGGTACGGGCTACCACTTCTTTTCTGCTGAGGCTTATGGCCCGTTCGTCTAGCGGTTTAGGACGCCGCCCTCTCAAGGCGGAGATCACCAGTTCGAATCTGGTACGGGCTACCACGCATCTGATACCCGGACTTCCTATGGAAGGCCGGGTTTTTTATTTTCAAACAACCGTCTGCAATTCCCGTTTGAACCAGAGCTTTGCGTTCTGCCTATGGCCCTTACGGGTACAATATCCAAGATATTTTGACTGTTAGAAGGAGTCTCATGACGGAGTCCTCTCAGCATACGTCTAAGCCCCAGGTCGAGGTTGAGGCCTCGGGCGGAGATGACAATAAGAGCGCACGCCGCGGCGCCATCTTTATCGGCGCCGTACTGGTGGGTTATATCGTCTATCTGGTGGTAACCGGGCAGATGGGGCAGTTCTGGGCCGCTATGTCGAGCGTCCAAGCGCCGTGGCTTGCTGCTGCATGCTTTTGCATGTTCCTGTACCTGTTCTTTGGCATTGTGGCCTATGCGATCGCCGTCTGGCTCGACCCCAATTCACCCGTTGGCATTCGCGACCTGATCTCGGTCGAGGCGAGTGGCATCTTCTTTGGCAACCTCACACCTATGATGATGGGCTCGACTCCCGCCCAAATCTACCGCCTGACCAAGGCGGGCCAAAATGTCGGCGAGGCCGGAGCCACGCAGTTCACGCGCTTTATCGTGTATCAGTTTGGCCTCGTTGCCTGGGGCGCTATCCTACTGCTTGCTCGCATGCCGTTTTTTGCCGAGCGCTATGGCGACATGACGCTGCTGTGCGTCTTTAGCTTTGGTGGGCACTGCTGCATCTTGCTTGGCATCTTCGCCGTCGCTCTCATGCCTAAGACCGTCACGCGCGTCGCCCATTGCATCATCAATTGGCTCGAGCGCATTGGTGTCTCGGCTACTAAGATCGAGGGTTGGCGCACGTTTGTCGATGGCGAGATCTACTCCTTCTCCGAGAAGTTCAAGCTTTCGGCCGGACATTTTTCTTCCATGCTGCTCACCGTGTTTATCACCATGCTGCAGCTCGCGTTTTTCTATCTGGTGCCGTATTTCCTGATGCTTGCCTTTGGCCACCACGAGGTCGACTTTTTCTCGGTCATGGCCGCGAGCGCCTTTGTCCAGCTGCTGAGCTCTGCGGTTCCCTTGCCCGGTGGAACTGGTGGTGCTGAGGGCGGCTTTGCATTGTTCTTGGGTCATTTCTTTGGGTCGGCTTCGACCGCTGGCTATCTGCTGTGGCGCCTCATTACGTTTATTGCGCCGACCATTTTGGCTGCGCCCCTGCTGGGACTTAAGAGCGCCCACAACGAGAGCATCCATGCGCGTTGGGATCGTGTGATGCGCAAGCTCGGCCGCACGCCTCAGACGCCCTCTGCGCCCACTAAGCCGCACCCCACGAATGCTGTTACCGTTGATCCCAAGAAGCGCGCTCAGAAGGCTTCTGGGACCGCTAAGCCGGCTCATAAAGCCTATGTGCGCCAGACAGGCGATGGTATTCGCGTATCTCCGTCGGCACTCAATAAGAAGAAGCATCCCAAGTCGCAGTAGGGCAGTCGTGCGTTCTTCATGATGCGGGGCATATTTGTGCTGTATGGGGGATAATCCTCTTACGTAGATTATCTCTCATCTGTTGATGAATGCTCGCATATCGAAGGGACACGCCCATGGCAACCAGCAAACCGCGTCTTGACCGCCGCATCGTTCGCAGCCGTAATGCCATCCTTTCGGCTTTCGAGCGCCTGCTCATGGAAAAGCCGCTGGCAGACATTACGGTGAGTGCCATCGCGCGCGAGGCCAATGTCGACCGCAAAACCTTCTACGTGCACTTTGGCACGGTTGACGGCCTGCTCGATGCCATTGCCGTCGATGTGGTGGAGATGATTGTCGACTCGGTCGAGAAAACGCTTGCTTCCATGGACGGCGACACCAACGAGCGCGCCTTGGGCGCGGCGGCGACCTTCTTTAAAACCGTTAACGAGGCACTGTGCAACAACTTGGTGCTCAATCGTCAGCTGATCGAGAACATTCCGCTCGATGATTTTATGGCTCGTCTTCGTGCGCCGCTCGAGCACGAGATTGCCGAGCGCGATCTGCTGCCTCAAGGTCTCAAGGACGAGATGTTCGACTACTATCTGGCGTTTTTGCTGTCGGGCATTATCGGTATCTATCGCACGTGGGCGCTGTCTGACGGTTCGGTTCCCATCGAGCGCGTCTCTGAGGTCGCCAACGATCTGACTCTCAATGGTCTGTCGAGTCTGGAATCTCGCTTGGATTAGGCTTAGTTGGGCTCGTCGGCGTGGAAATTCCTGTTCACGAGGTTCTCCGGTGCCTTGTAGACCTCGCCGGCGTAGGAGCTGTAGCCTGAGGATCCTTAAAAGAAAGTCCAGTTTATTCTTCCCACTCCAAATGGGAATCCTCCGATGCGCCTTCGCACGCTCGCATGACCTCGATACCATGCGAGCGTGCAAACTCGACGAGCTCTGCGTTGCGGGCGTTTATGGTGCCGAAGGCGGCGGGGCACACGATAAGGCACGCGCAGTGGACGAGGAGCTCTTTGGCGCGGGCTATGGTTTTATCCCCGATCGGCTCGAAGGCGCGCTCGGCCACGCATTCCGTCGCCAGGTCGCGCGCGAGCTCGCAGTCGATGTCCCCTTCGTGCAGAACGCCCGCGTAGAACGCCTTGCCCTGCCGGATGAGCTGGCGAAACACAGCCGACCCCGTACCTGCGCCGGCGATGACGAACGTGTGCGCATCGCCGTGCGGGCGCCCAATTTCCACGCTGCCGAAGCGCTCGTTGAAGGTGCCATGTTGAAGGCCGTAGAGCTCGCCAATCATCTCGCGCGTGAATATGTCCTCGGGTGCGCCGGCGCGGAAGACCCGGCCGTCCTTCACGCAAATCACCTTGTCGGCGCTTTTCTGCGCGAGCTCGAGTTCGTGGATGGACATGATGACAGCCACATTCCGCGATTTCGCAAGGTGGCGAAGTATTCGCAGCAGGTCGATCTGGTAGCGGATATCGAGATACGACGTGGGCTCGTCGAGCACGAGCACACGCGGATCCTGCGCGATGGCGCGTGCGAGCATGACGCGCTGGCGTTGCCCGTCGCTTATCTGCATGAAGTCGCGCTCGGCGAGCTCTTCCACATGTGCGGTTTTCATGGCCTCGTCGACCCGACTATGGTCGTCGGGCGAGAGTGTACCCATTCGCCCGGTGTAGGGATGCCTTCCCGCCCCTACGATATCGCGGCAGGTGAGGAGCTCGGTCCGGGGGCGATCTGTCAGCATAACGGCAAGGTTCCTTGCGAACTCCGCCGTCTTCCATCTGGAAATCTCCCGCCCGTCGAGCTCGACCGCGCCGGCAAGCGGTGCCAGATGGCGTGTGATGGTTTTCAAGATGGTCGACTTGCCCGAGCCGTTCGGCCCGATGAGTGCCACGACGTCGCCCGCGCGAACCTCCAGATCGACGCCTTCGACTACGACCTTCTTGTCGTAGCCCGCCGACAGGTCGCTTATGCGGAAAAGCGGCGCTCCGTCAGCCTGCGTTGCGACCTGGGTTTCGAGGTTCGACTCCGCTCGGAGGAGGCGTCCCGCGCGCAGTTCCGCACGAGCCGAAAGCGCCTTCTGGCGCTTTCGTGCGAGCTTAGGACTGTTTAAGCATGGAATGTCCCCTCCGAGCGTTTTGGGCTGCGGCACGAATTTCCCCATCTACCTCACCCGCTTCTTCAACATGAGTGCGATAACCACCGGCGCGCCGAAGATGGCGGTGACGGCGCTGATGGAAAGCTCGACGGGGGAGAACAGCGTGCGCGCGATCAAATCGCAGCCCGCGCAGAAGATGGCGCCTCCCAAGAAGCACGCAGGAATCACGCGGATGGGCTTCGACGACTTCAGCGCCGACTTCACGAGATGCGGAACCGCGATGCCTACGAACGACACCGGACCAGCGAATGCGGTCACGCAGGCGGAGAGCATGCTCGCTAGAAGGACGAGCACCACGCGGAAGCGTGCGACGTTCACTCCGACGCTTTTTGCGTAGGCTTCTCCCAGCTGGAAGGCGGAAAGGGGCTTCGATATCGCGAATACGCATGCGCTCACGGTGATCACCACGACCGCGATGACCGCGATGTCGTCCCAGCTCGAACCGGAGAAGCTACCCAAAGACCAGTTGTGCAGGTTCACGATGGACTGGTCGTCGGCGAAGGCGATAAGGAAGTTCGTCGCCGCCGAGCAGATGTATCCCACCATGACGCCCGCCACGATGAGCATGGCCATGGAACTTATGCGCCGTGCGATGAGGAGCACGAAGCCGATGGTGATAAGCGAGCCCAGAAACGCTGCGGCCACCATGGCCGGCGAGGACATGGCCTGGTTTGCGCCCAGAAGTACGATCATCGTAAGCGCGACGACGAACTTTGCGCCCGAGGAGACGCCCAAGATGAACGGGTCGGCGATGGGATTGTTGAAAAACGTCTGCAGCAGGAACCCGGAGAGGGAAAGCGCCCCGCCGAGAAGCACGGCTGAAAGCACACGCGGCAGGCGAATCTCCCAGATGACTTGGCTTTCCATGGAATTGGCCGCGCCGCCCGAAAGGATGCCGGGGACGTGGTCTGCGGGCACGAGCACGCTCCCGACGCACAGGTTGGCCCCGACGAGCACGATGAGTGCAACAGCGAGCAGCGCCGTCACGACGCGACACCGCGCGGCGCGCCCCGATTCGTCGTATGTCATGGAAAGCCGGCTTCTCATGACGCTAGCCAAGCTTCCTCAGATAATGGAAGTCGCTCGCGTCATCGCCAGTGAACGCCCCGTGCAGCTCGTCGATAATGTCGGCGGTAGAAGTCATCTGCTGGTACATGTCGGCGCATGTGACCCAGACGTTGCCGTTCTTCACGGCTTTGAACTGCGACAATAGCGCGTTTTTGCTTACGAAGTCGTTCAAGGTGGCAACCGATTCGTCGATGGTGCCGTTGTAGACGATGATGTCGGCATCCTTCGCCGTCGCGTAGAAGCGCTCCATTTCGAGCGTTACTGACGAACCTGACGTCGACGCCGTCTGCGCGTCATCGAGCGCGTAGTTGCCGCCTGCAAGCTCGATCATCTGCGCCACGTAGTCGCCCGCCCGTCGCGTGACGGCGGCCCCGTTCGAGTTTATGTAGAAATACGCCACGGTTTTACCTGACGACGCGAGCCCCGACGTTTGCTCGACGCGGGCCTTCTGCTCGTTGAACAGGTGCGCGGCCTCGTCTTCCTTGTCAAATAGGACGCCGAAAAGCTTTATCCACTCGACGCGCCCGAGTGCTTCGGACTCGCTCGACGACTGTTCGGTGAGCACGACGAGCCCGAGCTTCTGCAGCTTTTCCTTCACATCGGGCGTGTGGTTGATCATGGTGTTCTCGATGGCGAGCGTGCAGCCCGAGGCCGATATTCGCTCGTAGTCGGGCGCGCTGTACTTGCCGCCGTAGGCGATCGCCCCACTTTCGAGTGCGCTTTTGAAGCCCGCGACCGAGCAATCGTCGGCCTTCGTGCCCGACATGATGATATTGTCGTTCGCATCGAGCGCGTCGACCAGGCACATCGTCGCCGACGACACGAGGTACACCTTGTCGGCGGGGCGCCTTATGACCACGATGTCGGAGCTCAACCCATCAGGTACCTTTGCATCTTGCGGCACCACGAGGAAGCGCTCCCCGTTCGAAATGCAGATAAGCCGCAGGCCGCCTTCGTACTCGTCGACAGTGAAGTGCTCGGCGTATTCAAGCTGAAGCGCCCCCGTCGGCTCCCAGCCGCAGCCCAAATCTGCGTTGTGGAAGTCGGCCGCGGCGCTTGAAGCCGTTCCCGCAGGGGAGCCGCCGCTTGCATCGTCGCCCGTTTTCTCCTTCATGGTGGATGAGTCGAAGTGGAGCGTGTAGTCGATGGTGTGCGGCGTCGACATGGCGACGGTCTCGGCCGACACGGCGATGTCCTCGTCGAGCGTGACGGGTATTTCGAACGTGGAGTTGCCGCCGTCGTTTACGGGCGCGTAGTCCACGCCGTCTACGGTCATCTTGTCGTAGTTCGAACTCGACCAGGTGATGGTCGCGGTGTAGGTGTCGCCATCCTTCACAATTGTGGTGGGTGAGGCGATGCTTGCGCGCCCTGACCCACCGGAAAGCGAGACGCTCACAGTGTATTCCTGAGAGCCCGCCGTGCCACCGGTCACGTTCGGGCTCGCACTGCACCCCGCGAAGGGAAGCGCGAGCAATGCGACGAGAACGCAGGCGATCGCGCGCGTCGCGATGCTGCGGCGCTTCCTGCTTTCCCCCTTGGGAAGAATCGACCGCATGGCGTTACTTCAGTGCGTCGGCGCGCAGATCGACGCCGGCGGATTCGAACACGAGCGTGCGGTCGTACCACTGCTCTTTTCTAATACTCCACGCGGCGCAGGCGGTGTCCTCGTCGAGCGCTTCAACGGGCACGTCGTAGGTGTACTTGCCTTCCGCGTTTTCCACATAGGGGATGAAGCCGGCCTCGCTCGCGGCGGCAGCCTCGTCGCCCGTGCCCATGAAGAGCTTGCCGTAGCCCGTGCCGGAAAGCGTCATCACGCAGTGCATGGAGCCGTTTTCCACGATGAGCTGGGCGTCCACAATCCTGAACATGTTCGAGCTGGAATCTACGGTGATCGGATAGGTGCCGTCGGCCACCTTGTCGGCGGTGATGGGGGCAGCGCTTGCGCCCTCGGGCGCATCGGCCGCCTGTTCGGTCTTTTCCTGGGAATCGACATCGCTTGCCTTTGCGCTGTCGATTGAATTTCCGCCGCAGCCGGCGAGCGAGAACGCGAAAAGCGCCGCTGACAGGGCGAAGGCGAGGGTTTTCTTCAACATGGAGGGGGTTCCTTTCAATCGCTTCGACCGCCCGCGCCGTGCGGTGGGCGGGCGGGATGCGAATGCAACGGGCATGCGCCGTCAGTCGGGGAAGGCGCATGCCCGTTGCACGGGGACGCGACCGGCGCCCCCGTGCGCGGGGAGTTTACAGCTTGGCGATGGCGTCGTCCACGTGCGCGACGTAGATGTCGTCGACCGCGACGTTCTGTCCCAGACCCTGGAGCAGGCACGTCACTTCGAAGCCGGCGGCCACGAACTTCGCAGCCCAGCTGTCGGGGTCGGTCTCGTCTGCCATGTCGTTGTTCGCGTGGTCGCCCGCGACCACCATGAACGGCGCGAGCACGGCCTTCTTGTAGCCTGCGGCGCTCGCGGCGGCGATAACATCCTCGCAGGTCGGTTCAGCCTCGACGGTGCCGACGAAGAACTGCGTCAAGCCCTCGTTCTTAAACACTTCCTGCATCTTGGCATAGTCGGCGTTGGAATCGGCTTCGGTGCCGTGGCCCATGAGGCACAGCGCCGTCTTGCCGTCGTCGAAGGACGCCATGTTCTCCTTAATGGCTGCGGCCACCTTCTTGTAGTCGTCGTCGGAGGTGAGCAGCGGGTCGCCGAGCGAGATTTTGTCGAACTTGTCGGCGTACTTGTCGAGCTCGTCTTTCACGTCGGTGTATTCCAGGCCACCCATGAGATGCGTCGGCTGCACGACGATTTCCTTCACGCCGTCTTCCACGCAGCGGTCGAGCGCCTCGGTCATGTTGTCGATCGTGATGCCGTCGCGCTTCTTCAGCTTGTCGATGATGATCTGCGCGGTGAAGGCGCGGCGGATGTCGTAGTCCTGCCAGTACTTCTCGCGGATAGCGTCTTCGATGGCGCCGATGGTGATGTGGCGCGAGTCGTTGTAGCTCGTGCCGAAGCTCGTGACGAGGATGACCGGCTTCACGGCCTTCTCCTTTTCGCTCGATTTCTCGGAACTCGCGGAGGTGCTGGAGCAGCCCGCGAGCGCGGCTCCGGCGAGCGCGAAGGCTCCGGTTGCTGCGGCGCCCATGAAGCCGCGGCGTGACATCTGGTCGGACATGGTTTTTCCTTTCCTCGGTTTGCCGGTCCCCCGGCGACAGTTGCTTGTCGGCACAAGCGAAAGAAAAGCGCACCCCTCGGGGTTCACAAGGAGCTAACGCCACGGCGATGCCGTGAGGAAAAGGCGAAGCAGTCTGGCTTGGGGCGCGAGGCGGTTCGCCCGCGCGTCCTATACAGTAATGTCCCTTGCCCAGGATTCCCACCTGGTTCCCTCCGCAAGCCAGCGCGGGCTGTGCGGGCGCCGCGCCGGTCATTTCCTTTTATCCGATTGTCATATGCTCGTTGCCGAAACTTTTACTATGATAGTGGGCACTTGTGAACGTGTCAAAGCCAGGGCGGGCGGCATTGCGCCTCCTGCCTGCGTATTTGCGCCGATTGCCGCTGCGGGCGCCGTGTTTTGCCCGCTGCGCGAATGGCGGCGTAAACGGTTGCGATGAGAAACGGGAAGGGAAGGCTCGGATGATTCATATCGTTGGCGCAGGCTCGGGCGCCGCCGACCTTATCACGCTGCGCGGGGCGCGCCTTCTGCGCGCGGCCGACGTGGTCGTTTGGGCGGGAAGCCTTGTGAACCCCGAGCTGCTCGCTGAGTGCAAGGAATCCTGCATCGTCTACGACAGCGCGTACATGACCTTGGAGGAAGTGCTCGACGTGATGTGCGCGGCAGATGCGCGGGGCGAGGAAGTGGTGCGCCTGCACACGGGCGACCCGTGCCTGTACGGCGCCATCCAGGAGCAGATGGACGCGCTCGACGCGCGCGGCGTGGACTACGAGGTGGTGCCCGGCGTGTCGAGCTTTTGCGGTGCCGCGGCGGCGCTTCGTCAGGAATATACGCTGCCGGGAATCAGCCAGTCGGTCGTGATTACGCGGCTTTCCGGGCGCACCCCCATGCCCGCGGGCGAGGGCATGCGCACCATGGCGGAAAGCGGCTCGACTATGGTCATCTTCCTGAGCTCGGGTATGCTCGCCGAGCTTTCCGCCGAGCTTTTGGCCGCGGGCCGCAGCTCCGATGAGCCGGCGGCGCTCGTGTACAAGGCGACCTGGCCTGAGGAGCGCGTGGTGCGATGCACAGTGGGCACGCTCGCCGATGCGGGCGCGCGAGAGGGCATCGACCGCACGGCGCTCGTGGTGGTGGGCCGCGTGCTCGGAGCTCGCGGCGGGTTTTCGCACAACGGCGCGCAAGCAGAGTCGTACGAGCGCAGCAAGCTTTACGACCCTTCGTTTGCCACGGGGTATCGGAAGGCGAGCAGCTAGCGTGGCCTTCGAGCACTACATATATACCGGGACGACCCGCCTGCGCTGCGGCTACACCACGGGGAGCTGCGCCGCGCTCGCGGCGAAGGCGGCCTGCGAGATGCTTTTGTCACGAAAGCCCGTCGGCCGCGTGTCGATCGTCACCCCCGGCGGGCTGCCCGTCGAGGCGAACGTGGTCGACGCATGCATCGGCGAGGGGTGCGCCCAGTGCGCCGTGCGAAAGGACGCAGGCGACGATGCCGATGTGACTGACGGCGTACTCGTGTACGCGCACGTGGAACATGCGGGGTCGGGCACGGGTGCTGCGGGCAGCAAGGACGTGCCCGCGCGCGAATCGGAAGTTTCCGTCGATGGCGGCGTGGGCGTGGGGCGCGTGACATTGCCCGGGCTCGAGCAGCCGGTGGGGGCGGCCGCCATCAACGCGACGCCGCGCGCGATGATCACTTCGGCGGTGCGCGAGGTGTGCGCCGCGCACGGCTTTTCTGGAAATATTGCTGTGACGATTTCGGTACCCGAGGGTGTTGCCCTTGCCAAAAAGACCTTCAACCCGCACCTGGGGATAAAGGACGGCATCTCCATCCTGGGCACGACGGGCATCGTCGAGCCGCGCAGCCTCGCTGCCTTGCGCGACAGTATCGAGCTCGAGATCCGGCAGCATGCGGCTATGGGGCGGTGCGGAGTCGTGCTCACGCCCGGCAACTACGGCGCGCAGTTCATCTCAGGGCATTTCCACCTAAACGGTGCGCCGGTGGTCTTCATCTCCAACTTCGTGGGCGATGCGATTGATTGCTGCATTCGCGAGGGATTTACCAATGTCCTTCTTGTGGGACACATCGGCAAGTTGGTGAAGGTCGCGGGCGGCATCATGGACACCCATTCGCGTACCGCCGACTGCCGCGCGGAGATTCTGGCCGCCCACGCGGCCATGGCCGGCGCGGGCGCGAAGACCGTGCGCGAGATCATGACGTCCGTCACGACCACGGCGGCACTCGAGGTAATCGAGGCCGCCGGCGTGGGGGACGCTGCGTGCGCCTCGCTCGCTGCGGCAATCGAGGACAGGTTGCGCCGCCGCGCGGCGGGCGCATGCGACATCGCCGCGGTCGTGTTCGACGCCGAGCGCCGCGAGCTTTTCCGCACGTCGGGCGCCGATGCAGTTATCGGGGTATTGGGGGCGACGTATGAGTAAAGGCGTGCTGTACGAGGTGGGCCGCGCAATCGGCTGGCCGGGGACGAAGGTGGTTATGAAGGCGCGCCGCTCGCTTGCGGACACGAAGCGCATTCTTTGCGAGGAGGGCGCCTTTGACGGTGCCGAGCTCGTAGAGGACTGTGGACTTCCGGGCGAGCGCGTGTACCGCTCGCTTGACGATGTGCCCGATCGGGGCAGCTACTTCTCGACGATGGTGGTGCGCTAGATGAGGATTTCCTGCATAGCGTTCACTGAGAGGGGGTATGCGTTGGCGGAGCGCACCGCACGCGCGCTTTCCGATTGCGCGCAGACAGGTGAAGATGACCCTGGCTGGGACGTTTCCGTTTCGCGCGGGTTCGGCGAGGGGAAGGCCGACCTGCGCGCATGGACGGCGCTTGCGTGGGAAGCGTCGGACGCGCTTCTGTTCGTGGGCGCGGCGGGCATCGCCGTGCGGGCGATCGCGCCGCATGTCGCTTCGAAGGCAACCGATTCCGCGGTTGTGGTGATTGACGAGGCGGGGCGCTTTGCCGTCCCGCTTTTGTCGGGGCATTTGGGCGGTGCGAACGAGCTTGCGCAAACTGTGGCACGCGCGGTAGGGGCCATCCCCGTCATCACCACGGCGACCGACGTCCGCGGCGTGTGGGCGGTGGATACGTGGGCGCGCTGTGCGGGGCTCGCCGTTTCGAATCCCGAGGCCATCAAGCGAGTGTCGTCGCGGCTGCTTTCGGGCGGGCGCGTGGCGCTCTATTCCGACATGCCGATTTCGGGACAGCCGCCTGAGGGGGTAGACATTGCGTCCGACCGCGCTCGGGCCGATATCGTCGTGTCGCCGTTCGCTGGCGCGAATGCAGGTGCGTTCGTTCGCGCGGCAGAGACAACGGACGAGGTCGTGCCCGCCGGTGAGACGGGGATGCCGGCGGGCATGCGGGTGCAGGCGCCTGCGCCCGAGCCGCTTCGCCTTGTCGTGCCCTGTATCGTTGCGGGCATAGGGTGCCGTCGCGGTGCGTGCGCCGAAGCGATCGGGGAGGCGTTTCTTCTCGCGTGCGGGCAGGCGGGCATCTCGCCTTTGGCCGTGCGCGAGGCGGCGACGATCGACGTGAAGGCGCACGAGGAGGGTCTGCTCGCCTTCTGCCGCGCGCGCAATATCCCGCTTGCGACGTATTCCGCAGAGGAGTTGTCGCAGGTCGAAGGCAGCGTTTCGCCATCTGATTTCGTGCGCGCGACGGTGGGGGTCGACAACGTGTGTGAGCGCGCGGCGCTCGCGGACGGGGGCAAACTTATCTTCCCGAAGCTCGCTCACGGCGGCGTGACCGTCGCGTTTTCCAAGGTAACTATCGAACTTTCGTTTAAGGAGCGGTAATGGGAAAGCTCTTCGTGGTGGGGATCGGCCCGGGCGGCCCCGACGGCATGACGATTGCGGCCCGGCGCGCGCTCGAGGCGGCCGACATCGTTGTGGGGTACACGAAATACGTGGAGCTCGCGCTCGCCGCCGTGCCCGACGCGGCGCATCTCGCGACGCCGATGATGCACGAGGTCGAACGGTGCCGCCTGGCGCTTTCGCGCGCGCAGAGCGGAGAAGCCGTGGCGCTCGTGTGCAGCGGTGACGCGGGCGTGTACGGCATGGCGAGCCCCGTGCTGGAGCTTGCGGAGGACTACCCCGATGTAGACGTGGAAGTTATCGCCGGGGCCACCGCGGCTCAGAGCGGGTCGGCGGTGCTCGGCGCTCCGCTTGCCCACGACTTCGCGGTCGTGTCGCTCTCCGACCTGCTCACGCCGTGGGAGGTCATCGAGCGCAGGCTCGCCGCCGTGGCGAGCGCCGACTTCTGCATCTGTTTGTACAACCCGCGCAGCAGAAAGCGCGCCGACAGGCTCTTACGCGCGGCGAAGATTATGCTCGAATGGAAGGCCCCCGACACGTTCTGCGGCTGGGTACGCAACATCGGGCGCGAGGGGCAGCAGTCGGGCATGTGCAGGCTCTCTGAGCTGGGGGAGATCGACGCCGATATGTTCACCACCGTGTTCGTCGGCAACGCGGACACGAAGCGCGTGGGCGGCCGCATGGTCACGCCGCGCGGGTATCGGGAGATTCCATGCGAAAGGTAACGATCATCGGGGCGGGGCCCGGAAACCCCGACTTGCTCTCGCGCGCGGCGCTCGACGCGATCGATATCGCCGACGTGGTCATCGGCGCTCATCGCGCGCTTGCCGGCATCGACGTGCCGCCCGACGTGGTGAGATGCGAGCTCGTGAAGACGGCGGACATCGTCGCCGCGCTCACCGATGCGGCGTCGTGGCAGCGCGCCGTGGTCGTGATGACGGGCGATGTGGGGCTGTTCAGCGGCGCGCGCCGCCTGGTGGAGGCGCTCTCCGGCGACGCGCAGGTGGACGTGCACGTCATTCCCGGCATAAGCTCAGCGTCGTATCTCGCTGCGCGCCTCGCGCGTCCATGGCAGGATTGGCGCTTCGCGAGCGCTCACGGCGTGGCGTGCGACATCGTGGCCGAGGCCGAGCGCGCAGGTGAGCTCTTCCTCGCCACGTCGGGCGGGGAAGACCCCTCGCGGCTTTCGGGCGAGCTTGTGCAGGCGGGCTTCGGGGACGCGCGCGTGACGGTGGCCGAGCGCCTGTCGTACCCCGACGAGCGCATCACCTGCGCGACCGCAAGTGAAATCGCAGGTCAGACGTTCGACGACTTGAACGTGATGCTTATCGAGCCCGCAGGCGGCGCCGGGTCGCCTGCGGGCTCTAGCGCAGCCTCCGAGGCGCCGGCCGGCGCGTCTGCGCCCGCGGCGGCTTCTTCCGCGGCGGACTCTGCGGGCGCATCCCGCGCCGCGAGCTCCCGCTGGCCGTACGCTTCCTCGGGCATTCCCGACGAGCTCTTCATCCGTGGCGACGTTCCCATGACCAAGCAGGAGGTGCGCGCCGTCGCGCTCGCGAAACTGCGCCTTACCGCGACCGACACCGTGTGGGACGTCGGCGCCGGCACGGGGAGCGTGTCGATCGAGGCGGCGCTCGTCGCGCGAGCGGGGTCGGTATGGGCGGTCGAGCGCAACGCGGCCGGCGTGCGGCTCATCCGAGAGAACGCGGATGCATTTGGGTGCGGCAACGTGCATGCGGTCCCCGGTGTCGCCCCCGAAGCGCTCGCGAAACTGCCCGTCCCCGACGCCGTGTTCGTCGGCGGGAGCGCGGGCGAGCTTCCCTCCATCGTGGAGGCGGCGCTCGAGAAGAACTCGCAGGTTCGTCTGTGCGTGCCATGCGTCACCGTTGAGACGCTCACCGAGGCGTGCGCGCTCCTCTCGGGTTCGCGCTTTAAGGGGTTCGAGGCGTGCCAGGTGTCGGCCGCCCGCGCCGAGGCTGTAGGCTCGCACCATCTTATGAAGGCGCAAAACCCCGTGTTCCTCGTCAGCGCGCGTGGTGCAGGTGGGGAAGGCGGCGCCCGGTGAGCACGTCCATCCCGCGCTTCATGGTCGCTGCGCCCTCGAGCGGGAGCGGCAAGACGGTCGTAACGTGCGCGCTCCTGCGCGCGCTCGCGCGCCGCGGCCTTGCATGCGCGGCCTTCAAATGCGGCCCCGACTACATTGACCCGCTCTTTCATCGCCGCGTCGTGGGTGCGCGCTCGGGCAACTTAGACGGCTTCTTCACCGACGCCCCGACGCTGCGCGCCCTGCTCGCCCGCGGCGCCGCGGGCGCGGATGTTGCGGTGCTCGAGGGGGTCATGGGCTTCTACGACGGCATGGCGCCCGGCGTGGCCGACGCGAGCAGCTACCAGGTTGCGCGCGATACGGAAACGCCGGTCGTTTTAGTGGTGAACGGGCGCGGGGCGTCTTTATCGCTCGCCGCCGTAATCCGCGGCATCGCCGAGTTCCTGCCTTGTGCGAACGTGCGCGGCGTCATGCTGAACAAGACGAGCGCCGCTGCCTGCGCCTACGCGGCGCCTGCGATCGAGAAGCACACGGGCGTCGCGGTTTTGGGGAATATTCCCGCCGACGAGGCGTTCTCGCTCGATAGCCGGCATCTGGGGCTTGTGACCGCCGACGAGGTCGAGCAGCTCTCCGCGCGCATCGACAAGATGGCCGAGCTGGTGGAAAAGAGCGTCGACGTCGACCGCTTGCTCGAAATAGCGGCGACGGCACCCGATATCCGCGAGGAACCTTACCGGTTGAAGCCGATCGCGGGAGCGCGGCCCATCGTCGCCGTCGCGCGTGACGAGGCGTTCTCGTTCTACTACGAGGAGAACCTGCACGCGCTCGAGGACCTGGGTTGCGAGCTGGCCTTTTTCAGCCCCCTGTGTGATGGCGAGTTGCCCCGGGGGACAAGCGCCCTCTATCTGGGGGGCGGCTACCCGGAGCTCCATGCGCGGCAGCTCTCCGAGAACGCGCCGATGCGCGAGGCGGTGCGGCGCGCGGTGGAATCCGGCATGCCGACGGTCGCCGAATGCGGTGGGTTTCTGTACCTGCAGCGCGAAATCGCCGATAGCGAGGGGCGGCGCTGGCCTGTTGCGGGCGCCCTTGAGGGCGCAAGCGAGAACGGGGGAAGGCTGTCCCATTTCGGGTACGTGGAGCTTACTTCCCAACGCGATGGGCTCTACGGGCCGCGCGGCACACGCATTCGCGCGCACGAGTTCCACTACTGGCAGTCCACCTGCCCGGGCGGCGACTTCTGGGCGCAGAAGCCCCGGCGCGACAAGGGCTGGCCGTGCATGACGACCACCCCGTCCCTGGTGGCGGGCTTTCCACATGTTTACTATCCTGCGAACCCCGACGTTGCGCGCGCGTTCGCGTCTGCCGCAGCGTCGTTCGAAGAGAGGAGACGGCATGGCTGAAGCAATCGAAACCGTGCTTGCCTGCATCCGCGAGGAAGTCGGGCGCGCGTTCTCGTCGGCGCCGGGCGCCGCGCTCGAAGCCGCGCTCTCCCGCATCGCGCCCGCAGACGAGTGCGCCCGCGCTGCCGCGTACGCCGCGTGGGATTCCATCGCGCACCCCTTGGGGGGATTGGGCGACTTTGAAGACGCCGTCGCGTGTATCGCCGCAGCTCAGGGGAGCGCCGAGGTGGCCGAGTTTCCCCGTGCGCTCGCGGTATTCTTCTCCGACAACGGGGTCGTTGCCGAAGGTGTGTCGCAAAGCGGGCAAGACGTGACGCGAGCCGTCGCGCGCAACATGTGCGAGAGGGCCACGAGCGCCTGCCGCATGGCGGCGTTCGCGGGTGCCGAGGTCGTGCCCGTCGACGTGGGTATGGCCCGGGGCATAGAAGACGCGCGCATGGTGCGCGCGAACGTGCGGCGGGGGAGCGGCAATATCGCGCACGGCTCCGCTATGTCTCGCGATGGGGCCGTGCGCGCGATCGAGGTCGGAATCGCCGTCGCGTGCGGACTTGTCCGCGCCGGTGTGCGCCTTCTCGCCGCGGGCGAGATGGGCATCGGCAACACGACCACCTCGGCGGCGGTGGCCGCAGTGCTCATCCGGGCGGACGCGCGAAGCCTCGTCGGGCGCGGCGCGGGGCTCTCGGACGCCTCACTCGCGCGCAAGCGCGACGTGGTCGAGCGCGCTATCGATGCGAACTCGCCCGATCCCGCCGACCCGATCGACGTGCTCTCGAAGGTGGGCGGCTTCGACATCGCGGCGATGTGCGGCTTCTACCTGGGGGCCGCGGCCTCGAAGGCGCCGGCGCTCCTCGACGGGGTCATATCCTGCACGGCGGCCCTGTGCGCGGCGCGCCTGTGTCCCAACGCCTTGGGCTACCTCGTGGGCACCCACGCATCAAGCGAACCCGCAAGCCAGGAGCTCCTTCGCGAGCTCGGCATAAAGGCACCCCTCGACGCAGGCATGCACTTGGGCGAGGGCGCGGGCGCCATGGCGTATCTGCCCCTTCTGGATTCGGCGCTGCGCGTGTACCGGGATGGGAAGACGTTCACGGCGACCGGCATGGCTGCTTACGAGCATTTCGAGGCCGGGAAATGACGGTGACGCTCGTTATCGGCGCCGCCGCGAGCGGCAAGAGTGCCTACGCCGAGTCCCTGTGCCTCGGGCACGACGGCCCCCGTGTGTACCTGGCAACGATGGAGCCCTTCGGGGAAGAGGGCGCCCGCCGCATCGCGCGCCATCGGGCGCTGCGCGAGGGCAAGGGGTTTTCCACCCTCGAGCGCACGCGTGACGTGGGCGCCGCAGTGCCCGGGCTTCCGCGCGGCTGCACGCTTCTTTTGGAGGACGTGGGCAACCTGGTTGCGAACGAGCTCTTCGCGGAAGGCGGCTTGTCCCCACGTGACCCCGACGCTGCGGCGCGCGAGGTGCTCGGGGGCATTGAACGGCTCGCTCAGGCCGCTGCGTATACGGTGGTGGTCTCCGTCGACGTGTTCGCCGATGGGATACGCTACGATGAGGGGACCGAGGCATGGAGGCGCGCGCTCGCGCGCGTGAACGCGGGCGTGGCGGCGCTGGCCGACCGCGCAGTCGAAGTGGTATGCGGGATTCCCGTGTGGATGAAAGGCGAAGGACCTACAAGGTGAAGATAGCAGAGGCAATCGGCGCGGCGTTCGGAACGTTCTCGCGCATCCCCGTCCCGAAATCGGCCTGGACCGATTTCGGATCAACCCATGCGCTTGCCGCGTTTCCCCTGGTGGGCCTTGCGGAAGGCTTCCTCATGACGGCGTGGGGGTACGTGGCGAACCTGCTCGGCGTGCCCGCAACCATCGTCGCGGCCGTGCTCGTGACGCTGCCTGTGGTGGTGACGGGAGGCATCCACCTAGACGGGCTCTGCGACACCTCCGATGCGCTTGCAAGTTGGGCCCCGCGCGAGCGAAAGCTCGAGATCATGCACGACCCGCGGGCGGGCGCCTTCGGGGTCATCGGTGTTGTTGTGTACCTTATTCTGCAGTTTTCCCTGTTCACCGCGCTGCCGCTTACGGCGGGGGCGTTCCTCGCGCTTCTGTGCTCGCTCGTGTTCTCCCGCGCGCTTTCGGGGCTCGCCGTAGAATGCTGGCCTGCCGCGCGGGCGGACGGCATGGCCGCGGGGCTCTCGCCTGCGAAGAAGCGCGCGGCGATCGTCGTGCCGCTTTGCGCTTTTGCTACGGCTTCGGCTGCAGGGATGGTCGCGTGCGCTCGGGCCGTCGGCGCCCTTATGGCGGTGGCGGGGCTTTTGGCGCTCGCTTGGTACCGCCATGTTGCCCTGTCCCGCTTCGGCGGGGTGACGGGTGATTTGGCCGGATGGTTTCTGCAATGGGCCGAGCTCGCGATGCTTGCCATGCTGGTGGCGGGGGGCATGCTCCTATGATTCTCGTGGTAGGTGGCGCGCATTCGGGGAAGAGGACCTTCGTGCGCGAAAAGCTCGGGTTCGCGGCGGACGATTTCGTCGACGCGGCGCAGCTTGCGGAGGGCGGCGTGCCCGCGGCTTTTGCCGGCCGTGTCGCGTACCGTGCTGAGGAACTCGTACGCGCGCTCGACGCTGACCGGGCGCTCGAGCGGCTGATCGGCTTCGACGCAGTGATTCTGCCCTTGGTCGGCTCGGGGGTCGTCCCCATGCGTGCGGAAGACGCCCAATGGCGCGAGCGCGCGGGGCGCCTAGGATGCGCGCTCGCTGCGCGCGCCGACGTCGTCGTACGCATGACGTGCGGGATTCCCCAGGTCATCAAAGGAAACCTTGCCGATGCGCCTCGAGGGACGCAGGGCGCGGGCGCGCCTTTGGAAGTCGTCTTCGTGCGCCATGGTGCCACGGCGGGCACGGAAGACCATCGCTACAGCGGGGCGGGCACCGACGAGCCCCTGTCGAGCGCGGGCGAGCGCGCTTTGCGCGACCTCGCGTGCGATCGTGACGTGTTCCGTGTTATCACGAGCGGCATGGCCCGCACCGACCAGACGGCGCGCATCCTCTTCCCGAACGCGGAGCTTATGGCGTGCCCCGGTCTGCGCGAGATGGATTTCGGTGACTTCGAGGGGCGAAGCGCCGCCGAGCTTAAAGAGGATGTGCGCTACCGCGCCTGGGTAGACTCCTGGTGCGATACGCGCTGCCCGCATGGCGAGGGCAAGAGCGATTTCACCCGCCGCGTCGTCGCGGCGTTTCGGGAGGCGTGCGAATCGGAGCGCGCCCAGGGGAGTGGGCGCGCCGTCTTCGTCGTTCACGCGGGTACCGTGAAAGCGCTGCTCTCCGAGCTAGCTGTCCCGAAAATGGGATATTTCGACGTGCATACCGAGCCGGGCGGCGCATGGGCCGCCACCTGGGATGGGCGCTGCCTTCGCGACGTTCGCCCCGCTTCGGGGGGCGATGCCCGGTGATGACGATTCTTGCCGTCGCCGCCGGGTTCGCGGCCGACCTTGCCTTCGGCGACCCGCGCTGGCTTCCTCATCCCGTCGTCGCCATGGGGCGCGCGATCACGTGGGCCGAAGGCCGCCTGCGGCGCGCATTCCCGCAAACGTCCGCGGGCACGCGCGCCGCAGGGCTTGTGCTCGCCGTGGCGCTTCCGCTTGCGTGTGGGCTTTTGACCTGGGGAATCCTGCATCTTTGCGGCATGGTTCACTCCGGCTTGCGCTTCGTGGCCGAGGCATGGGCGAGCTATCAGATTCTCGCGGCATGCGAGCTGCGCCGCCAGAGCCTGGCCGTGGCCCGCGCGTTCTCGAAGGGCGGCCTTGTCGCGGCGCGCGAAGCCGTCGGGCTCATCGTGGGACGCGACACGTCTGTTCTCGACGAGCAGGGCGTTGCGCGCGCCGCCGTGGAAACGGTGGCGGAGAACGCGAGCGACGGCGTCATCGCGCCGCTTTTTTATCTTATGATCGGGGGTGCGCCCTTGGGCATGGCGTACAAGGCAGTGAACACGCTCGACAGCATGGTGGGCTACATAAACGAGCGCTACATCGACTTCGGCTGCGCCTCGGCGCGCCTCGACGATGCGGTGAACTGGATTCCCTCGCGCTTATCGGCCCTGCTCATGATCGCCGTGTGCCCGATCGTCGGGCTTGACGCGCGCGGGGCGGCGCGCATCTGGCGCCGCGACAGGCGTCGCCATGCGAGCCCCAACTCTGCGCAGACCGAGTCAGCGTGCGCGGGCGCGCTCGGGCTGCGCCTGGCAGGACCTGCGGTGTATTTCGGCAAGCTCTTTGAGAAACCGACGATAGGCGACGCGTCCCGTGAAATCGAGTGGGGCGACATCGCCCGGGCGACAAGGCTCATGCTCGCCGCGTCCGTATGCGCGCTCGTCGTCTTCGGCGCCGCGCGCGCGGCGGTCGTGCTCGCCGTGGGGGCGATGGCATGAGGGAAGACCACGCCGCGTCCCGGGCTGCCGGGGGAATCCTGCGCGCCCGTGCGCATGGGGGCAGCTCGCAATCGCTCGGCATCGCTTGCGAAGGGGGCGCCTCCGACCTCATTGACTTCTCGGTGAACGTGAATCCGGCAGGCCCCTCGCCGCGCGCCGTCGCCGCAGCTTGCAAGGCGCTTTCTCGAATCGACGCCTACCCCGATAGGGAAAGCCGCGCCCTCGTTCGCGCCCTAGCGCGCGCCCAGGGCATTCCCGAAGATACTATCGTCTGCGGCGCGGGCGCGTCCGACATCATCTGGCGGCTCGCCGCGGCGGTGCGCCCGAAACGCATCGTCGTGTGCGCGCCGACGTTCTCTGAATATGCGGAGGCGGCATCGTACTACGGCGCATGCGTGCAGGAGCTCCCGCTCTCCGAAGCGGACGACTTCGACGTGCCCGCCTCCTTCGCCCGCGCGATCGAGGGGCCGGGAGACGTGGCGTACCTCTGCAATCCGAACAACCCGACGGGGCGCCTCGTCGACCCCCGCGTGATCGATGCCGCGGTTTGCCGCTGCGAGCAGGTGGGAGCGCTGCTCGTCGTGGACGAGTGCTTCCTCGGATTTGCGCCCGACGCCCGCGAAAGGAGCGTGGCCGCACGCGCCGCGTGTTCGCGCCATGTGGCCGTGCTCTCCGCGTTCACAAAGCTCTACGGAATGGCGGGGTTGCGGTTGGGATATCTGATCAGCGGAAACGCTAAACTCATCGAGGGGATTCGCCGGGCGGGGCAGGCGTGGCCCGTCTCCTCGGTCGCCGAGGCCGCGGGCATCGCCGCCCTGGAAGACGTCGAATACGTCTCGCGCACGCGCGATGTATTGGCGGGCGAGCGAGCGTGGCTTTCCCACGAGCTCTCCTCGCTCGGGCTTTCCGTCGTGCCGTCGGATGCGAACTTCCTTTTAGTCCGCACGCCGGCGAAAGACATCCCCGAGCGTCTGTATAATCAGGGGGTTTTGGTCCGCACGTGCGACTCGTTTTCGGTACTGTCCCGTTTCTGGTGCCGCGTCGCGGTGCGCACGCGCAAGGAGAACGCCCGGCTTGCGATGGCGTTCAGCCGCGCGCTTCGGGCGGAAGGCGCATCGGACGAAGGCGAACCCGACGAACGGGGCGGCGCTTCTTGTAGCGGCGCGATGGCGGGCGCGGATGGCCGAGGCTCGGCGAAGGGGGTCGATACCCGTGGGTAGGGCGAAGCCCATCATGATCCAGGGCACCATGTCGAACGCGGGGAAGAGCCTGCTTGCGACGGGGCTGTGCCGCGTGCTTGCGCAGGACGGCCTGCGCGTGGCTCCCTTCAAGAGCCAGAACATGGCGCTCAACAGCGGTGTCACGGCCGACGGGCTCGAGATGGGGCGCGCCCAGATCATGCAGGCCGAGGCGTGCGGCATCGCGCCCGACGTGCGCATGAACCCCATCCTGCTCAAGCCCGAAAGCGACCACCGAAGCCAGCTCATCGTGGCCGGCAAGGCGCAGGGAGCCTTCGCTGCGAGGGACTACTTCGCGCGAAAGAAGGCGCTCATGCCGCAGATTTTGGAGGCGTTCGATTCGCTCGTGGAGGAAAACGACGTCATCGTCATCGAGGGCGCCGGCAGCCCCGCCGAAATCAACCTTGCCGAAAACGACATCGTCAACATGGGGCTCGCGCGCGCCGTGTCCTCCCCCGTGCTGCTCGCGGGCGACATCGACCCAGGCGGGGTGTTTGCCCAGCTCTACGGCACGGTCGCGCTCCTTGCACCCGAGCACCGCGCGCTTTTGCGGGGGCTTGTGGTGAACAAGTTCCGCGGCGATATAAAAATCTTGCGCCCGGGTTTGGCTCCGCTCGAGAAGATGTGCGGGGTTCCCGTCGTGGGGGTCGTGCCGTATCTTGCGCTCGACCTGGACGACGAGGACTCGCTCGCGCCGCGCCTATCTGCCCGCGAGGCGCGCGGCGTCATCGACGTCGCCGTCGTGCGCCTTCCGCATCTGTCGAACTTCACCGACTTCGACCCGCTTTCGCGCGTGCCCGGCGTGGGCGTGCGCTACGTTTCCTCGACGACCGATCTGGGCCGACCCGACCTGGTGGTGCTTCCCGGCTCGAAGTCCACGCTCGACGACGCGCGCTGGCTTGCGGCTAGCGGCATCGGAGCCTGTGTACGCGCGCTTTCGGGCGCGGGCACGCCGGTGCTCGGCATATGCGGAGGCTACCAGCTTTTGGGAGACGAGCTTTCCGACCCGCACGGCAGGGAAGGCACTGGCACCGCGCGCGGGCTCGGGCTCATCCCGGCAAGTACGGTGTTCAAGGAGGAAAAGCGCCTCGCCCACTCGGAGCTGCGCATCACGGGCGCCCAAGGCGCGTTCTCGGTGTGGAACGGCATGACGGCGCGCGGGTACGAGATTCACGACGGCGAAACGACCGTCTCCTGCGCCTCTGTGGGCACGATTGGCGGCAAACCAGAAGGCGCGGCCTGCGGAAACTTGTTCGGAACCTATCTCCATGGCCTGTTCGACGAACCGGGGGTGGCGCTCGCCCTCGCGCGCTCGCTCGCGCGCATGCGCGGTCTGCCCGAGAGCGTCGTGGGTGCTGCGGGCGTGGCGTCCGCGGCCGATCACCGTGCGCGCGAGTTCGACCGCCTGGCCGACGCCGTGCGCGGGGCGCTCGACATGGAGTATCTCTACCGCATTATCGAGGAGGGCGTATGATCCACGTGTATCATGGCGACGGCAAAGGCAAGACCACGGCGGCGATGGGCCTCGCCCTTCGCATGCTCGCCGCAGGCCGCCGCGTCGTCGTCGTGCAGTTCCTGAAAGACGGCGAAAGCGGGGAGGCGCGCCTGCTCGCCGAGCATTTCGGCGTGCCCGTGTTCGCGGGGAAGGCGTCGGACAAGTTTACCTGGTCGATGACGTCGGAAGAACTTGCCGCGACGCGCGAGCTGCACGATGGGAACCTCGCTTTCGCGCTCGCCGAGCTCGAGGGCGTGCAGGAGGGGCTGCTCGTGCTCGACGAGGCGCTCGACGCGCTTTCGAAGGGGCTTGTCGACGAGGCGCTCGTGGATCGCGCGCTCGATATGTCCGCGCGCGGCGTCGAAGTAGCGCTTACCGGGCGCGCGCCTTCCCGCAAGATCGTGGAGAAGGCCGACTACATAACCGAGATGCGGTGCGAGAAACACCCCTACGCTCAGGGGATATGTGCAAGGGAAGGAGTGGAGTACTAGATGGATTCCAAGGAGATGGCGCCCGGCGACATCGAGCGGCGCAGCTTCGAGATCATCACCGAAGAGCTCGGCGGCCGCACGTTCCCGCCGCTCGAAGAGCCCGTCGTGAAGCGCGTCATCCACACCACTGCCGACTTCACGTACGCCGATTCCCTCGTGTTCACCCATGACGCCGCGCACTGTGCGCTCGACGCACTGCGCGCAGGGGCCACGGTGCTCACCGACACGAACATGGCGCTCGCAGGCATAAGCAAGCCCGCGCTCGCGAAGATCGGCTGCCAGGCCGTGTGCTACATGGCTGACCCGGATGTCGCCGCAACGGCGCGCGCCGCGGGCACGACTCGCGCCGTTGCGAGCATGGACAAAGCTTGCGGCATCGAGGGTCCGCTCATCGTGGCCGTCGGCAACGCTCCCACAGCACTTCTGCGCCTCGCCGAGCTCATGGACGCGGGGAAGATCTCGCCCGCGCTCGTCGTTGGGGTGCCGGTTGGGTTTGTGAACGTTGTCGAGGCGAAAGAGGAGCTACTCGCACGACGCGTGCCAGCCATCGTCGCGAGGGGTCGCAAGGGCGGCTCGACCGTGGCGGCCGCCATTATGAACGCGCTGCTCTACGAGATCACGCGCCCAGGCGGCCCGAAGTGACGGCGCCCGCATCCGCGCCGGCGCTGCGCATCTTCGCCGGCACCACCGAGGGCCGCCTTCTGTGCGAATGGGCGAGCGGGGCGGGCATCCCCGCTCGTGCCTACGCGGCAACCGAGTACGGAGGCGAGCTTTTGGGCGAGCTTCCGGGCATCGAGGTGCATGCGGGCAGGCTCGACGAGGCCGACATGGAGCGCGAGCTTTCCGGCGCGCGCATCGTCGTCGACGCCACGCATCCCTTCGCTACGCTCGCAAGCGGCAACATCCGGGCCGCTTCGCTCGCCGTGGGTGCACGATGCCTGCGCCTTACGCGCCCGGTCGAGGCGCTGCCCAAAGGCGTCGTGTCGGTCGCGTCGATCGCCTGTGCGGCGCGCTTTCTCTCCGAGAACCCAGGTCGCGCGCTTCTCACGACGGGGAGCAAGGAGCTTGCTCCCTACACGCGCGTCGCCGATTTCGCGGAGCGCTTCTTCGTGCGTGTTCTCCCGCTGCCCGGTGCTATAACGAAGTGCATCGACGCGGGGTTTTCGCCGTCGCACGTCATCGGCATGCAGGGGCCCTTCACCCGCGAGCTCAACGAGGCGATGCTTCGGCAGGTGGGCGCCCAGTGGCTTGTGACCAAGGACTCGGGAACCGTAGGCGGCACGGCCGAGAAGATCGCCTCCGCGCGCGACGTGGGAGCGCGCTGTATTGTGGTCGCCCGTCCCGCCGAGGGAGGCGGGGCCCTTTCGCTTCGGGAAGTGGAAGACGCGCTCTTACGGGAGTTCGCGCGCTAGGCGCTCGCCGCGCCTGCGCGCCCTCCCGCCCGCGAGGAGGAGCGCCCCGAGCAAGCTCGACCCGTACAAGCCCGTCATCCGCCAATAGCTCGAGGACGACGCCCGGAACTGGCGCAAGCAGCCCTTCAATAAGTTGCGGTGAAATAGTGTCTGTTTTTGCTGCTAGATAGCATAATCAGTCCCTAATTCACCGCAACTTGTTGGTGGTGGCTTACTGGTAGCGTAGGCACTCCACCGGGTCGAGCTTTGCTGCGCGGCGAGCGGGGTAGAAGCCAAATATTACTCCGATGCCGACGGAGACGGCAAACGCGATCAACACGGTCGTAATGGAGAAGCTTGGCGTGATCGTCCCGGTGGCTCCAAACTCGCTCATGATGCCCGAGCTTGCGGCAAAGAACGTGAGCCCCCAGGCCAGCAGATAGCCAATCACGACGCCCAGAATGCCGCCAGTGACGCACAGCGCCGAGGACTCGGCCAAAAACTGCGCGGTGATATCGCGACGACTGGCGCCCAGGGCACGGCGAATACCGATCTCGCGGATGCGTTCCGTTACGTTGGTGAGCATCATATTCATAATGCCGATACCGCCGACAAGCAGCGAGATGCTGGCGACAGCACCCATGATGAGCGAGAATGCGCCCATAAAGGAGTTGAGTGCATCGATAGCGCTTTTCATGGAGGTCGCCGATACGCTGTCGTACTCATCCTCCTCCCCGATGCCCTTCATCGCGCGCACCTTGGACTCGATGGTCTTACAAAGCTCATCCATGTCCGTGCCCTCGGCGGCAAGTGCCGTCACGCTGGGGAATGAAGGATTTTCATCGCCAAATAGTCCGGAGATAGTTTCGCGTGGCATATACAGCGTGAGCGAGCCCATGGAGTCGCTGCCGCCATCAATCACGCCTACAATCTGCACCTCGCCGTTGGACACCTTGATGGTTTTCCCCAGCGCATCCTGTTCGTTGCCGTAAAGCTGATCGGCGCCGCCGCGGCTGATGAGCGCCACGCGCGAGCCTGATTGGGACTCGGCCTGGGAATAGGTACGCCCCGCAACGAGCTTGCCGGCCCCCACCGCGTCGAGCATGTCGCTATCGACGCCCTGTGCCATGACGGTATAGCTTTTATCGCCGGTCTTGTACTCGGTGTACGCGCTGTCGACAATTCCGATCTGCTCTATCTGCGGCACTAGTTTTTGAAGCTTCTGAACGTCAGAATCGGTGAGTTCTTGGGACGAATAGATCTGAACCATACGAGCTGCGTTGAGGCCCAGGCTGTTGACCAAGCTGTTTTGGATGCCGCCGATGAGCGAAGTCATGGCAATAACCGAGGCGATGCCGATGACAATGCCCAGGATGGTGAGCAGGCTGCGCCCCTTGTTGGCCTCGAGCGAGTGAAGGGCTTCCTGGATGAGATCGCGGGCGCTCATGCCACCACTCCTTTCGGCGGGTTGGCGGAGGCGGAAATTATGGGCAGGCTATCTACGGCGCTGCGCAGGGTCCGCGGTGCATGTGGAATATACGCGCCGTCGTGAATGCGACCGTCGCGGATGGTCACGGCACGGTCGGCCTCGGCGGCGATGCCGGGGTCGTGTGTGATGAGCACGATGGTTTTGCCGCGCTTCTGGAGCTTATGGAAGGTTTCCATCACAAGCGCTCCGGTCGCGGAGTCCAGGTTTCCCGTCGGCTCATCGGCCAGGATGATGGGCGGGTCATTGACGAGGGCGCGTGCGATGGCGACACGCTGCATCTGGCCGCCCGAGAGCTCGGATATACGGTGGTCCCAGTGGTCGATCGGTAGTGTGACGGCCTGTAGCGCGTGCACGGCGCGCATTTCGCGCTGGCTACGGGGCACATTGGTATAGGCCAGCGGTAGCATGACGTTTTCGATAACCGACAGGCGCGGCAGCAGGTTGAAGCTCTGAAAGACAAAGCCAATGCTCAGGGCGCGAACTTCGGTGAGCTCGTCATCATCGAGCTCGGCCACGTTGAGCCCTTGCAGGTAATAGTCGCCCGCCGTCGGTTTGTCCAGACAGCCTAGGATGTTCATGAGCGTTGATTTGCCCGAGCCCGAGGGGCCGGTAATGGCGACGAACTCGCCGGGATTTACCGCAAGGCTCACGTTGTGCAAGATGTGGGCGCACCCCGCCTCGCTCTCAAAGATGCGATGCACGTTGCGAATGTCGATGACGGGGCGCATTACATGCCCTCATCGTCAGACATACTGCCCGAATCCGCGCTGTAGCCGCTGTCAGCCGTTGCGTCCGCTCCGGTGTCCATGACGAGGGCGTCGCCATCGTGCAGCTTGGTAACCGGCACGTTGGGGTTGATCTCGTTGCCCTGGTCGTCGCGCTTGACCTGCGTCTTGCCGACTACGGCTTCGTTGTCGTTTTGCGTTACGACGGTCACCTTCACGCGACGGGATTGCTTGCCCTCGTCGTCGGTTGCCACGTTGACGTAATAGTGTTCGCCGTCTTCGGTCATGAGCGCCATCGTCGGAACCATCACTACGTCGTCGAGCTGCTCGGTTACCACCGAGACCTCGGCCGTCATGCCCGGTTTGAGGCGCACGTCGGGCGCCTCGATGAGGATGTCGACGTTAAAGGTTACGCTGCCGCCGCCACCGTTGGCGGCGTCGGAGTTTGCCACCGAGGCGATGGCCGTGACCGTTCCCTGGCTCACGATATCGGGAAACGCGGGATACGTGACGTTGGCGCTCTGCCCAACGGCGATCTTGGCGATGTCCTTTTCGCCCACCTGCACGGTCACCTTCATCTTGGACAGGTCGGCGATCTGCATGCACTGCTTGCCGCCGCTCGTATCGCTTTCGCCCATGATCATGCCGCCTGTAACCGTGGCGCCCACTTTGGCGTTGAGTTCCACGATGCTGCCCGAGCTTGGGGCCGTGACCGTACGGCTGGCTGCCTTGGCGTTCGCCTGATCGAGGTTTGCCTGGGCCGATGCGAGGCTGCGCTGCGCGGCCGATACGGCGTTCGTGTCCGCTGATGCGTCGGAGACGCCAGCCGCTGCGGAAGCTCCATCGACGTCCGTCGTTGGGGTGGCCTGCGCGGCAGCTGCGGCTTTCTGCGCGTTGGCGAGGTCTTCCTGGGCAGCTGCAACTGCACGCTGCGCCTCGGCAACGCTGCGATCGAGCTCGTCGTTTTTAATGGTCATAAGCACGTCGCCCTCGTTGACGGATTGGCCTGCCTGCACGTTGATCGAATCGACCGTGCCGTCGACAGAAGGGGAGACCACTGAGGACGAAATGGGTTTGAGCTGGCCTTTCGCCTCGACCGTTGTGGTAAACGTGCCCTCAGTTACCATGTCGGTCACAGGCCCGCTAGCGCCCTGTGGCTGCGCATTGATAACAAGGGTTGCGACAATGGCAATGAGCGCGATGGCGCCCACGACGCCGGCGGCAATACCGCGTCGAATCAGCTTTTTGCGTCGACGTTCGGCATGTTTTGCCTTGAGCTTGGCATATGCCTCTTCATCGGAAATCTCGGCCGCATCGTTCGTGCGTCCGTTCTGCTTGTCGGCATGTACGTGTGTAATCAGAGGAATCGTTTCGGTGGCACCTTCGGGCGTGTTCTCGGTATCATCCGGGCCCGGTGTGATCGTGGGGACATTCGGCATAGCGTCTCCTTTATAGAAAGAACCTCGTTAAGTATATACGCCCACCGGTTGGGGCGGGCGCATGGGACGGTTTCTTTCGGAACTGTTAGATTGGTCGCAGCGGTTCCACGTTGTAGGAACGCGCGCGTTGCACTACGAGTGGACAACCACGCACAGACCGACTTTGATGCAGTCGTGAAGTGCCTTGGCGTCTGCCAGGCGCAGGTTGATGCAACCGTGGCTGCCGCACCACTTATAGGACTCGGCATTATCGAAGCTCTTGTCGTTTTGCCATGTAGCGTCGTGGAAGCCGATCATGTTGCCCTCAAACGGCATCCAGTAGCTCACCGGGCTCTCGTATTTGGGCTTACCGGTCTCGGGGTCCTTGGCTCCGATCAGGGTGCTGCCGCCGTCGTTGCTGTTGATTTGCCACACGCCCTCGGGGGTGGCGTCTTCGCCCGGTTTGCCGGAAATAAAGTTGGCCTCCCAAACGATATTACCGTTCTCGTCATAGTAGCGCGCGTGCTGCTCGGACAGGTCGACGTCGATATACGCCTTCCAGTCGGGCTCTCCCTTTGCAGTAAAGGTGTCGGCCTTCTGGGAGTACTTGATCTCGATCTCGCCGGTCTGCTTGTTGTTAATGGCGTCCTCGACCTGCTTGGCGAGCGAGCTGCTGTCGATGGACCAACCAAAGTCGCCGCCTTCGACGGCGCACTGCTTGCCATCGGCGCGCGTCCACCAGCGAGTGGAGCCCACGGTATTAAAGCCGTTGGCGAGCTCGGCTGCCCAGCTACTGATCTGCGACGTATCGAGCGTGGGGTTGGCCGGATCGGCAAAGCTGATCCACTGCAACACGGAGCTGCCATCAACCTTGCCGGCATCCTCGCCGTTGAGCTTGAGGGTCACGTTGACGCCCAGGAAGTTGTTGGCAGCATCGCATACGGCCTGAATCTGATCATCGGTCAGCGTTCCATTGAGCGGCTCATAGGCATCGTTGCCGAGCTTGGAAAGATCTACGGTCTCGGCCAGCGAGGCAAGCTCGAGCTCGGCGTACTTAATGACATGCTCGCGGTTGAGTTTTTCGTTGGAGCGCGCCTTCTCGACGGTAAACTTGCCGGCCTGCTCGTCATAGGAGCTATTGGCCTCGAACGTGCCCGAACGGCCCTCGTTAAACTCGTCGATGGCAGCACTCAGATCCTTCTCAAACTGCTTTTGGTCAAAGGTGTCGGAGAGCATGGACAGGTCGACGTCTTGATCAAGATCGACTTCGTTGGAGGTAGTGGTTGTTTTGGTCTTGTCGCTTAAGGATTCCACAAGGCGGACCGGCCACAGAAAGGCTTCGTTGTGGTTGATGATTTCTTTTGCGGCTGCTTCGCCGTCGACGATGGGTTCATCGGACTCGGGCTGATAGGTCCAGTTAAAGTCATCGCCTGTCACGGTGAGCTTATAGTGCTTCCATGCCGAATTGACCTTAGTGGCGGCAGACGAAGCGTTGGAGAACGAGACGTCTACGCCGGCAATGGTGGTGTTGGGGTATGCTACCTGCGAAAACGCTACGACGCCTACGATATAGACAATGACGATAAGACCCAGGACGACAAAGAGCGTCGTCTTTTTGCCCGACTTATTGTTCTTGGCGGGTTTGCGCGCGGGGCCGCGATCGCCTCGAGCGTGCGTGGGGGGCTGCTTGGGCGCATTGCCGTTTGCCTGGTGCTGCTGTCGTTGTTGACGCTGCTGTCGCTGTTGGTTCGGGCGTTGAGAAGCGTTTGCCGCACCACGCTGCTGACAGTGGCTCGGCGCGATAGGGCGCGGCGACTGAACGCCGCCGGCGTGCCTGCTCGGCTGCTGCGGATCGGGAATCAGTTGAGTTCGATCGTTTTGCGACATCGTATGCATATTCTTCGATTTTCGCCTTGCGGTTCATCGTGTTTTTACTGGGCTTGCATTATAGCGATTGCCCTGCTGTTTGTGGTACGGAAACGGTGGCATTCAAAAGAGGTGGGACATTTGTCCCACCTTTGAGTCGTTCGTTGCCGCTATCCGCACACACCGCATTTTGCACAGGCCGAAAGTGCGGCCGGAGCCTGTGCGATGCCGCCCTTTGCCGTCTCGCGCAGCGTGGCCGGCAACGCGTGGCCCACCGAGAGCATGACATGTGCCATCTGGTCAAATGGCACCAGGCTCTTAATGCCTGCGAGGGCGAGTTGTGCCGAGCTAAAGGCCGCTGCCACGCCGATGGCGTTGCGGTTTTGGCAGGGCACCTCCACGAGGCCACCTACGGGGTCACAAACGAGACCCAGCAGGTTACTCAGCGCGATGGAGCTGGCGTCGAGCGCCTGCTCGGGCGTGCCGCCGAGCATCTGCACCAGCGCGGCGGCTGCCATGGCGGCGGCGCTTCCCACCTCGGCCTGGCATCCGCCCTCGGCGCCGGCGACGCAGGCGCTCGTGGTGAGGTTGAGGCCGATGGCGGCTGCGCAGTAGAGCGCGTCCATGACCTGCTCGTCGTCGAGTTGCAGGCGATCGGCGAGCGCCAGCACGCAGCCGGGCACAACACCCGCGGATCCTGCCGTCGGAGCTGCGACGATTACGCCCATCGTGGCCGAGCGCTCGAGCACGGCCATGGCGCGGGCCACGGCGTCGGTCTGGACGGGGCCCATCAGGCTTTCACTCAAATCGTTGCGGCCGGTGGCTTCGACGAGCTTGGCCTCGCCGCCGATAAGCCCGCCAAGCGAACGCTGCGGATTGGCGATGGGGGCCGTGGTCTCCTCGCGCATAACCTCGAGCACGCGGCGCATGGCGGCGACGGCGTGGGCCTCGCCGGTCAGACGCGCCTCGCGGACGGCCATGACGGCGCCGATGCTGAGCCCCAGTTCCTCGCACGCATCGAGCAGCTGCTCGCCGTCGTCGAAGATTTCCTTGGCCGAGACGCCGGGGGAGAGCGACGAGGCAGAACCGGGGAGCTCGATAAAGGTCGCGTAATCGACATTGTCGAGCTTGCGCAGCATGGGGACGACGGTGTCGTCGGGCGCGCCGTCGGTCTCAAAGACGGAGTAGGCCTGGCCGCCCACTTCGGTGCGGTAGGTGCGGCAGAAAGCGATGTTCACGTGAGCGTAGGCGAGCAGGTTCGTGAGCGCGGCGAGTACGCCGGGAACGTCCTTGTGCGCCACGAAGAGCGTGGAATACATGCCCGAGATGTCGACGCCGACGCCGTTAATGCGGCTGATGCGCATCTTGCCGCCGCCCAGGCTCTCGCCGCGGACCTGTGCCGTGGCGCCCGTGTCGTCGACCATGTCGATGTCGACGGTGTTGGGGTGGATGGAGGCGTCGTCGCCCTTGATGTCAAAGTGATATTCGAGGCCCTGCTCGCTTGCAAGGTCGAAGGCCTGCTTGATGTTTTCGTCATCGGTGTCGAGGCCCAGTATGCCCGCGACGAGCGCGCGGTCGGTGCCGTGGCCGCGGTAGGTGTGGGCGAAGGAGTTCCACAGCCCAAAGGTGACTTTGGTGATGCGGCCTTCCAGCAGGCTGGCGGCAACTTGGGCGCAGCGCAGGGCGCCGGCGGTGTGCGATGAGCTGGGGCCGACCATGACGGGCCCCAAGATCTCGAATGCAGAGGTCGTAGCTAGTGTTTGCGGCTTGCCTGCCATATGCGCTCCTGTTCTATCCCGTCGTCCCGAGGGGCGGGGCATACTCTGTCCCGCCGTTCCGAGGGCTTTGGTATTTGGTCGCCTGCTCGGGCAGTCCTGCTCGCACGGAGAGCACATTAAGTGCTCTCCGGCTCGTGCGGAACTCGCGACCGACCAGATACCAAAGCCCTCGGAACTTAGGATACATGGTTGGAGTCGCTCTGCTGCGAAATTTATCGGCCTATGACCTATTCCATGTTCCAGGTCGGCTCATCTTCACCACCTTTAAATAAAAAAGAAGTACCGGTTGGAGCCGGTACTTCTTTTGGTGCGTTGTTTCTTGGCTGTAGCTTTTGCCGTTAGCTTACAGGCCGCAGGCTGCTTTGAGTTCTTCGACTCGGTCGGTTTTTTCCCAGGTGAAGTCGGCGTCTTCGCGGCCGAAGTGACCGTAGGCTGCCGTCTTTTCGTAGATGGGGCGACGCAGGTCTAGGTCGCGGATGATTGCACCCGGGCGCAGGTCGAAGGTCTTCTCTACGGCCTCGACGATCTTGTCCTCGGCAACATGCGCGGTATCAAAGGTGTCGACCATGATTGAAAGGGGCTTGGAAACGCCGATGGCGTAGGCGAGCTCGACTTCGCAGCGGTCAGCTAGGCCGGCGGCGACCACGTTCTTGGCAACCCAGCGCGCGGCATACGCGGCGGAGCGGTCGACCTTGGTGCAGTCCTTGCCGCTAAAGGCACCACCACCGTGACGGCCGTAGCCGCCGTAGGTGTCGACAATGATCTTGCGGCCGGTGAGGCCCGTGTCGCCCATGGGGCCGCCCACGACAAAGCGACCGGTGGGGTTCACGTAGATGTCCGCGTTGTCCCACGGCATGTTCTCGACGGCCATGACCGGGGTGATGACGTGCTCGATGAGGTCGGCCTTGATCTTGCCCATGTCCTCGATCTCGGCGGCGTGCTGCGTGGAGATGACGATGGTCGTGACCTCGACGGGCTTGCCGTCCTCGTAGCGCACGGTGACCTGGGTCTTGCCATCGGGACGCAGGTAGGGCAGGGTGCCGTCGTGGCGCACGGCCGCCAGGCGCTCAGCCAGACGGCTTGCCAGGTAGTGTGGCATGGGCATGAGGGTCTTGGTCTCGTTGGAGGCGTAACCGAACATCATGCCCTGGTCGCCGGCGCCGATCAGGTCGATCGGGTCTGTGGCAGCACCGGTCTGGGTCTCGAATGACTCGTCAACGCCCTGGGCGATATCGGGCGACTGCTCGTGGATGAGGCTCATAACGCCGCAGGTGTCGCAGTCAAAACCGAACTTTGCACGGTTGTAGCCAATGCGGCGGATAACGCCGCGGACAATCTCCTGTACGTCGACGTAGGCCTGGGTGCGGATCTCGCCGGCGACGATGACGGTGCCGGTGGTCACGAGGGTCTCGCAGGCGCAGCGGACGTTCTCCACGTTAGCAGGCACGCCGTTGGGGGCGATGTAGCCCTGCTCCTGGAGCTCTATTTCTTTGGCGAGGATTGCGTCGAGGACGGCGTCGCTGATCTGGTCAGCGATCTTATCGGGATGACCTTCGGTCACCGACTCCGACGTAAAAACAAAGGACCCGTGTTGTGGCGGGATGGAACGAAGTTCTTCTGACATGATTGTCCTTTCAAAACGTGTCCCGGCGACCGTTACCATTCCGCCGGGCTCTCTATGCAAGAGCACATCATAGCGCGTAAATCAAACATTCACACCCTTTCCGCACCTACTCATTGGGGACAGACTTAAATGACCAACCGGGTATTCATTGGGTATTCATTGGGGACAGACTTAAATGAACAGCCTTAGACTCTCTTGTGGCACCTGGGGACACTCCTTGTCAGTCAGCTCCGACTGGTCATTTAAGTCTGTCCCCAATGAGTAGGTCGGTGCCCTTTGTGCGGAGGTTGCTTTGATGCTTTATACTGGTGCGGTTAGACATCCATCCTGCAATCGAGGAGATTTCCATGGCATCAGACGTTCGCGTCCGCTTTGCACCCTCACCGACGGGCAAGCTGCACATCGGCGGTGCCCGCACCGCTATCTATAACTGGGCTTTCGCCCGTGCTAACGGTGGCACGTTCATCCTGCGCATTGACGACACCGACCCCACCCGCTCCACCGACGAGAACACGCAGATCATCCTGCGCGCCATGCGTTGGCTGGGCCTGGACTGGGACGAGGGTCCCGAGGTGGGCGGTGACTTTGGCCCCTATGCCCAGACCGAGCGCCTGGACCTGTACAAGCAGGCCGCCCAGCAGCTCTGGGATGAGGGCAAGGCCTATCCCTGCTTCTGCACCAAGGAGCAGCTCGAGGCCGACCGCAAGGCCGCGCAGGAGCGCAAGGATCCCTTCCAGGGCTATCAGCGCCGCTGCCGCGATCTCGATCCCGAGGAGGCACGCCGCCGCATCGAGGCCGGCGAGCCCTACGTCCTGCGCATCAAGGTGCCCGAGGACCGCGGTGACGTCGTCATCCACGACGCCGTCCACGGCGAGGTGACCTTCGACGCCAAGGAACTCGACGACTTTGTCATCTTCCGCTCCGACGGCACGCCCACGTATAACTTTGCGACCGTCGTCGACGACGCCATGATGAAGATCACCCATGTCATTCGCGGCGATGACCACCTGTCCAACACCCCGCGCCAGGTCATGGTCTACGAGGCCCTCGGTGCTCCCGTGCCCACGTTCGCCCACATCTCCATGATCCTGGGCGCCGACGGCAAGAAGCTCTCCAAGCGTCACGGCGCCACCTCGGTGGAGGAGTACCGCGACGCCGGCTACCTGTCCGACGCGTTCGTCAACTACCTGGCGCTGCTCGGCTGGTCGCTCGACGGCGAGACCACGATCATCCCGCGCGATGTCCTGGCCAGCAAGTTCTCACTCGACCGCATCTCCAAGAACCCGGCGACCTTCGATCCCAAAAAGCTCGATTGGGTTAATGCCGAGTACATCAACGGCATGTCTGACGCTCAGTTTGCCGACGAGATCATGGTCCCCGAGCTGCACGAGGCGGGTCTCATCGAGGGTAACGTCGAGTACGGCGAGGACTGGATCGACGCGCTTGCCGCCATCGTCAAGCCGCGCACCAAGATGCCGGCCGACGCCGTGGCCGTCGCCGCTCCCATCTTTGCCACGGCCGAGACGCTCGAGTATGACGAGAAGTCCGTCAATAAGGGCCTGGCCAAGGAGGGCATGGGTGCCATTCTGGACGCCGCCAAGGCCGTGCTTGAGGGCGTTACCGAGTGGACGGCCGCCAACATCGACGCTGCACTTGAGCCGCTGCCCGAGCAGATGGACCTCAAGAAGCGCGTGGTGTTCCAGGCCGTGCGCGTCGCCGTCTGCGGCAACATGGTGAGCCCTCCGCTGGGCGAGACCATGGCGCTCGTCGGCCGCGACGACTGCCTGGCGCGTATCGATCGCGCCCGCACGATGGCGCTGTAACAGTCGCGCAAACGCATGTATCCGAGCCCCGCTCACCACGAGTGGGGCTCTTGTTTCTGTAGACGTATGGGATAGGAGGTGCTGGTGCCATGGCCGAGCAACTTTCGCTGTTTGGTTCGCGGGAACCGGAGGAGACTCCGGCGGCGTCGGCATCCGCTGCCGCCTCGGCCAAGTCCGAGCCTACGCCAGAGCCCATTGCCGCCTATGCGAGCGTGGTCCTCGACATTCCCACCCGTGCGCTGTCCGAGCCGTTTGCCTACGGCATTCCACAGTCACTCGCCAACGATGCCCAGATCGGGTCCACGGTCCTGGTCCACTTTGGCAACCGTGCGGCCGCGGGCTATATCGTCGATATTGTGTCTGAGCTGGGCGAGCTGCAAGGCAACGACGCTCTCGATCCCGCGCGCATCAAGCCTATCGAGGCTATCCTCAGCAAACCGCTCTTTAGCGCCGAGGCTGCATGCATTGCGCGCTGGATGAGCCGCGAGTATGTCGCTACGCTTTCTGAGTGCCTGCGCCTGTTCTTGCCACCGGGTGGAAGCCCACGCGTGGTCAAGGGCGACGACGGCGTGTGGACCGTTGAGCGCCCCGCCGTCAAACCCATCCAAAACCGCTGGGTCATGCTCACCCCCGGGGGTTTCGACTACACGCCGCCCAAGACCGCGGTCCGTCAGCGCGAGCTTATCGAGGCCCTCCAGTGCGGCCCGGTCACGACGCGTGACCTCAACCTGCTCTACAACAGTATGTCGGCGACCATCAAGGCGCTCGAAAAACGCGGCGTCGTGGTGGTGGAGGAGCGCCGTGCCTGGCGCGGTTGTAGCGAGCAGACCACGCTGTCTTCGGCAAGCGGCAAGGCTCCGGTTGCGCTCACGAATGGTCAGCAGCAGGCGCTCTCGCAGATTGAGCGCGCCCGCCTTGACGCCCACGGCGACGTGGTTCTTGTCGACGGCGTCACCGGATCTGGTAAAACCGAGGTCTACCTCTCTGCCATCGAGCGCGTGCTCGCGGCCGGTCGCTCGGCCTGCGTGCTCGTGCCCGAGATTTCGCTGACGGCCCAGACCGTCGGTCGCTTCCGCTCGCGCTTTGGCGAGACGGTCGCCGTGTTCCATTCGCGCCTTTCGGCCGGTGAGCGCCTGGACCAGTGGGACATGGTTGCCAGCGGTGTCGCACGTGTTGTCGTGGGCGCCCGCTCGGCGCTTTTTTGCCCGCTCAGCGATCTGGGCCTCATCATCATCGACGAGGAGCACGAGACCAGCTACAAACAGGGCTCCAGTCCGCGCTATCATGCGCGCGAGGTGGCGGCCGAGATGGCGCGCCGCTATCGCTGCCCACTCGTGCTGGGCTCGGCCACGCCTTCTGCCGAGGCCCTCGACCGCTGCCGCCGCGGCACGTTCAACGGTGCCACCTGGACACGCGTCGAGATGCCCGAGCGCCCGGGACATGCCGTGCTGCCTACGGTCCGCATTGCCGACCTGCGCCGCGAGTTTTCGCACGGCAGCCGCTCCATGTTCTCAAAACCGCTGATGGAAGGCTTGGAACGCGTTGTCGAGCGCCGCGAGAAGGCCGTGCTGCTGCACAACCGTCGCGGTTTTGCGCCGTTTTTGATGTGCCGCGAGTGCGGCTGCGTCCCTACCTGCAATCACTGTTCCACTGCGCTTACGTATCACGAGCGCACGCACACGCTGCAGTGCCATACCTGTGGGTCGTCCTGGCGCGTGCAACCGTATCCCGCGCCCACGAGTCGTTGCCCCAAATGTGGCAGTCGCTACTTGGCAAAAATGGGCCTGGGCACGCAGCAGATTGAGGACGCACTGCACCAGATGCTGCCCGAGGACGTCGCCATTATTCGCATGGACGCCGATTCCACGCGTGGCAAAGATGCGCATAAAAAGTTGCTCGAGCAGTTCGATGCCGCCGATTGCGCGGTGCTGCTGGGCACCCAGATGATTGCCAAGGGCCTCGACTTTCCCGAGGTCACCCTTGTGGGCGTGGTCAATGCCGACTTTGCGTTAAAACTGCCCGATTTTAGAGCGGGGGAGCGCGCCTACGATTTGCTGGAGCAGGTCGCCGGCCGTGCTGGGCGCGGCGATCGCCCCGGCGAGGTCATCATCCAAACCTACCTACCCAAGGACCCGGTCATTCGCGCCGTCGCCGAGCACGACCGTTCGATCTTTACCGACTACGACCTGGATCAGCGTCGCGACGCACTGTATCCACCCTTCGTGCGCCTGGTCAACATTTTGGTGTGGTCCGCGAACGCGGACGACGCGCAAGACTACATCGGGCGCATTGCAAAGCTGCTCAAGCGCCGCTGGCATGCCGCCGCTCCCGATTTTTTGCGGGCGGGGAGCGCTGTGCCGCAGGTGCTGGGCCCGGCTTCGTGTGTAATCGAGAGAGCCAAGGATCGTTATCGCTATCACCTGCTTGTGAAGTCGCCCGTGGGGTACCATGTCTCTGATGATATCGACGCCTGCGTCAAAGAGGTGGGCTCTGTGCGCGGCGTGAGCGTGAGCGTTGACGTCGATGCCTATGATTTGATGTAACAACCCGAAAGGATGGCCATGGAAGCCAACGGAATCGTACTTTCGCCCGATCCTCGTCTGCGTCAGGAGTGCGCCGTCATCGAGGAGATCACCCCGGCGATCGAGGCACTCGCCGAGAAGATGAAGAAGATGATGTTCGAGAACGGCGGCTGCGGCCTGGCTGCTCCGCAGATCGGTGAGCTCATCCAACTCGTCACCATCGATTGCGATTACAGCGACAAGAACGACTACGACCCTTACGTGCTCATCAACCCTGTCATTGTTGAGCAGAGCGACCATCTGGTGCCGTTTAGCGAGGGCTGCCTGTCCATCCCCGGCATTAGCTGCGAGATCGAGCGTCCCGACCATGTCGTCGTCGAGGCGTATGACCTGGACGCCAACCTGATCCGCTATGAGGCCTCGGGTGACCTGTTCTGCGTGTGCTTGCAGCACGAGATCGATCACCTGCACGGCAACACCATGTTCGAGCGACTGAAGCCGATGCAGAGGCTCAAGGCCGTCAAGGAGTACCAGGACGCCCTGGCCCGCGGCGCTCGACCGGGCGAGACGGAGTAGGTTTGTCCGTCCCTGGGATGGGGCCCACATATATCATCCCGTGCTCAAACATTCTCGCTTTGCTGCGAAACTGCGCGCGGGACGATATGTGTGGGCCCCATCCCAGGGACTACGTTGTCGCGCTCCGTTTCGCCCGGGTGCCGTTGGGCCAGGGAGGGGCGTCTTCGCTGATAGGTGCTTTGCTGAAAGAGCTGCTTTTATTGCGGCTCTTTCTTTGGTTTTGGGTATATTTGTTCTTGTTGAAATGTTGTTGCGGATGGGCTGGTGACTTGGCTTTCCGCTGTTGATTTGTAGCCGTCTCGGCTTTGGTTGAGGGGAGACGTTCTTTATGCGTATTGTGTTTATGGGTACGCCTGATTTTGCTGTGCCTTCGCTGACTTCGCTTGTTGAGGCTGGGAATGAGATTGCGCTTGTTGTTACTCGTTCTGACGCTGTTCGTGGGCGTGGTAAGAAGCTGGAGCCGTCTTCTGTTAAGGCTAAGGCGCTTGAGCTGGGGTTGCCGGTTGTTGAGGCTAATCGTATGACGGCCGAGGTTGTTGAGTCGCTCCAAGCTGCCCAGGCTGATATCTTCTGTGTGGCTGCCTATGGCTGCATTTTGCCTGATGAGGTGCTGCATATGGCGCCGCTTGGTATTGTGAATGTTCATGCTTCGCTGCTGCCTCGTTGGCGTGGCGCTGCTCCCATTCAGCGTGCCATTCTTGCTGGTGATGAGGTTGCTGGCGTTTCCATTATGCGCATTGGGCATGGCGTGGATACGGGCGCGTATTGTGCCCAGGCGTCTACGTCGGTTGCCGGTAAGCATGCTGAGGCGCTCACGATGGAGCTTGGCGAGCTGGGCGGTAAGCTGCTTGCCGATACGCTTCCTTCGCTTGCCGATGGCACCGCCGTGTGGACTGAGCAAGATGAGTCGCTTGTTACCCATGCCGCCAAGATTTCTAAGCAGGAGATGCGTCTGGATCCTCAGATGGCGGCGCTCGATTGCGTGCGTCATGTGCTTGCCTCTTCTGACGCCGCTCCCGCTCGTTGCGTGATTGCCGGCAAGACCGTGCGCGTGCTCGATGCTGCGCCGGCTGATGTGTCACTTGGCGAGGGCGCCGTTGATGTTCAGGCCAAGCACGTCTACCTGGGCCTTTCCGATGGCTCGATTGAGTTGCTCGAGGTTAAGCCTGATGGCAAGCGTGCTATGGCCGCATCTGCCTGGGCCGCCGGCCTGCAGGGCGCCGATCTTACGTGGGGTGTTTTGTCATGAGCAAGCTGTCTCCCGCGCGCAAGCTTGCGCTCGATGTGCTGATGGAGGCCGATCGCCGCGGCATGTATGCGCGCGACGTGCTGTCCTCTCGCGCATCGGCTAAGGCTATTGACCAGCGCGATTCCGCTTTTGCCGCTCGCTTGGCGCTGGGTGTGGCCGCCACGCAGGGTATTTTGGACGAGCTGCTCGATCAGTTTCTCGATAAGCCTAAAAAGGTTGCGCCGCGCGTTCGCATGGCGCTTCGTATCTCGGCCTTCGAGATGCTCTATCTGTATACGCCTGGCCGCGTTGCCGTAAGTCAGGGTGTTGAGCTGGTGCGCAGCGGTGCTAAGTCCGCCGCTGGTTTGGCTAACGCCGTACTGCATAAGGTCGCGGACAATATTGAGGACTTTGCCACGGCGTCTGATGTGGATGAGTCTGAGCGACGCTTGGTTCGTCTGTCGCGCCTGATGGGTCTGCCGCGTTGGCTGTGCGCTCGCATTATGGCATCGTTCGACACGCCAGAGGGTGCGCTTAACTTTGCCGGCAATCTGGCCCCCGCGCCGCTGGCCCTGCATGAGAACGCCTTTGCGACCAAGCCCGATCCGTATGTCTCGCAGCTTGTGGCACCCGTGTTCCCGGGTTGTCATGCGCCGGTTGATGCCCAGGTTACCGTTGCTTCGGGTGTGTTTGAGCGTGCTGCCGCGGTGGCATCTGATCTCAACGCGCAGCTTATCGCCACGGCAGCCACGCGCCCTGGAAGCTGCCTTGAGATTGGTGCCGGTCGTGGCACCAAGACCTATGTGATGATGTGTCAGGCCAAGCGTGCGGGCTATGAGCGTCAGCATACGGCGCTCGATCTGCATGATCGCAAGTGCGATCTGAATCTCGCTCGTCTGCATAAGGCCGGTATTCAGGGCGTTCGTACGGTTTCGGGTGATGCCTGCGAGCTTGATGAGGTGCTCACATCTTTTGATGCCATACTTGGCGAGCCGGTTAAGTTCGACACGGTCTTTATCGATGCGCCGTGCTCGGGCACCGGCACCATGCGCCGTCATCCCGAGATCCCGTGGCGCCTGACCGAAAACGATGTGACGGTTGAGCTGCCCAAACTGCAGCTGATGATGCTCAAGGAAGCCGCCGCGCGCGTGGCCGCCGGCGGCGAGCTCATCTATGCGACGTGCTCGGTCTTCGACGAGGAGAACACGCAGGTGGTGGACGCGTTCCTCGCTTCTTCCGAGGGCGCCGGCTTTAGCGTGGCACCGCTTTCCGAGGCACTGATTCTGCAACTCCCCGAGTTCGATCAGGCCAAGAAGCTCGTCTCCGTACGTCAGAACGATCGAGGCCTCTTCCAAAGCGTCCCTGTAAACGCCGACTCCTACGACGGCCACTTCTGCGCCAGAATGGTCCGTAACTCATAGGGAGTCTTGGGTAGCTAATTTGGGACGGGGCTTTTTTAGCTACCCTGGCCGCCGGTCGGCCAAACATTTGCGCTATCATCCGGGGCAGCTAAAAAAGCCCCGTCCCAAATTAGCTACCCTACGTCTCAAGTCGACCTGTCCGCCACGAAATGGGCCTATCTACTACGTTTGGCCGGTTACCTTCAACCATGCCGTTTTTCACGAAATCAAAACCGCAGGTAGACGGCTCGTTGTTTTTGTAAAAACGCAGGTGTGCTTGGACTATACGGGTCAAACGTAGTAGATAGGCCGTTTTCGTGGCGCAACCCCAGACTAGTCGCCGGGGCGCGGGCCATACCTGAAAAAATTCGGCCCCGCGATCGGTGTCGGTCGCGGGGCTGATTGGTTTCTAGTGGCTATGCGGGCAGTTGGCGCAGCAGCCGCTCGTGGCGCTGGTGCTGGAGCCGCCGCTTCGCTGGTCGGTGTTGTAGAAACCGCTTCCCTCAAATTTAATGCCGCTGGCCGAGAACGTCTTGGCCGCCGGGGCACCGCAGCTCGGGCACACGACCTCGGGAGTCTCGGACATGGGATGCTCAACCTCAAACACGTTGCCGCAGCTCGAGCACTTGTAATCGTAGCGCGCCATAATACTTCCTTTTCAGCACAAAGCGGGCAGATCGCTCTGCCCGCATAAATTCAAACGTTTGTAACTGTACCCTATATCGGGGGTTTTATCACGCTTCGCCCCAGAATCTATGGTTGTTGCGCAGGAGCTGTGCGGTTTTGTCCTCGACGGCTGCAATGTCCGCCTCGTCAGCCTGCCAGGTCCAGTTGCCCGTGGCCACGCCCGGCACGTTCATGCGTGCGTCGTCGCCCAGTCCCAGCAGGTCCTGCAGCGGCATCATCACGAGGGGAGCATCACTTGCCAGCGCGTCGCTCATCAACTTGGCCGCTACCTCAACACCGCTCGGTTCATCGCCGCCCGCAAAGGAACGGGTGCACCAACCGGCCAGCGTCGACGTATCGTGCGTCGAGGTGTACAGAATCTTGCCGGGCGTGGGGTGCATGCCGCAACGGACGTCGTAATCGCTAAACTCCAGCACGTCCATGCCGGGGAAGCCGCAGGTCGAAGCCATGGCGCGAACACCGGGCGTCAAATAGCCTAGGTCTTCGGCGATAAAGTTGAGCGGACCCAGCTCGTCATAGGCGGTCTGGAACAGGTCCTTGCCCGGTCCCGCCAGCCAACGCCCGTCGGCGCATGCCTTGCCCGCGGGAATGCTGAAATAGCTGTGGAAGCCCAGGAAGTGATCCAGGCGCACGCGGTCGTAGAGCGAGAACGCGCGGCGCAGGCGATCCATCCACCAGCTATAGCGGTTCTGCTTCATGTGGTCCCAGCGGAACGTCGGGTTGCCCCACACCTGGCCCTCCGGTGCAAAGTTGTCGGGCGGCGCACCGGAAATCTCGATCGCCTTGCCGGTATCGGACAGCCAGAAGTTCTCGGGCTCGCTCCACGCATCCGCCGAATCGTCCGAGACATACATCGGGATATCGCCGATGACCTCGATGCCCTTCTTGTGCGCGTAGTTCATGAGCTCGCACCAAGCCAGGTCAAAGCGGTACTGCATGTACGCCTGCAGCTCGGCCTCGTCGTGGAAGCGCTTGTCGTCGATCAGATACTCGTTGTAGCGCGCGACATCTGCCGGCCAATCGTGGCGCGACTCGCCCTCAAAGTACTTCTTAACGGCCATGTAGACGCAGTACTTCTCGAGCCAATCGGCGTTGCGATGTTTAAACGCCGTGTACAGCGGGTCGGCATCCTCGCCGCCGCGGGCCTTCCAGGCCTCAAAGTCGGCGGCCAGCTCCTCGTGGCTTTCGGGAAGCAGGTCGATATTGCCTGCAAAGGCCGAAGGGCCGGCGTAAGGGGAGCGGAAGAAGTCCGTGGGGTTGACGGGGAGAACCTGCCAGTAGCGCATGCCCATGGCGGCCAGATGGTCGATAAAGCGACGCGTGGGTGCGCCGATCGTACCCGGCTTGCCGTCGTCGGACGGAACCGATGTGATATGGCACACAACGCCCGCGCCGTGATCGAGCGGTTCTTGCAGACGCTGCTTGGCGTGGTGATAGATAATCGAAGAGCCCAGCGGGTACAGGTCGAGGGTGACGGTACCGTTGTGGATCTCGCACTCGTGACCGCTGATCACATCGCTCGCACATTCGCCTAGCGCCGGAATGGTCACGCGATGCGAATTGCGCAGGCTGCGGTTGATGATGACGGTCGCGGATTCGCCGTCTTTACCGGTGCGCGTATAGGCGAGTACTTCGTCATTGAGCGCGAAGGCCTTGATTTCACCGTCGATCATAAACGGCAGCGCGCGGCGCACGGCGGATGCGTTCTTGACGATCGCGAACGTATCGAAGTCGTGCAGGTCTTCCTTGGTCGGCATGGTGCGGCGATTACCCGGATCGGTGAGACCCTCCAAGCCGTACTCGTCACCGTAATAGATTGAGGGAACGCCCGGGAACGTCATCTGCATGAGCGTCGCGAGCCAAAAACGGCTCTTGGCCAGGCCCATCGCGTTCTCGTCCAGGCGCCATTTGCTGCGCTCGCACTCGGGCAGCTGTGACTCGTCGGGGCCGCCGCCGAGCACCGAGATAATGCGCGGACGGTCGTGGCTCGAAAGCAGATTGAGTGCGCAAGACAGGGCCTCACGCGGATAGTTCTCGCGTAGGGTCTCGATATCCTCAGCTGCTTGGTAGGCGTTTTTGTAGCCCATCAAAAAGCCGATGACCATGTCGCGGAAGGGGTAATCCATGGCCGAGTCGAGCTCGGAGCCCTGCAGGTAACGACGCAGGTGGCCATAGCTGATCTTGTTGGAGGCGTCTTCCCAGACTTCGCCGAGCAACAGAGCATCGGGCTTTTCGGCGAGTACTGCCTTCTTGATTTCGGCCAGGAAGTCATCGGAAAGCTCGTCGGCCACATCCAGGCGCCAGCCGTGAGCGCCGGCGCGCAGCCATTTACGAATGACGCCGTCCTTGCCCAGGAGCCGCTCGCGCACCAGTTCGGAGCTCTCATTGATAGCGGGCATATTGCCCACGCCCCACCAACAATCGTATGAGCCGTCCTCGTGGAAATAAAACGCATCGCGCCACGGCGAATCCTCGCTCTGCCAGGCACCCACGCCGGGGTAGTTGCCGTAGCGGTTGAAATAGATCGAGTCGTCGCCCGTGTGATTGAAGACGCCGTCCAGGATAATGGAGATGCCCAGCTTCTCGGCTGCCTGACACAGCTCGGTGAAGTCCTGCTCGGTGCCCAGAATCGGGTCGATCTTGGTGTAGTCGGCCGTATCGTAGCGATGGTTGCTCGCGGCTTCAAAGATGGGGTTGAGGTAGATGGCCGTAAAGCCCAGTTCGGCGATGCGAGGCAGGTCTTCCTGGATACCCTTGAGCGATCCGCCGTAAAAGTCCCAGGTCTTGATGGAGCCGTCCTCGGCGCGCTCGTACACAGGCGGCTCGTTCCAGTCCTCGACCATGCGGCGCTGAATGCCCTTACGCGGTTTTTCGACCTCGGCCAGCGTGCGCTCACGCCAGCGCTCGTCGCGGGCATAGCGATCGGGGAAGATCTGGTAGACCATACCGCGCTCGTACCAGGTGGGACGGTTCTCACGGTGTTTGTAGACGGTGACCTGGAATGACGGCACCTCGGCGTAGTCGTAGGTTACGCCTTCGCCGCCGGTGCGGCCCTGTGGTGCGCCCAAGCGAACCTCGGGCTGGCCCTCGATATTGCAGATAAAGCTGTACCAGATAAGACAGGGTTCGGCGCACTCAAGCTCTACGGTAAATATGCCGTCGCCCTCGTGCGTCATGGGATACCGGGACTCACCAATCTCATCGACCCAGGTGCGCAGCGTAAGCGTTGCCTGCGCGGGATCGGCATCCTCCAGAATCACGGAGAGCGAAAGGGTAGTTCCTGTGGTCACAGCGCCAAACGGAGTGCGAAACTGCGGCAGACGGCTGTTGTGTATCAATCTCATAGTACGGTCCAGTTCAATAGAATCATGGCCTGCTGGCCATGGGCTTTACGCACAGGATGTAAGTATATCTGTTGTACACAGGCTGTATAAACAACATCCGTTTACCATCGGCGAACGGTTGTCCTAGAAAATCGTTTTACCAACTACCTACAGAGAAGGGGCGCCCGGTTGGAGCGCCCCTTACTTAGGGTTTGATTAGGTTTTAAATCGTCTGTGGGCTAGCGGCGCTTGCGGGTGGCCGTTGCCTTGCGGACGGACGTCTTCTTGGACGGGGCCTTTTTCTCTGCCGGAGCGGCGGGGGAGACCGGAGTCTCCTTGGTGGGTTCTGGCTTGGCCTCTGCCTTCGGTGCGGCCTTGACCTCAGCGGCCTTCGGCGCCGGCTCAGCCTTTACTGCGGGCTTTTCTTCGGCCTTAGCCTCTGCCTTGGGAGCAGCAGCCTTGGTCGTGGTCTTCTTGGCCGTCGTCGTGGCGCGCTTGCGCGTGGTGGTCTTGGCAGCGGACTTGGCCTCGACGGTTGCCTCCGCCTTGGACTCGGCAGGCGTCTCCTCGACCTTGACGGCTGGCTTTGCGGCTGCCTTCGTGGTCGTCGACTTCGTTGCCGTGGTCTTCTTGGCTGCCGTTGCCTTCTTGGCGGTCGTGGTCGTCTTCTTAGCAGCGGTATTTGCCGGAGCCTTGGCGGCCGGCTTAGTCTCAGCGACCTCTGCCTTTACCTCGGGAGCAGCCTCGGCTTCTGCGGCCTTCTTGGCAGCAGTCGTCTTTGCTGCGGCGGTCTTGGTGGCAGCAGCTTTGGTCGTCGTAGTCTTCTTAGCGGTCGTCTTGCGCGTCGTGGTCTTCTTAGCTTCGGGCTTTGCAGCGGGCTTGACCTCGGCCTCTGCCTCAGGAGCAACCTCAGCCTTCACCTCAGGCTCGGTCTTTGCGGGCTCAGCCTCAACCGGCTTCTCCTCGGCCTTGGGCTCCTCTGCGGCCACCGGCTCAGCCGCAGCCTCAGGCTCGTCGACAACAGCCGCTGGCCTCTCAATCTCAGGATGCATAAAGAAGTACAGGTCCAGATACTTGTCGGCCGAGCGCGTCCAGCTAAAGTCCTGGCTCATGGCCTGCGTGACCAGCTGGTTCCAGGCGTCGCGGTTATCCCAGAACAGGCGCGCCGCGCGGAACACCGCGTCGCCCATCTCGTCGCCGTTAAAGTTGCTAAACGAGAAGCCCGTGCCCTCGCCGGTAAACTCGTTGTAAGGCTGCACGGTGTCCTTGAGGCCGCCGGTCTCGCGCACGATGGGCAGGGTGCCGTAGCGCATGGCGATGATCTGGGACAGGCCGCAGGGCTCAAACTTCGAAGGCATAAGGAACATGTCGGCGGCGGCGTACATGCGCTGCGACAGCGCCGGGTCAAACTCAATGCGTGCGGCCATGGTGCCGGGGTACTTGTCCTGGAAGTAGCGCAGGCCGTCCTCGTAGTCGCGGTCGCCGGTGCCCAGCACGGCCACCTGAACGCCGCCGGCCAGGATGCGGTCGAGCGCGTACATGACCAGGTCCATGCCCTTCTGGCGCGTCAGGCGCGTGACCATCACCATGAGCGGACGGTCGTCGCGAACCTCGAGGCCCAGCTCCTCCTGGAGCTTGGCCTTGCACACGGCCTTGCCGGAACGGTCCTCCACGGAGTAGTTTGCGGCAATGCGCTTGTCGGTCGCCGGGTCAAAGCCCGCAACGTCAATGCCGTTCAAAATGCCCTGTAACGCGTAGGAACGCTCGCGCAGCACGCCGTCCAGACCCTCGCCAAATTCGGGTGTCTGGATCTCGTTGGCATAGGTGGGGCTCACCGTAGTGATGGCGTCGGCATAGCGCAGCGCGCCCAGCATGTAGTTGATGCTGCAGGCGTCGCAACGTAGCTGCGAGGCGGCCGCCGGAATATGCGCCACACCCAGGATGTCCTCCATCACGGTGTCGCTAAACTGGCCCTGGAACGCCACGTTGTGGATCGAAAACACGGTCTTTACGCGGTCATACAGCGGCAGGCCCTGGTAGAACTCGCGCAGGAACACGGGCGCCAGCGCCGTCTGCCAGTCGTTGCAGTGCAGGATGTCACACTCAAAGCCGGCCGGCAGGTGCTGCAGGCTCTCGGTAATGGCCTTGGAGAAGAACGCAAAGCGCTCGCCGTCGTCAAAGAAGCCGTACGGATAGTCGCGCGCAAAGTAGCGCTCGTTGTCGATGAACATATAGGTGACGCCGTCGTGCTCGAGCTTCTCGAGTCCGCAGTACTCATTGCGCCAGCCCAGGCTCACGTAAAAGTCGGAGAAGTGCTCCATCTGCGCCTTGTACTCGTCTTTGATGGTGGCGTACTTGGGCACCATCACGATGACCTCGGCCCCGGCGCGCACAAGCGCCGCAGGCAGCGAGCCCGCCACGTCGCCCAGGCCACCGGTCTTCACAAACGGTGCGCACTCGGCCGAGGCAAACACGATCTGCATCTTTTTGCTGGAATCAGCCATATTGTCTCCCATGTTGTTATTCGAGAATAGCCGCCAGGCGCGAACCGGGCGGCTATTCTACATGTTACGAGCGATGTTGCGGTGCCAACGTTAACGTACGATGGTGGTATCGGAAGTTAACGGAGCCTTGCCCAGCACCAGGATGTTCTCGGGCGTGCCGCGAAGCTCGGTGTTGGTGGGAACCACGTTGTTCTTGTCGAGGATGGCGTTCTCAACGCGGGCGCCGCTCTTGATGATGCAGCTCTGGTTGATGATCGAGTTGGTCACCGAGGCGCCTTCCTCGACCACTACGCCGCGCGACAGGATCGAGTTGCGCACGGTGCCCTTGATGATGCAGCCGGCCGAGATGATCGAGTTGCAGGCGTGGCTGCCGGTCGCGTAGCGCGAAGGCGGCACGTCATGGGCCTTGGTCAGGATCGGGCGCTCGGGGTCGAAGAGCTGGTCGGCCACGGTCTGGTCGAGCAGGTCCATGCTGCGGCGATACAGCGACTTCTCGCTAAACACGCCCACGACCTCGCCCTTGTACTCGTAGCTGCACACGTCGATGTTGCCAAAGTCGCCCTGGAGTGCCTCGAGCAGGTCCAGATAGTCGGCGGCTTGGTAGTGGTCGATGATCTCGAGCAGCGTCTCGCGGTTGACGATGCAGCAGTCCATAGAAGCGTTGTCACCGTACACGACGCCGGCGCTCACGCCCGTCAGGCGGCCGTTCTCGTTGATCTGCAGCTTGGTCTCGTCATCGACGTTGCGCGTGGCCTTGCAGTACACCACGGTCATCTGGGCACCGGAGTTCTCGTGCGCCTCGATGATGGTGTTGAGGTCCATGTTAAAGATGATGTTGGTGCCCATCATCACGACATAGGGCTTGTCCGAGCGCTGGAACAGCGTCTTGTTGGAGATGATGTCGCGCAGCAGGAAGCGCATGCCGCCCTTGGTGGTGCCATACGCGTTGCCGGGCACCATGAACAGGCCGCCCTTCTTGCGGTCCAGGCCCCAGTCCTTGCCTGAGCCCACGTGGTCGATCAGCGAGCGGTAGTTGCCCGGCATGACGACGCCGACGGTCTTAATGCCGGCATTCATCATGTTGGACAGCGGGAAGTCGATCAGGCGGTAGCGGCCCAAAAACGGAACGGACGCGATGGGGCGGTCCTTGAGCAGAACGCTGCCGTAGGTCGAAGAGTAGTTAGCGGTGATATAACCGATGGCCTTGCGATTGATCATCGGATCATTCCCCCTTCCCGATAACGACGTCATTTCCAACGACGGCCGTATCCTTGGTGGTATCGACAGAGCCGAGCTTCACGCCCTCTTCGACCGTGGAGTTCTCGCCCAAAATAGCGCGGCAGATGTGCGCGCCGCTCTTAACGTGCGCACCCGGCAGCAACACGGAGTCCTCGACCACGGCGCGCTCCTCGATGATGACATCGGTCGAAAGGATCGAGTGACGAGCGGTGCCGTAGATCTTGCAGCCGTTGGAGACCAGGCAGTCGTCCAAGCGACCGTCCGGGCCAATGTAGTGCGGCGGGCGCGTGGTGATGTTAGACATGATGGGGAAGTGCTTGTCGAACAGGTCGAACTCGGGGTTGTTGCCCAGCAGGTCCATCGAGGTCTCGTGGAAGCTGGCGATGGTGCCGACGTCCTTCCAAAAGCCGTGGAACTCGTAGCTGTACAGGCGCTTGTCCTCGCCGAGCAGCTTGGGGATGATGTCCTTGCCAAAGTCGTGGCTCGAGCGCTGGTCCAGAGCGTCCTCCTCGAGCGCCTCGATCAGCACGTCGGCCGAGAAGATGTAGATGCCCATGGACGCGAGGTTCGAATCGGGCTTATCGGGCTTCTCGGTGAACTTGGTGATGCGGCCGTCCTCGGGGTCGGTGGTCAGGATGCCAAAGCGGCTGGCCTCCTCCCACGGCACGGGCATAACGCTCACCGTGAGGTCGGCGTTGTTCTCAATGTGCGTCTTGAGCATCTTGCGGTAATCCATGCGATACAGGTGATCGCCAGACAGAATCAGGACGTACTTGGGGTCGTTGGCCTTGATGTAGTCCAGGTTCTGCGTGATGGCGTCGGCCGTGCCCGCATACCAGGCGCCGCCGGTCTGCGTCTCGTACGGAGGCAGGATCGACACGCCGCCGTCGCGGCTGTCCAAATCCCATGCTTCGCCGGAGCCCACGTAGGCATGCAGCAGGTAGGGACGATACTGCGTCAGAACGCCCACCGTGTCGATGCCCGAGTTGGAGCAGTTGGAGAGCGAAAAGTCGATAATGCGGAACTTGCCACCAAAGCTAACCGCCGGCTTGGCGATCTTTTGGGTGAGTGCCCCCAATCGGCTGCCCTGTCCTCCTGCGAGGAGCATCGCGATGCATTCTTTCTTACTCATCGATTTCTCCTTCTGTCATCGATGTTTCTAACCCATTAGCGACGGGCGCGGCGCTGGGTCGCGCCCGTCGAGTAATGCCGTGCTGGCAAAGGGAGCTCGCGCGCTTATGCGTGCCAGATCTCGTCGCGGTACTCGCGAATGGTGCGGTCGCTCGAGAACCAACCCGAGGAGGCGGTGTTGAGCAGGGCCTTGCGGTTCCAGGTTTCCTGGTCGCCGTAGCTGTTCGTGAGCGCCTCCCAGGCGTCGACGTAGCTGCGGAAATCGGCCATGACCAGGTCGGGGTCGTTGTTGTTCATGAGCTCGTTGTAGATGCTCTCGAAGTTGCCCGAAAGACCCGCAAAGGTGTTGTCCTTGAGCTCGTCCATCACGCGGCCCAGGCGCTCGCGGTCGCCGTTGAGGGTATCCCACGCAAAGTAGCTGTTGGATGCCCAGAGCTGCTCGACCTCGGGAGCGGTCAGGCCAAAGATGGCCTCGTTCTCGCGACCGGCCAGGTCTGCGATCTCGATGTTGGCGCCGTCGAGGGTGCCCAGCGTAATGGCGCCGTTCATCATGAGCTTCATGTTGGACGTGCCCGAGGCCTCCTTGCCGGCCGTGGAGATCTGCTCCGAGATTTCGGCGGCGGGATAGATGAGCTGGGCGTTGCTCACACGGAAGTTGGGGATAAAGCAGACCTTCATGACCTCGTTCACGCGGGCGTCGTTGTTGATGACGTCGGCCACGGAGTTAATGAGACGGATAGTCTCCTTGGCGAAGGTGTAGCTCGAGGCAGCCTTGCCGCTAAAGATGAAGGTCGTCGGCGTCACGTGGAAGTTGGGATCCGCGATGCGACGGTTGTAGATGTCCATCACCTTCATGATGTTCATGAGCTGGCGCTTGTAGGCATGGAAGCGCTTCACCTGAACGTCGAAGACGGTGTTGGGGTCGATGACCAGACCGGTCTCGGCCTTGACGTAGGCGGCCAGGCGCTCCTTGTTGGCGCGCTTGGAGGCACCCACGGCCTTCAGGAACTCGGTGTCGTCCTTAAACTCCTTGAGCTTCTCCAGCTCAAAGGCGTCCTTAAGCCAGCCATCGCCAATGGCCTCGGTCACGAGCTTGGCATAGGTGGGGTTGGCCTCGGCAAAGAAGCGACGGTGCGAGATGCCGTTGGTCTTGTTGTTGAACTTCTCGGGCGTCAGGGCATAGAAGTCCTTGAGCACGATGTTCTTGATGATGTCGGAGTGGATCTTGGCCACGCCGTTGACGCTGTGGCTGCAGATCACGGACAGGTTGGCCATGCGAATCTCGCCGTCCCACAGGATGGCGGTCTGGCGCAGACGCTCCTGCCAGCCCTCCTGAGTGGTGTCGAACGACTCGTGCCAACGACGGCTGATCTCGTCGATGATCTGGTACACGCGGGGGAGGAGCTTGGAGAACGTGCCGATGGGCCATTTCTCCAGAGCCTCGGGCAGGATGGTGTGGTTGGTGTAGCTCACAACCTGCGTCACGATGTTCCAGGCGTCGTCCCACTCGAGCTTCTTCTCGTCGATGAGGATACGCATGAGCTCGGGGCCGCACATGGCGGGGTGCGTGTCGTTAGTATGGATTGCCACAAACTGCGGAAGCAGCTCCCAGTTCTCGCCGTGCTCCTTCTCAAAGGTGTCGAGCAGGCTGTAGATGCCGGCCGAAACAAACAGGTACTCCTGCTTCAGGCGCAACAGACGGCCGTGCTCGCCGGCGTCGTTGGGGTAGAGGATGGCGCTGATGGCCTCGGCCTCGGCGCGCTCGGCATCGGCCTGGGCATAGTCGCCGCGGTTGAAGGCCTCAAGGTCAAAGTGCTCCTCGACCGGCTCGGCAGCCCAGACGCGCAGCTTGTTGACGGTCTCGCCGGCATAGCCCACCACGGGGATGTCGTAGGGGACAGCCAGGATATCCTGCGTGTCCACCGTGCGGTAGAACGTGCGGCCGTTCTCCTCAAAGCCCTCAACACGGCCACCAAACTTGATGGTCACGGCCTTGTCCTGACGACGGACCTCCCAGGGATAGCCGTGGGTGAGCCACTCGTCAGTGGCCTCGACCTGGCTGCCGTTGACGATCTCCTGCTTAAACAGGCCGTAGCGGTAGCGCATGCCGTTGCCGTAGCCGGCAATGCCCTCGGCTGCCATGGAATCCAGGAAGCATGCGGCCAGACGGCCCAGGCCACCGTTGCCCAGCGCCGGATCGGGCTCCTGGTTCTCGATGACGGACAGGTCAAAGCCCATGTCGTCGAGCGCCTCGGCGACCATGTCTCGCACGCCAAAGTTGAGCAGGTAGTTGTCGAGCAGGCGGCCGATCAAAAACTCAATCGAGAAGTAGTACACGCGCTTCTTGCCCTCGGCGGTGGCGTGGGCGTCGCTCTTGGTGGCAACGGTGCGGGCCTTCTCGGCCACGAGCTTGGCCAGGGCGTTAAAGCGGTCGAGGTCGCTGGCGGCTTCGACGCTCTTGCCGCTGATGCTCATGACGGCATCGCGATAGAGCTCGGTAAACTCCTGCTTGTTGTCGAAGATCTTATTCATACGTTCCTTTCCCCCGGGGATGTTTCTCCCGGAACGGTTATGACATGTATCCTACGCCCCGGCGGGGCGGGTAATTACAGTGGTAACGCCTTTGTTACGCTTTCTTGGCAGGAGCCTTAACAGCACCTGCCCTGGCCTTAGGAGCAGCCTTTTTAGTAGCTGCCTTCTTGGCCGTTGTGGACTTGGCAGAAGCCTTGGCAGTGGGCTTGGCAGCCTTCGCCTTAGCCGGAGCCTTCTTAGCAGCCGCGGGCTTGGGCTTTACCGTGGACGTACGCTTGCGCGTCGCCTTCTTGGGCTTCTCGACCACGGGCGGCTTATAGCTGCTGGGACCGCGGCGCTTAAGCACCACGCCTGCCAGGCCGGGCACCTTCATCTCAATGGAGTCCATCTGCCCGTTCCAGGGATAGGGCTCGCTCGAGCAGGTGTAGGGCTCCTCACCTGCGTATCCACTGCCACCAAACTCGGGACGGTCGGAGTCAAAGATGACCTCCCAGTCGCCCTCGCGCGGCACGCCCACGCGGAAGCTCTCGTAGCTCGCCGGATCAAAGTTGATTAAGATCACCAGGTCGTCATCGACGTCCTCGCCCTGGCGTACAAAACTCACGATGGACTGCTTGGAGTTGTCCGCGTCGATCCAGGTAAAGCCGTCGTCGGTGTAGCCGCGCTCGTACAGAGCGGGCTCGGCGGTGTACAGGTGGTTGAGCGCCTTGATAAACGCCTGATGATGACGGTGGGTCTCGTACTCCTCGGTCAGGAACCACTGAATAGACTCGTAGTAGCGCCACTCGATAAACTGGCCGATCTCGTTGCCCATAAAGTTGAGCTTGGCGCCGGGATGCGTCATCTGATAGAAGGCCAGCGTGCGTAGGCCGGCAAACTGGCGCCACCAGTCGCCCGGCATGCGGCCGATCAGCGAGCACTTGCCGTGCACTACCTCGTCGTGGCTCAGCGGGCAAATAAAGTTCTCGGTAAAGGCGTACATGATGGAGAACGTGAGCAGCCCGTGGTTGCCGGGGCGCCACGGAAAATCGGTCTGCATGTAGTGCAGGGTGTCGTTCATCCAGCCCATGTCCCACTTGTAGTGGAAGCCCAGGCCGCCGTCCTGCGGCGGGTAGGTCACGAGCGGCCACGCGGTGGACTCCTCGGCCATCATCATCACGTCGGGGTAGTGTGCCTCCACGGCGCAGTTGACCTGACGGATAAACGCGCTGGCGTCCAGGTCCTCCTCGGTACCGTACTTGTTGAACTTCTTTTGGCCGGGATCGTCGATGCCAAAGTTGAGGTACAGCATGCTGGACACGCCGTCCATGCGAATGCCGTCCACGTGGAAGTTCTCGAGCCAGTACAGCACGTTGGAGACCAGGAAGGAGCGGACCTCGCCACGGGCGAAGTCGAACTTATGCGTGCCCCAGTTGGGGTGAATCTCGTGCTCAAACAGCATGTGGCCGTTAAAGGTGGCAAGGCCGTGGGAGTCGGCGCAAAAACCGCCGGGCACCCAGTCCATGATCACGCCGATGCCCGCCTCGTGGCACGCATCGATAAAGTGCATGAGCTGCTGCGGGTTGCCGTAGCGCGACGTGGCGGCATAGTAGCCGGTCGTCTGGTAGCCCCAGGAGCCATCGAAGGGATGCTCCATAAGCGGCATGACCTCGATATGCGTGTAGCCCATGTCGCGCACGTAGTCCACGAGCTCCACCGACAGGTCGTCGTAGGTGTAGAACTCGCCGCGCTGCGCGGGGAAGGGATCCATGGGGCCGGGGTAGTTGCCGTACTCGTCCGGATCGCCCTGGGGCGCGTCGCCGTGGCGCTTCCACGAGCCAATATGCACCTCGTAGATGTTGAGTGGCTGCGACATGTGGTTGTGGCCGGCGCGGCGCTTGAGCCACGCGGCGTCGTTCCACTTGTAACCATCGAGGGTCCACAGCACACTGGCGGTACCCGGAGGGCACTCGGCCTTAAAGGCATACGGATCGGCCTTGTAGAGCTTCTCGCCCTCGTTGGTCTCGATGAGATATTTATAGAGCTGGCCCTGCTCGGCGCCAGGAATAAAGCCTTCCCAAATAGCGCTCGTATGCACGGGCACCAGCGGGTTGGCTTGCTCATCCCAGTCGTTAAATTCGCCAATGACATGGACACTCTTTACGTCGGGCGCCCAAACGCAAAAGCGCCAGCCGCGCGTGCGCTGCTGCGTGTCAGGATGCGCGCCCATCTTTTCCCAGCTGCGCTCCCACATTCCAATGCCAAACAGGTAGACATCTTCCTTGGAGAGCTCCGGTGCGTGCGGAGCCGGTTTACGGGTTGCGGGCTTTTTAGCCGTTGGCTTTAGCTTTGTATCGCTCACGTTTGATCCCATCATGACGCGGCAGCGTGTTGCCTTGGTGACTAGATGCGAAAGGTCCAAGGCTGCACGAATCGAAGGGACGGCGATAGTTCTATGATTCGTTCCACCTCGCGTGCTCGGTGGAACTTTCGGCAGAAACTACCATAACACCTGTACGTTACTTTTATGGACGAAAGTGGTTTTGGGGCGGCGTTTAATCGGTAAGCGCCATGTTTAGACCACTGACAGAATTGCCGTGGTAAAACTCTTGACACTTTTACCAATTAGGGTTTCAAAATTGTTAGTCAGACGTTTGGTAAAACGTTTTTAGCAGGTTGTTTACTATTTGACATCGAAAGGTTCGTATATGTCCCATACCGCCGCTCCCAAGGTTGCTTTTATTTTCGATTGCGACGGCACGCTGGTTAATAGCACCCCCGTTTGGGCCTATGCCCAACCCGAGTTATTGCACCGTCACGGTGTCGACGTGACGGTCGACGATTTTGCCCAGTTTGAACATTTGTCGCTGGAGGACGAGTGCCAGGCCTACCACGACACGTGGGGCATTGGCGCGAATGGCGAGGAGCTGTATCGCGAGCTGGGCGAGATTTTGATTGATGGGTACTCCAAGGTGCCGCCGCGCGAGGGCCTCCTGGCATTTTTGGAGCAGGCGCAGGAGGCCGGTATTGCCATGTGCGTTGCCACGTCCACGCCAGCCGAGCTGGTTAAGTCTGCGCTTGCGGGTGCCGGGCTCGATGCCTACATGGAGTTTGTGACCACCACGGGCGAGGCAGGTCGCTCCAAACAGTTCCCCGATGTATATGAGCTGGCGCTGCTTCGCCTAGAAGAGCGCCATGGGCACAAGTTTGAGCGCGCATGGGTGTTTGAGGATGCCGTGTTTGGCCTAAAGAGCTCTGGCACCGCCGGCTTTAAGCGTGTGGGTATTTATGACCCGCACGGCCGCATGAAGCGCGACGACGTGCGCGCCAACTGCGACATCTTTATCGATAGTTATGAGGACCTGGATCTGGCCCGCGTGCTTTCGTTTGAGGGCTAGGCGAGAGCTGTGGCTTGCAAGGTATTAGTGGTCTGCGGTTCGCCCGTGGTGGCGAGCGTGGATCTGTTGCGTAGACTAGCAGGGGAGTGCGACCACGTTGTCGCCGTGGATCGAGGACTCGACGCGCTGTTGGGTGCCGGCCTGGGCTGCGACGTTTATGTGGGGGATGCCGACACGGTGAGCGATGCGGGTCGTGCGTTGGTCGATGCCGCCACCGACTTTGAAGTTGAGCGCCACGACCCGTACAAGGACTATACCGATCTTGCGCTGGCGCTCGATTCCGTCCGCCGTCGCTGGCCGGGTGCCGAAGTGGTTGCGACCTGCGTCACCGGCGGTCGCCCGGACATGGCGCTATCCGTACTGGGCCTGCTCGTGGGCTACGAGGATGCCCCAGTCTGGATTGACGAGGACGAGACCACGGCCCGCATCCTGCACGGAGGCGAATCCTGGACCATCGAGGGCGCCGAGGGTAAGACGTTTTCCATCATCGCCATTGCCCCCAACACCGAGGTAAGCGAACACGGTTTAGAGTGGGAGTTAGATCACGCTTCGTTAGGCCTACTAGCCGACACGGGCATCAGCAACGTCGTCAGGGGTACGGCCAGGATCAAAGTCCACCAAGGCGTCGCAATCGGTTATTTGCTGCATCAGGGTTTTATCGGGACGGTGGATAAAAATAATCGCTCGTAGAGTGATTATTTTTGCCCCGTCCCAGGAAAACCCGTAAGTAAGAAGATCGGCCCAAAAAAACTTCTTGCATAACTAAGATTCTTCCCCTATAGTATCTCCTCGTCACGGGGGCGTAGCTCAGCTGGGAGAGCGCTTGACTGGCAGTCAAGAGGTCAGGGGTTCGATCCCCCTCGTCTCCACCATCGTGAATGCAAAGGCCTTCGGGATTCCGATGGCTTTTTTCATGCCAAAACACCTCGCGCATAAACCCCTTCCACATCAACAAAAAGTTGCACAATTTATTTCCCATCTCTGTACATAGTTTGTTAGCCAAACGCGATTATCAGTGTAGATCGCCGTTCCATATGGGCTCCAGGAACACGCCTAATCACCGTTGGCATCCCATTAACCTGCATCAACGTGAACAACATCCCAAAATAACCCCCTTAAGCACGCTAAATGAACGATATGTTGTCCAGTACTGCCCAAATCAGTTTCACTAACAGCTTGTGCTAGGATACATAACGGTACATGAGTTCAACTGTGCTCGCGGCTCCAGCAAGCCATAAAGCGCAGGGTCGATCAGCATCCGGCCGTAACGGCGGTGCCAGAAACACCACGAGCTCCAATAAAGAAGTCATGCGACGTTATTTATTTGCATTGATGTAATTCTAAGGTGCATTTAATAGCTTGCGTGTCAAAGCGTAGTAGTCCTACAGCTTGCTGCGTGCGGTCCAGTTTTGTACCCGCTTGACTGGCTCGCACGCAGCCAGCTGGAGACGCGGTCATTTTGCGATACACGTCTGCGTCTCTAGTAACTGCACTTATACATACCGTTCACGGTGGGACAGAGCCACGTGCTTGTCTGACTGGGCTCAGGGTTTGAATATGGAGCGCCTTCGCGCACAAGCGCCCTGGCGAAGCCATACCCAAACCCCATGAGCCACACGTAAGACAGCAAGGGGGTGGTGCTCGTGTGGTATGTGATCCAGGTTATCAACGGTCGCGAAGACATAATGCGCGAGCGCATCGAGCATATGGTGCCGGCTGGTGCCATGCAAGAGCTCTTTTATCCCCAATTTCAAACCGAGATCAAGGTGCACGGCGAATGGGTCAAAACGACCAAGCCGCTCTTTCCCGGTTATCTCATCTGCGATACGGCAGACCCCCGCACCGTGCAACAGTATCTGCTACGCATGGACGACTTTGCCCGGGTGCTTGCCCAGGACGGTCAGTTTGTGCCGCTGGCAAAAGAAGAGGTCCAGCTTATTGGCGGCTTTACGCATAGGGGAGACCGCGTAGTGCCCATGAGCGAGGCCCTTAAAGACGGTGATCAGGTCGTAGTGACGGCAGTGCCGCTGCTGGGCCACGAAGGCCTTATCAAAACCATTAATAGACGCAAGAGCACTGCTTATTTGGAGCTCGATCTGTGCGGCCGACGCGTTACTACGCGCGTTGGCCTTGCTGTGCTTTCGAACGAGCAGCGTGCAATGCGAAACCTTAAAAAGGCAATCGCCTAAATTCGGGCGACTGTTTAACGGGACAGGGAGGATCCCCGTGGGCGGGGACGTAGGTTTGAAGGAAATAGTGGGAGATAAAACTGAATATGCCGGTGTTGCAGTCGTGAAGGCAGACTCGGTTGCTTTAGAGATAAAGCCAAGCGGTACATTGGCTTATCGATTTTTAAAACGACTTTTCGATCTTGTATTCAGCCTTTGCGTGAGTTTGGTGCTGATTATTCCCATCATGATTGTGTGCGCACTCATTTGTCTTGAGTCTTCTGGAAGCCCTGTGTATGCACAGGAGCGTGTTGGCATGCACGGAAAGACTATCAAGATCCTTAAGCTCCGCAGCATGGTCGCCGATGCGGGTGACGTGCAGAAATATCTGAGCCCTGAGCAGCTTCATCAGTGGGAAGTCGAGCGCAAGGTCGACGATGACCCCCGCATTACCAAAGTCGGGAGCTTCATTCGCAAGTGTTCGATTGACGAGATGCCGCAGTTTCTCAACGTGCTGAACGGTGATCTTTCCGTCATTGGTCCGCGACCTATTACAAGAGATGAGCTGGAGCAGCACTTTTCCGACGAGGAGAAGGCCGTGTTGCTTTCTGTCCAGCCCGGCATTACGGGCCTGTGGCAGGCCACCGACCGTAACGCTGCAACGTTCGAGAGCGGCTTGCGCCAGAAGATTGAGCTTCATTACGTGCGGAACAGGTGTTTCAGCATTGACTGGAAATGCTTTACCGGCACTTTCGGTGCAATGTTTGGGAAGGGAGCTACAGGTAAATGAGGATTCTCTACTTCACTCAATTTTTTAGTCCAGAGAATATTGCTGCCGCCTTCAGAGCCAAGGATCACTCTGATATTTGGTCAGATTCTGGCCATGACGTTACTGTTTTTACGGGTTGGCCTAATTATCCCACAGGAAGACTCTATGACGGTTATGACATGGTTCCCCTGCGAGAAGAACGATTGGGGCGTATTCGCGTCTTTCGTTCAGCTTCAAAGATTCAGCCTAACACTAGCTTTAAGAAGCGAATCGAGTCTGGAATTAGCTTCATCCTGGGCGGGCTCAAAAACCTACGTACTGGATCTCCGGTTGGCACGGATTATGACGTGGTTCTTGTCACAAGCGGCACGGTATTCTCCGCTTGGCTTGGTGTGCATTATGCCAAGAAGCATCGCCTTCCTCTGGTCATCGAGTTTCGCGATCTGACCTACAAGCAGATGATGGCGACGGGGAACAAGGGCGCGAAGGCTGCTGCCATGAAGGCGCTTGAGCTTTCCTTCTGTAGAGTCGCCGATCACGTGGTTGTACTTACCGACGGCTTCAAGAAAGACCTTGCTGCAGAAGGCGTCTCTTCGGAAATGATATCGGTCGTGCCCAATGGCGCGGATGTTGTTCCTTGTGAGCATGAATGGCATCGCCCACTTCGCTTGGGTTACTTCGGAACCATGGGGCTGTCTCAAAACGTGCCGGAAACAGTCGAATATGTGAAGCGACTCGCGGAGAAGGGCTTTGTTTCGAGCTATGAGTTGATTGGCGAGGGTGCAGCCCGTGCTGAGATCGAGCGAATGATGGATGCTGGCAAGCTCGACTTTCTCGGCTTGGAGCACGGCATTCCCATGTCGGAGCTCGAGGCGCGGTATGCGAGAGTCGACATGACCGTAGTTTCTCTCCAAAAAAGTGATCAATTCGCGGGAACCATCCCGTCAAAGATATTCCAGTCATTCGCGCGCGGCGTCCCCGTGTTGTTCATCGGACCCGAAGGGGATGCGTCCGAACTCGTGCGCAGAAGCGGTGCGGGCGTAGTCCTGTGCGGCTCGGCGGAGGAAGACATTCGCCATTTGGTGGGTTTCGCCTCGAAAGAAGACCTTGTTGACGAACTTAACCGAATGAGCAAATCCGCCGTCGAATTCATGGCACGTGAGTTCTCACGAAAGATCATGGCTGAAAAGATGACCCGCATCCTGTCCGATGCCGTCAAACAAGGTTCAAGAAACTGAAAGGAAAACACTATGGTTAACGTTATCGGTCTCGGCTACATTGGCCTCCCCACAGCCCTCATGATGGCTTCCCACGACGTGGAGGTCGTGGGCACCGACTACAACGAGGAACTTGTTGCCACCCTCAACGCCGGCAAGACCACCTTCAAGGAGGAGGGTCTGGACGAGCTGTTTGCCGACGCCCTGAAGGCCGGCATCAAGTTCTCCACCGACTACCAGGTCTGCGACACCTACATCGTCTCGGTTCCCACGCCCTACGATAAGCTCGACAAGAAAATCGACCCGTGCTACGTCGTGGCCGCCTGCAAGACCGTCCTCGAGGTCGCTCCCGAGGGTGCCGTGCTCGTCGTCGAGTCCACCGTGTCGCCCAACACCATCGACCGCTTCGTGCGCCCGTTGCTGGTCGAGGCCGGCCGCGACGACGTCAGGCTCGTCCACGCCCCCGAGCGCATCATCCCAGGCAACATGGTCTACGAGCTGTTGCACAACAACCGCACCATCGGCGCTGACGACCCCGAGGTGGGCAAGGCCGTTGCTAAGGTCTACGCCAGCTTCTGCCAGGGTGAGATTTCCGTCACCGACATTCGCACCGCCGAGATGACCAAGGTCGTCGAGAACACCTTTCGCGCGGTGAACATCGCATTCTCCAACGAGCTCGCCAAGATCTGCCGCATCGGTGGCATGGACGTCGCCGAGGTCATTCGCATCGCGAACAAGCACCCGCGCGTGAACATCCTCAACCCCGGCCCGGGCGTCGGCGGTCACTGCATCCCGGTCGACCCGTGGTTCCTTGTCGGTGACTACCCCGAGACGGCCAACTTTATCCGCCTCGCCCTGCAGACCAATGCCTCTATGCCCGAATACGTCATGCACCGAGCCCATGAGGTCATGGCCGAGCGCGGCATCACCGACGCCTCCAAGGTCGGCATTTACGGCCTCACCTACAAGGAGAACGTCGACGACGTCCGCGAGTCCCCGACGCTGCAGATGCTCGAGTCCATGTCCGAGCACCTCTGCGCGGGCTCCGTCAAGGTCTACGACCCGTGGGTCGAGCGCGACGAGGTTCCCGGCCAGGTCCATTCCATGGAGGAGTTCCTGGATGGCCTGGAGATGGTGATTGTGATGGTCGGCCACTCCCAGGTCAAGGACAATCCTGGCATCTTCGGCGACCGCGTCATCATCGACCCGCGCAACGTCTGCGGCGACGGCGAGAACGTCTACAAGCTGTAGGACCAACCGAATTTTCAGGGAGAATTCGTTTTGAAAAAGGTAATGCTCGTCTTCGGCACCCGTCCGGAGGCAATCAAGATGTGCCCGCTCGCCAACGAGCTGAAGGCGCGCACGGATGAGTTCGAGACCGTCGTGACCGTGACCGGCCAGCACCGCGAGATGCTCGACCAGGTGCTGCGCGCCTTCGGCGTCACGCCCGACCACGACCTGGCGATCATGAAGCCCGGCCAGACGCTGTTCGACGTGACGTGCGACGTGCTGCTCAAGCTCAAGGCGGTCCTCGAGGACGAGAGGCCCGACGTCGTCCTTGTCCATGGCGACACCACGACCAGCTTCGCCGCCGCGCTCGCATGCTTCTACCTGCAGATCCCCGTGGGCCACGTCGAGGCGGGCCTGCGCACGCACGACATCTACAGCCCCTGGCCCGAGGAGTTCAACCGCCAGGCGGTAGACATCGTGAGCGAGTACTACTTCGCCCCCACGGAGGCCAGCAAGAAGAACCTCCTCGCCGAGGGCAAGCCCGAGTCCAAGATCTGGGTTACCGGCAACACCGGCATAGACGCCTTGCGCACCACCGTGCGCGAGGGCTACTCCCACCCCGAGCTCGAGTGGGCGGAGGGCTCGCGCCTCACCCTCATCACGGTGCACCGCCGCGAGAACCTGGGCGAGCCCATGCACCGCATGTTCCGCGCCATCCGCCGCGTGATGGAGGAGCACCCCGACACCAAGGCGATCTACCCCATCCACATGAACCCGCTCGTCCGCAAGGCGGCGCACGAGGAGCTCGACGGCTTCGACCGCCTGCACATCATCGACCCGCTCGAGGTTCTCGACTTCCACAACTTCATGGCCGTGAGTCACCTCATCCTCACCGACTCCGGCGGTATCCAGGAGGAGGCCCCGAGCCTGGGCAAGCCGGTGCTCGTCATGCGAGACACAACCGAGCGCCCCGAGGGAGTCGCCGCCGGCACGCTGAAGCTCGTCGGCACCGAGGAGGACGTGATCTACCGCGAGTTCAGCCGCCTGCTCAGCGATCAGGCCGAGTACGAGGCCATGAGCCATGCTTCGAACCCCTACGGTGACGGGCATGCGAGCGAGCGTATCGCGGACGTGCTGGCACAGTAGATTTCTCTGAACCGTTTAATGTAGCTGCTCTTTTCATAGTTATGAATGCACACCTTGAACTCACGTGTATGCGGAATCAAGAGGTCGCTATCGCCGCAATTGCCTCGTTTTGCACTATTGTATTTTCATGCGACAAGTTAGAAGGCGCTGGTTATAGACCTTTTGATCCACGTGATTGTGGCAAGAGCAAGACATTTAGCAGATGAGATTTATAGCTTACTGGCTGCGTCGAGCATCTTCGTTCACCGTACGACCGATGAATGCGTTGATCCTAGCTTTGATGTAGATGTTCGCGTCGAGTTGAATTACTGAATTCTGGTGACTTCTCTGATTGAATAAGTTGATTTGCGATATCGTAAATTTTGCTAAAGGTTTACGACAACGCCATCAGTTTCTTGTTGAATTCAGCATTGCCTTCATCTGGAATCTGCTGGGCATTCTTCTTCCGACAATTGCCTGTGGCATATTGCTTCAAATCTCTGGGCTCCAGTCTTTTTGTGACTATTTATTGAGCGATCTGAGCAAGGCGGCTTTTAGCTTTTCTTCTGCTTCGCTTCTATGTGTTGATCTAATTCATGGCAATTGTTCATAAATCCATTCGGGTATTAAATGGGGCGTTGGAATACTCTTATTAATGCTATCGCTTTTGTTGTCTTGTGGGCTGGCAGTCAACCAGATACTGTTTGAGTCGTCTTATCTTAAAGAGCAGGCGAGCATGTCTCCTTTCATTAACTCGCTGGTCGCACTATCCGTCTCAGCATATTTGGCAGCTATGTCTTGTGCCGGCAGCGACATGAGCTATGAGCCAGATGAATTTGTGGAAGATGAAGCGAGCGATGACGGGTACATTATTAGTGCCGATGATTTGGAAGCATTGATTCGAGATGTATGGAGCCTCGGTCGCAGCGAGAATGGCGATAAAGATTGAACGCACTAGAGTTTTTAATTTCATTATTGACGGGCCTATGTACGCTTTTGTCAGTGCTTGCGGCCTATAGGGCTGTACATTCAGCACCCAAATTCAAAATGAGCGCAAAAGCTCTTCCGCAGTTAAATGACTGCTATCAATCCAATGACGGCTCTCGTATCTTTTCCGATCCAGATGTAATCAAAACGATTGGGATTATCCGCAATTCTGTTTCACGTCTGAATTCGGAGCTTGCTGAATCAAGCAAAAAGAACGAATGGTATTCGTCATTGATGGATTCCGAGTTCAAATCCGCTCTGCTAAGTACGGTTTCCAAGTGTCTGCGAATTCCCACTAACGAGTTATCAAAACAGATAATCGAAACCCTATTTGTAAGTACTTCCAGCTTTTTACGCGCGGCAAAACTTCTTGATCTTAATAAAGATGTGTAGAGCGCCATCGCCGAATATGTTGAGATTTGCTCCATTGCTAAATGTAGGGTCGATTTTTGCAACGCTTATGTAGAGACCGATTCAGCAGTTAATAATGAAAGCACATATAACCGCGACAGCAACTTTGCTAATAGGCAAATTTCCGACAGAAACATTTTAGTGGGGTAAAAATGAATGATAATTCTATCCAGGACCTACCGTTAATGGATTTGTTGATGCAAAATATGGAATCTAACGATGTGAAGAAATTTATCAACTCTTTGGATGTGACCAAAGATGATGACTCTGCCATACAGGAACTGAAGAAGTCCTACGAGGCGTATATTTCGAATGAATCGTTATCTACGGTGGACGTTGTCTCTTGGAAACCTGGTATGCGCAATCGTACGCTGCCAAACTACAGACAGCCTGCCATTGTGATTGAAAAGTTGCAGTACCCGATTTTTGATGAATCGCAAAACGCTGGAAGCCAGTACTTCCATGAGCCCCTTGATTTACGAGTGGGCTTTTTGGATGACAATAATCGGTTCGTTATCTATTTTTATGATTCTCGTCGATTTGAAAAATACCGCGGCTCTCTTTCTGACCTCGAGCGTTATCTAGCATTGCTGAAAAACAAGGAAGCACACGAAGAACAAGAGAAGTCTGGCGACTAAACCCTGTATCAGCTGTCATGAATTATTATCTTGCGACCGATTTCCTTAGTGACTTGTTGGTCAAATCCTTTGGGATGAGAACCTTGTCCGGCGAGGTATTAGACATTGCTAAAAGGCATCATATCCCGCGCGGATATCTGAACGACAGGTGTTCTCATAAGCCGCCCATCAACAAACTTACCGCAGATCGATTAATTATATTGTTCGGCGCTGTTTTCTCCGAAGCATCAAGTTCTACTAAGGCCCAGGCTGTTACTGGGCTGTGCGCAGTTCTAGCCAATTGTTTTGCTTTCTCTGAGGAGCAAATTAGTGAGGTTGTCGACACCCTAGACGAGGATTCCGGCAATGAGTTTCTTATTGATCTTCTTCAGACTGCTTTAGAAAAGTTTATGGCTAAGCATAGCGTATGGCCCCCGCTTGCCATCTCCACAGGGATTCAAACAATTCGTTATTACAATTTGCCTGTTACCGTTCCCATCCCTACTGATTACTCTGGAAATGCGTTAATTCTAATAACCGACATTCCAGAGAGTGGCAGGGTCTCCATGCTCAGCCTTCATCAAGCGTAAAACCGTCCACGACCGTCTGGGTGCCATCCGCCGTTGCGTACGGCTCACCGCCAATCGACTCCCTTATGATGGCCCCATCCAAATAGATGGAGGAATCGAAAGGGGAGCGCAATGAGCATTCGAGGTCCATAGCAGAGTTTAGCAAAGAGGATCGATTTAGCAACAATTTAATAGAGCATACTCGGATGCACGTACATCTTGTTGGGGGACCACAAGGCGGGTATGACTGCTTATATTCTAAGGTGGTTAAGATGGATGCGTCATGGGTTATTGAATTCGTAAGCTTCGTCAGAGAGAACTGGCAGTGGTGTGTCGCTGCCATAGTAATGTTACTCTGCTTGCATCATTTGATGGGAAACTCTGGTAGCGAGCAGGGAGATAACAATGAGTCGAGCTCTCAATCTAATTCGACTGGTAATAGCTGTGTGACAACTGTCAGTCCGGTAATCAACGTCCCGTATTATAGCGTATCGGACAAAAAGCTCAGGTCCGAGCTCAATCCTTCCGACAGGCTCAACTTCGACAGAGTCGTTTCCAACAGCCGAAATTTTGTCGATTACGGCACTCATTATAGCTATGGTAATGAACGCTTCGCCAAGGAGCTAAAGACCAAAGCTTCTGCTTTGCAACAGTCCATTATGGTTAATGACCCTTCTTATTTGAAGGGAATGAGCTTTGAACAATGTTTGGCCGCTTACCGTTTGTCCGTTATAACCGGCAATGCCCTGCATGAGGCACGAGTCAATTTGCAGCAAACGTGCGCATCGGTTTCGAAGGATAATCGGTCGCAGCCCAGCTATAAAAAGCTCGTAGACCTTGAGAAGGATCTCTTTAAACGTGAACAGGCTCAGAATCACGTGAGTGGGATCATTCGCGACTATGCCGGGGCATCATTTGGCGCCCGCGGTAAGCGCTGGTACGCTGAAAATCGTAAGCGTGTAATCAACAAAAGGCTAGAGCGGAGTAGACCTCTGCGTTTGCTTAGCACTATTGCTAGAAGATAATGGAACAGTTTGGAATTGGTTTGATTGTGCCGAGCCATATTGGGCTCGGCACAATCAGTGTATTTAAGGGCCTAGTCAAAAAACAGCACCTTTCACCTCAAATCTGGACGCTATAAAGCAGCTTTATTTTAGGTTGGAATTCGACTTGATCACTAACATGGATCGCGAGCATCTTTTTGAGGCGACTACTGGCGCCGATAGTTGTCTAATTATTATTGGAAACGGATTCGATCTTTATCATGGTCTTGCAACTAAATATTTAGATTATCGTAACTGGTTGAAAAACCATGATGCACGAGTGGCAACTGACTTCGAATCATTTGTCTATGCGATGGATTGTTCCGGTCGTGTGAGTAACTCTAACTGCGAGCTCAGCTCCATCGATGGTATCGATCCCCGCTGGAGCTCTCTTGAAGAATCACTCGGCATTGAATGGGACGACCTTTGTTATGAAACGCTCGATCACACGTATCCAGATGTAACCGAAGACAATCCAGGATGGGACGATTTCTGGATCGAGTTGCACATGCGTCTTGAATACCTGAAGAAGCTCACCAGGGATCACTTTCGGGAATGGGTAGAGTCTATCGATGTGTCTAAAATTAAGCCTGTACTTGATTTGCCAGACACTGCTTCGTTCGTTACCTTTAATTACACTCCAACGCTGGAGTATGTCTACGGTGTTCGTCCAGACAGGATCCTCCATATCCATGGTTGCGTCTTGGATAAAAACGAGCTTCTTCAATTTGGCTCTCCCGACAATAATCCTTTCGAGCTTCAGAAGATGCTTGAAGACAAATATGGAATGGATGATTTTTACGGTGCAACTATTCAGCAGGGTGTAACTGTCGCATGTGATCGCTGCGCAGATACATGGAAGAACATTGAGGGCAACTACGACGCCCTAAACCATTTCTTGGACACCCTTGCTAATGTTAATACAGTAATTATCATGGGCAATTCGTTCGACAAAGTCGATAAACCGTACTACCGCGACGTACTGGCTCCACGCTACCGCGATGCCGAATGGGTCTTTTGCGAGTACGAGTCCAACGAGGATAAGCAGTACGGTATTGACAAATTTTGCCACGAGCTTGCCATCTCAAACTATCGCATGACAAGTTACATGGAGTTTGACAAGGGGTATGACCAGTCGATAGATAGTATCTAGGGTGCTGAGAGCCGCTTCACGACTTACGTGAAATTGATAGGCAGCGTATCGTCTAAAAATGAAGGCCTGTCATGAATCTAAGATAATTGAGTCATAATCAAATTGTTTCCCAACGGTTTTCCAACTGACAGCCTTCGGTAAGTCTATACTTCAGTTATGTTAATTGGTTAAGTTAGGGAGTGCTGTATGCCCATTTGCCATGACGGATATATGGGCACTGCCCCCGACCTCTCTGGAAGCATTTCGAAGAATCGATTCAGAAACGAACTTTTTTGGGGTATCGATCGTTTGCTCACATGTTTGGATTCCGGAATTGATTCATTTGCTGTTGTCTTTGACTATCGTTGCGATATAGAACTACATTTAGACGATCGCTATGAGTTTTATCAGGTTAAAACCGGCGGAAAAGGAACATTTGGAGTCACTTGGGCTACACGGCTTCCAAAAAGGGGCATCTCAATTATCGCTAGACTTTATGAGCTTGACGATGCGTCTCAGGATTGCCCTATAAAACTTGTGATAGTTGGCAATAGGCCCTTCGTAAAAAAGGGCGGTTCATTCGATTCACCAGGAGAAGTTCTGTTTGCGACCCTTGAACCCGAGGATAAACAAAAGATCGAACAGGCTGTCACGCGCGACAACAAAGGGATGACTCCTGATTTAAATAAGGCGTCATATTTACTTGTCGCTATGAACCTTGATAAACCGCAGGATTCTGTTCGCGGACACCTTCTGTCTACTTATAATAAAGTCATGGGATGTGAGCCCAAAAAAACCTATGGCGCTATGCGAAGCGCTTGAGGGTTTAGTTTCAGATCGCGCATGCAATGAGAAACAACAGCCTGATTATGAATCTGTGATTAGTAATAAGGGTATTAGCGGTGAGGAAGTCAGGAGGCTCTTCTCTATTTATGAAGATAGGGAAGAAACTCCCCAAGGCCTCGTAAACGAATGGATAAAAGAGCAACCCCCTCTAATGCAGAATTCATTACGTATTGCATTGCAAGAGTACACTTCAACAGTCATGGAGCCACAAGCTGAGTCGATTCTAAATATTGCAAATTCGTTACTTAAAGAGGCCGATCCGTCGATGAGCCCTAATGAGATAGCTGAGACGGTTGGACCTCAGCTTATATCCAATGTAGGTCCTGAAATTAGCAAAGAGCTTGCAAAGATATATGTACTGATCGCTACGTTTAAGACTGCTCTAGAAGGGTAACGCGCCATGGCACGAATTAACTTCATGAAACTTATCATTGCGTCCCCTTCGGAAGAAACTGCAAAGATCATTTGCTTCGAATCAGACTTAAATGTCATAACGTCAAATAGAAAAAAGGGCAATGATCTTGGTAAATCGGTCATCACTAAAAGTCTATATCACTGCATGGGCGCAGACTGCAAATTTGATGACAAGTTCGACGTAAACAGTAAAGTATTTATTTTAAAGTTCTCTTATGGTTCTGAACTATATACGATTTTCCGAAGCCGTGGACAATTCAAGTTATTTGATGAGCGGCTCGAATTGCTTTGGACTGAGACTCATAGGCATTTACTTGCAGAAAAGTTATACGATCAATTTGGTTTCGCCATTTGGTTGACCTCGCGTGCTTCGGGGAAAACTGAAATTGCATCGCCCGCTTATTCCTATGCGCCGTATTTTGTAGACCAAAATCATTATGACGGTTCGCATTTCAACTCGTTTAATAACATGGGGGAGTACAGTTCGTATAAGTCCGATTTGATTTACGAGTTTGCAGGCGCCTATGATCACACATACCTTGATTTAACTGCTCAGAAAACGGATATTGAGCACCGCCTTACACAAATTGAAACAGATTTGAAAGCCAATCGTTTAATGCGAGAGCGTATTCAAAACGAGCTCGAGCAGCTTGGCTACAGCGCTGATATGCCCTCACTTAAAAGGGATTGTGACGAATTTGAAGATGAATATAAACGCTTGGCTACCGGTCTATCTAAAATCCGTAAAAATTTGTATCAACTAAAATCAGATAAGACAGAAACGGAGATGGCTTACGCCGGTTCCCAAAGAGTAGTTCGTAAGCTATGTTTGAATGCCAAATCGCTTCGGACGGGAAAATGTCCTCTTTGCGAGCAAGATATTTTTAACACCCTAATGGTTCGGGTTAATTCCTCGATTTCCCACGAAGACGCACTTCTTTTAAGCAATGATCTTGGGCGCGATATTAACGAATTGGACCGTAAGATTGCCACTGAAGAAGAGAGATATAAATCGAAATTATCCGAGCTTGCTGTGCTGAAAGCGAAAATGAACCTAGTGAAGCGCGATAACTTAACAGCAGTCCAAATCGAGGGTTTCGTTCAACTGAACAAGCGACTTCTTGAAGAATGTGCTGAATTCGTTACCGCACTTGAAGAAAGCCGTAACGATCTTGATAAGATTAAAAAACAACTCAATTCTTACAGCAGTAAGAAAAGCGAAATCGACAAACGTTTTGTTGAGTTAACACGTGAGCATATAACGGAACTCAATCTTAGATCAATTGATAAAGCAAAGATTAAAAATGTTAATTCAAAGATTGAGGCGGGCGGCAGCAATGCCCCCTTAGCCACCCTTGCGTGGTATTTGACGCTATTGGATTTGAAGAAAGAATTTAATGAACAACTGGTAGAACTTCCAGTTGTTCTAGATAGCCCGTTGAATATCGAAGCGGATGATGAAAAATACTATCGGCAATACAGCCTGATATTCAGCACTTTTATTTACCAGGGTCAGATGATCGTGTCAGGGCTTAATTTAGCCGACTCTGAGGTTGTCCCTCGGAACGCAAATATCATTATTCTCAATAATGAGAAATATCAACTCCTCAACAAAGAGGATTATTCTGAATGCAAGAGTGTAGTCTTTAAATGCTTGGAAAAGAATTAGCTTACGAGCCAGTCGGAAAAGAGTTCTTCCTTTCACCGATTGGCAAAACGATTTACACTTAATTATTGGCACTGTTCAGGGACATTTTCTTTGTTTATGCCTTGATCTCGCTAAACTAAAAACTGCTGCTACCAGGGCATTTTCTGGTGCACATTCTATTGGCTCCTGCGAAGATCGGAGCGGGTATGTTTGCTGCCAAGTCCCACACCAGCCGTCATCACATTGCGATTGTTGCCATGGCCTGCCTATGCGTTTTGCTGGGCGGGCCTTCTTATGCCGCGGGCGCGGAGAGCCTCATCATCGCGGGCGCGAC
>NZ_WQPL01000061.1 GCF_018785245.1 Collinsella aerofaciens | reverse complement strand
GTCGCGCCCGCGATGATGAGGCTCTCCGCGCCCGCGGCATAAGAAGGCCCGCCCAGCAAAACGCATAGGCAGGCCATGGCGGTAAACATCTTGCAGTCCCTTTTAATGAGAAGGCAAATCGCTATAACCGAGTTTGTCCGAACATCGCGTAAGGCATGAGTCAGGTCGAAGGTGTTCATCGAGACGACAGGGACAGAGATGCCTTAATAGGTCGTCTCGATCTGGGCGAACCCCTCGTACCTAGGATCGACGCACCTCGATAGAGAACGCGGGGGCGCAGTTTGCCGCATTCCGCTCACCGACAGTGTTGGGCCATCGCTTTAAGGAACCTGTCGATGAAAAGGAAGAGTCTGGTAGCGTATGGCCACACGCAGGATCTACCGGCGAGCACATTGCGCAACCTTTTGCAGAGCAAACCGCTGCCAGGGCCTGGTTTGGAGACGATATTCCAGCCTAGGATGGGAGGCAATCATCATTGCGCAGCTAAATCTCCAACAATGTTGAACAAATAGGATGTCATTTGCTTGAAATCCGGATAGCTTTGGTGGTGTCGATATTAAGGGAGCTATCGGAACAGCTCATCATGGCTGCCGGTGCGTTCGAAGAAAGCTACCTCTTCGTTTGATGACCATATGACAAGCCAGTCGCCAGAGTTTGCTACGTGACATTCGTTTCGCCCTGCCCAGTTGCCGCTTAGCCGGTGCATATTATGACGTCGTTTTAATATGTCCATTGACTCGGGTGTATTCTGTAGCACCAGGTCAATTAGCTTTTGAAGCTCGGATAGATCCCATTTACGGCGCTTTGCTTTTTTCTTTAAATCGCGGGAGAAGGCTGCAGAGAACTCTGCGGTTAACGTGCTCATTGTGCCATCGCCGCAGCGATAAGATCGGCGCCATTGTCAAAACGTCCTTTTTTGCCAGATGCAAGAAACGCGTCCCCCTCGCGAATGGCCTCAAGGCTTTCGGCATTGGGCTCCTCAGGGGCAAAAGTCAACGGGATGCGATGGGTGTTGACCATTTGCTTGAAGAATGCGCGCGTCACGGACGACAAATCAAGTCCATAGTAATCAGCCACTTCTGCTGCCTCGCGTTTGAGGTCATCGTCAACCCTAATGGTTAATGTTGAGCTTGCCATTTTGGACCCTCCAATCGTGTGAGTGCAACCTTAGTATAACGCACATACACTAGTAGATTGTGTAATTACAATCAATTAACTAAGCCTTTTAGTGGTACGGCACGTCATACATTGCATGCAGTAAAAAGGCAACGCTCCCTTTCGGAAAGCGTTGCCTTTAAAGCTTCAACTGGGATCTTGTATTGCAGCTAGGTATGCCGCACGCCCCAACAGCGATATGCGGCACCTAGAAGCACTGTCCCCAGCAGGAAAAGCGTCGCAGAAGCGGCGATCCAGTTGCTGTCGCCGGTCTTGGGGAGAGACGACGTCGTTGTCGTAGCAGGCTTGGGCTTGGGGACTTTGGCGACCGTGGTCTTGGTTATTGTCGTTGTTGTCTTGGTTGTCGCGGCCGCGGGTTTCAGCGAGGGATTTGCCGTGGGCCCCGTGGTGGGCTCTCCGGCAGCGGGGTCGGCATCGGAGGAAGGCTCACCCGCCTCTCCGCCCGGCACGTCGCGCCCGCCAGT
>NZ_WQPL01000060.1 GCF_018785245.1 Collinsella aerofaciens | reverse complement strand
GCCTCGTAGACGTTCCTGCCGTCCTCGAGGTAGCCCTCCTGGTCGAAGTGCATGATCTCGATCTTCTCGGTCTCCTTCATGTGTGTCCTCCCATCACATGTGCGCAATTCTATACATCGCGCTTCTTGCTGATACCAATTATAGCCATACGATTGCTTGTTATTTAATACCAATCCAAACTCACGGAGATTTGCGGCGAACGGTCGGTTTCCTCGCCCGAGTGGTATTACAACGCCAATAGTTGTCTATTTCGAGCGCTACTGCCAACGGGTTCCCCACAACTCGCCAGCTATAAAAGCGTTGCGCCAGACCCGCCCAAGCGTTTCCGGCGCAACCGCGCAGTTTAGTTATTCGGCTTCCATCTCCGCTGTCACACGGCGATACATCTCGATAACCTGAGTCGTCGCCTTGGACGGATCCTGATAGTAGCGGCCATCACACGTCTCGGCCGAGACATAGCCCGTATAGCCGTGGCGCATGAGTGCCTCGAGGTCGGCACGCATATCACGCTCGCCGTCGCCCCAGGCAAGATGCGTCGTGCCGCCGCCCACATCTACAAAGTGGGTGTGAACGATCTTTTCGCCCAAAACCTCAAAGTAGCCGTCGATCGTGTCCCCGGCAACTTCCATGGCGCCAAAGTCGATACAGGCCTTCAGGTTGGGACGATCGACCGCCTCGAGGATGCGCACGACATCCTGTGCGGTGTTGACCAACACGGACTCCGACGGCTGCAGGGCCTCGAGCGCGACGCGAATACCGCGCGTATCGGCGTAGTCGCACACCGAGCGCAGCATGGCAACGCTGCGGGCCCAGGCGTCCTCAGCCGGCTCGTCCAGATAGGCCCAACCACTCGTCACCAGAATCTGCGGCGCGCCCAACTCAACGGCTACGTCGATCACATTCTTAAAGTACGAGAGGATGCGTTTTTGGCCCGCCTCACCGCGCACCGCGACGTTCCACGGCTTGGGGTTGTTCTGCTCGGGGCACACGCACACGATCTTGATACCGTATTGGGCGGCAAGATCGCGAATCTTATCCACCGAATCGTGCTCATGGCAATCCACATACAGGTGCATCGAGCCGGTCCACAGCTCGATATTGCGATAGCCGGCCTCACCTGCAGCCTTAAAAAACGTCTCGATGCTGTAGTAACGATGGTTGATGTTCATGAGCGAAAGCTCGGGTACGACCATAGCCCTCCCCTTTCGTACGGAGTTTTAAAAAACAGGGGGCCGCCGCAGATGCGACAAGCCCCCAAAGATCGACGCAACCGTTAGACGCGATGGAAGCGCGATTCGAACATATTAGGCAAGCACGCCAAAGTAAGCGCCGATGATGCCCACGACCATGGTGCAGAGGATCAGGACCATCGGGTTGATCTTCTTGGAGAGCAGCCAATAGTAGAGCCAGAAGGCGGCCATGCCGAGCATACCGGGCATGATACCGTCCAGGATGTCCTGGAGAGTCTGGGCGGAGTCGCCCTGACCAATGGCGATGGGCAACGAAGCCCAGAACATGTCCTTGCTCATGGCGCCGACGACCATGACGCCGACAATGCCGACGCAGGCCATGATCTTTTGCATCAGGCCGGTCTTCTGAGCCTCGTCGAGGAAGCCAATGCCTAGCTCATAACCCTTGATAGCGCCAAAGATACGAATCAGGAACGCCGGGATGTTGTAGACGAGCAGGAAGGCGATGGGGCCAAAGACGTTGCCGGCCTGGCACAGGCTGATGCCCACGGCAGCGGCGACGACGCGCAGGGTGGACAGGAAGAAGGAGTCACCCAGGCCGGAAAGCGGACCCATGAGGGCGGCCTTGATGTCGTTGACGCTCTCGGGCTCAACCTCGCCACGAGCGACCTTTTCTTCCATGGCCATCGCGATGCCACCCACGAAGGGAGCGAGCTGCGGGGTGATGTTGAAGAATGCGCTGTGACGGTGCAAGGCCTCGGCGTAATCATCGGGACGGCCGGCATAGATCTTCTTGAGCATGTTGGCGACCATCAGGCAGAAGGCAATGTTCATCTGCTTGTAGTAGGTCCAGGAGAATTCCATGCCCAGGGCGCCGGTGTTCACGGCGCTCTTAATGAGGTCGGAGCGAGTAATCTGGTTCTCGGAATTAGAAGTCATCGTCCTCATCCCCTTCCACAGAAAGCTGGGACTGGGCGCCACCAAGGCCCAGCAGGTCGTACTTGTCGATGCCGATGATGATTGCGATCAGGGCGACGCCGAGGACGGGCACGTTGGCATAGGAGCACAGCAGGAAGCCCAGGAAGTAGAACGGCACGAGCTGCTTGGTAAGCACCAGACGGCCGAGCATGGCGAAGCCCATGGCAGGCAGGATGTTGGCTGCGACGCCAAAGCCATCGAGGACGAACGTCGGGATGAAGTCGAGCAGGCCCTGAACGGCGTCGGCACCCAGATAGAAGGAGACCGAGCACAGGATAAAGGCCAGGACGACAATCACGAGACCGATAATCCAGTGCATAGCGTAGATACCCTTGAGGTTACCCTTGCTGGCAAAGACGTCGGCACGGTCGACCAGAAGGGGCATACCGGCGTTGACGACGTTCTTAATGGCCAGGCACAGAGTGGCGATGGGCATCGCGAGCGCGATAGCGGCCTCGGTGCTCTGACCCAGCTGAATAGCGAAGGCGCAGGCGAGCACACCGCCAATACACTCATCGGGCGGCACGTAAGCGCCGATGGAGATTGAACCCATGAAGAGCAGCTCGAGGCTCGCACCGATGGCGAGGCCGGACTGCAGGTCCCCGAGGACTATGCCGACGAGCGGGCACAGAACGATCGGGCGGAACGCATAGAGCGTACCGAGCTGATAATCGAGCTTACCGAAGGCAGCGATAAGTCCGATGAGGATCGCTTGAACAAGCATTGTTCCTCCCTTTGATCCCTCTTGGATCCGCGCGGCGATTCCCGACTTGTCAGCGCGCCCTTTTCCATACCGACAATCGCCTAGACAGATCCAGCTTGTACCGGCGTGCTGTTAACACCTAAACCGGTGCAAATGATTTGATACCAATTATATAGTCATGAGAAAACTATTTAATACCAATCGCTCAACGGGCGTGTACTCCCGGTGAACGGTAGATGGGGGTAACGGGTAAAGCGTTTATCCGGTACGCCCACGAATAGGGGCGGCGCCGTGCGCGCCGCCCGTGGTTCCCAATTAGAGGGCGCTTAGGGCATCGACCTTGGGGTCGTCGGCCAGAGCGCGAATCTCGACCTCGACACCGCGGCCGACGAGCTCGCGAATGTCCTCTTCCTCGGCAGCAGTCACAAAGATCTGGCGGGAGATCTTACGGGCATCGGGACGCTGCTCGTCCTTGGACTTGGTGTTGCCCAGGTTGATGGAGGTGATCTGCGGGCAACCGTCGACAAGCTGCTTGGCCTCGGCGATGCTGGCGACGCAGATGATCATCTTGTACTTATCGGTAACACCGGAGTTGATGGCCTCGATGGCGTGCTCCATGTCCTTGATGACGAGCTTGACGTTGGCCGGCTTTCCCATCTTGAGCGTAGTCTTCCAGACGGGATCGCTGGCAACCTTGTCGCCAACGCAGAAGATGCAGTCAGAGCCCAAGCCCTGGACCCAAGAGACGGCCACCTGGCCATGAAGCAGACGATGGTCGACGCGAAGCAGTTGAATCATGATTGACCCCCAAAGGTCTCATGCCGGAAACCCGGCCCCATTAATAGCAGGCGGTGACTAGAACTCTTCCTCGTCATCCGCATCGGTCAGCAGGTCGTTGACAAACTTGACGCGCGTGTCGTCAGCCGCGAGGATCTCGCGGATAACCTGATCGGCGGGAGCCTCCTGGTCCGAAAAGAGCAGCTGGATCAGCAGCGGCAGATTCATGTTGGCAACCAGGTAGGTGTTGGGGCGCGTCTGGACGATCTTGGTGAACTCGTTGTTGACGCTGCCGCCAAACAGGTCGGTGCACACGATTACGTCGTCGGCGGGGTCGAAGGTCGCCAGGAGCTTGGCGACCTCCTCGGCGACGTCGGTGCGGCCGTCGACAAACATCGACAGGTCGTGGACGTTATCGCGCGCGCCCGAGAGCAGCTCGGTGCTCTCCTTGATGCCGGTCGCAAAATGCGCGTGGCTGGCGAAGATGTATTGCCTCATTGCGGTTTCCCCCAAATGAAATTAGTAGTCGAACTGGTGGTAGTAGCGGCGGTACTTGAGGTTGTGCTTGGTGACCAGCTCGTAGTTGCGCGCGAGGCGGT
>NZ_WQPL01000059.1 GCF_018785245.1 Collinsella aerofaciens | reverse complement strand
GATGGGGCCTCGGGGGCGTTCGGCTAACTGCGGGAATGGCCTATTTGCTCAATGTGTTCGGCTGAGATCGGAAATCAACCGACCATTCTCAAGAGCCTCGGCAAAGTCATCCAAAACAGTGTCCCGTCCGATAAGCTCAGGCGGATTCATGCCCGCCGTTGGCTTAAAGGGGTTAACAGCTTTCATCATTCTGCCCTCCTCTGCTAGTTTTAACAACTTTAACAAAGTTTAGCAACTTTAGCAGAGTTTAACAGTTTTAGCAGGCTCGGCGGCTTTATGCCTTACCAATCCTGCCGGGTCCTCCCGCCCGCGCCGATACAAATAGCGCGGTGCGGCCCCTCTATATCGCCCCTACCCCAGCGAGCGGTTGAGGGAGCCGAGCTCGTCGTTACCCATGGTGCGCCACATTTGGAAGATGCAACCGCGTGCAAGGAAAAAGAAGCCGTTGTCGACCAGTTGCACGGCGGCATCCGCCAGCTGATTCGTCACGGCGGACACTGGCGGCAGCTCAAGTCCAGCCGTGCGGATGGTCTCGACCGCTTCCTCGAACGTCGGCGGCTCGCTGACGCCCATCTCGTTCATGAGGCCCTGCATTTCTTCCAGCGCGCTGCTGCCCGATTCCTCACCGCGCGGCACTAGACGGTAACAAGCCAGCGCCAGGTCGAGCTGATCGCAATTCCAATAGGCAAACGCCAAGCGGTAGAACAGGTAGCCAATTGCAGAACGATCGCTGGCAATACGTAGGCCGTGGCGCGCCACCTCGATAATCTCGTCAAAGCGCTCCAGACGCGCAAGCACGTTGATGAGCGCAAAGTGCGATTGCATGGACGAGCGCGCCAGATCGTAAAGATGGCGCACCTCGGGCAGTGCTCGTTCAAAGTCCTCTTGCTCGGCGTAAAAGCTGCAAATCTCGTGCTGGGCAAAGTACAGCGCATCGGGCGCACGAAGGATCCGCACAGAGTCGTCTTCTTCCAACACCGGTAGCACCATGCGCACCAGCTGGTTATCGCAAAACTGCGTTTGAACCGGACCTGTCGCCAAAAGCTCGGCGACGGCGCACTTAGCCTCCAACTCCTCGACAAGACGGGAAAAGCCTTCAAAAGCACCTGTACGGTCGACTTTTGCCTGCTCGCGCAATTCAACAACACGGGCCACGTATGGGTCGTCGTCCTCTTCCATGACCTCCAACTCGTCAGCCGTATCGGCAAGCAGCAGATCGCGCAGCGCCGGCGGCAGCGTGCGATGGTCATCACGCGGACGAGCATGAACCTCCGCAGGCTCAATCGTCTCCGGAGCGGTTGACTCATACGCCTCAAGCACACGCTTGCACGGCATATCGTCCATGTCCATGCTCTCAAGATCCTTGGCGACAGGCACGCAATCGGCCAGATAGGCCGCGCGCCCAAAGAAATACGTTGCAACAACGCGCTCGCCCTGCTCACTGTCGGGAGCAGCAATCTGCACATAGCAGCGCGTGATGCAGGTGCCCGCGGCAAAACACGCTGCCGCAAGCGTGAGTGCCACGCGCGCATCGTGCTCCGCGGCCCAGATCGCGCGCGCGTCCTCGTCCAGCTCGCGCCAGGCGTCATCCTGAGCGTCGTATTCACGTTGCAGCATGGCATCAACGACAGACTGCCCAAACCGAACGAGCATAATCCCCTCGGCAACGTTTGCCCGATAGGTATAGTCGAGCCGCGTGACCACGTTGAGCGCCTCAACGATTCCCGCAAAACGGGTGCGCACGTCCCACTCGCCGCCCGGCTGGCACGAAACCGTTCCCGGCTTGGCCCACGGGTTATCGCTCGAAGCCGTATCGAGCAGTCGGGGAACATCGTTGGTCGTCTTAGCGATATGCCACGAATCAAAGAGTGCACAGCCCTCAAGGCTCGGCGACGAGGCCGCGGGGGCCAATCCGGCCCCGATGCGCTCGAGGATGCCGGAAAGGCGGTTGAGACGGCACTCTATTGCAAGCAGCATGTCAATCTCGTCCTGGTCCAGCAGGCTACGATCAAAATTGAGATAGAAAAGCTTTGAACGATCAATGCGAGCCAGGCTCATCTCGGACTTGGCAGCGATGGTGCGCAGACGGGGCAAGTCAATTTCGCTCATAAGGGTGGCGGCATAGCGCTCGATACCGCTCGGATTCTCGGCATGGTCAACGCGGTAGAGCAGCGTCTCGATAGCGTCAGGTAGCGGTGCCGTGTTAAAGCCCAAAAACACCTCGACCGGCTCGGGCAACTTTACGAGCTTGATCTTGTCGACAACATTTTGCATACCCTCGTCGAGTCCGCCGGCGTCCGCCGTGCTCGCAATGGCATTTTCGGAGTCAGCGAATATCACGTAGCGCAGGAACATCGATGCCATGAACTCGCCGTAAGGAAGGGCGCGGGTCGAATTCCATGTCTCGTGGTCGGACTGCTCGCGCATGGGGCCTTCGGGAGAACCGACAGTTTGCGCACATGCGTGCATTGCACCGTTGGCTTCCCTTACCATAATCTCACCAATACTGGAATCCGACTCGTCAAGGACCAGTTCCATGTCGGGATCGTTGGGCAGCGGAGCCTCGCTGACGGGGCGGTCCACCTTGTACACCTCACCCGAAACGCTTACGTAGCCCAAAAGCGACACATGACTTTTGCCAACGAACTCGACGACATAACAAGATTCACGCTGATCCTCGCCAAAGAGTTTCCAGACCACGCCATATGAGCGTCCCGCAGGCTGCTCGGGTATCGCCGGAAAGCGCTTCTTGGGATCGAGAAACCTGAGCTTGTATGTCGGACGCTCTGCCACGAAGTATCACCCTGATCGGTCGCTTGAAGAAGGAGTGGTCGCGAATAAGTCGCGACATCTACTCGGAATCTTACACGAGTCGACAGGAAATCGTCCCTTTGGACGAAAGCACTCAAGCTGGCGCTAAAGAAAAGCCCCCGTTGCCGGGAGCTTTAATCTCAAATGGCGCGGCGTATAGGATTCCGCGCATCCGCTGCGCGGATCCGCACCGGCTTCGCCCGCCTGCCGGCGTGCTCGCCCGCGGGCTAAAAACGCTCCGCGTTTTCTTTACGCCCGCGCCTCGACCGAGGTTCGAATCCATGCGGTGTTTACGTAAAAGAAAAGCCCCCGTTGCCGGGAGCTTTAATCTCAAATGGTGCGGCGTATAGGATTCGAACCTATGACGTTCTGATTCGTAGTCAGACCCTCTATCCAGCTGAGGTAACGCCGCGACTTGTTGATTATTATGCACATGGACTGAATAATGGTCAAGCGTTTTTTCAAAAAAAGTTATTGAATTTGATTTTTACTCATTTGGACCACTTGGCGTGATCTTCGATGCATCTCGATATAAGAAAAGTCCCCGTTGCCGGGAGCTTTAAAGTCAATTGGTGCGGCGTATAGGATTCCGCGCATCCGCTGCGCGGATCCGCACCGGCTTCGCCCGCCTGCCGGCGGACTCGCTCGCTCGCTGAAAACGCTCCGCGTTTTCTTGACGCTCGCGCCTCGACCGAGGTTCGAATCTCCGCAATGCTCCCATATAAGAAAAGCCCCCGTTGCCGGGAGCTTTAAAGTCAATTGGTGCGGCGTATAGGATTCGAACCTATGACGTTCTGATTCGTAGTCAGACCCTCTATCCAGCTGAGGTAACGCCGCAACGCACGGATTATTATGCACGTGACCCCTCGATGGGTCAAGCAACAATTTGGAAAAATTTTTACGGTGCGTCGATTTGTTGCTTCGCGGATCCGCACCGGCTTCGCCCGCCTGCCGGCGGACTCGCCCGCTCGCTACGGACGCTCCGCGTCCGCTTCACGCTCGCGCCTCGACCGAGGTTCGAATCCATGGGGTGTTTCCATAAAAGAAAAGCCCCCGTCGCCGGAGGCTCTCAATTTCAATTGGTGCGGCGTATAGGATTCGAACCTATGACGTTCTGATTCGTAGTCAGACCCTCTATCCAGCTGAGGTAACGCCGCAGCGCAAGACATATAAAACCACTTTAGTTCATCAGAGTCAAGCGCAATCTCAAACTTTTTTCTCCTGGGCGTATTTACCTCACGCTGCTCCGCATACGCCAGCGCTCACCGTGCGATCGATCGGTTTTTCGACCACGTCAAACTTGGCATCGAGTTCCCCAAGGAGTGAGCGGACCCGTTGAGCGCAATCGTAATCGGCAAACGAGATGCTCAGCATTCGAGCAACCTGGTTAGATGTCCGAACCCCATAGAAGTGCTCAAGGGCCACAAGTCCCTCGTGCGCCACAAATGTCTCGACCACATGCGGCGATTCCTCAAAGCACCATTGCGTCAACGGGCCCTCGCTCGTCTGCCGTACCACCAAGCCGCCCATACCAGACGGCTCGCACGTTACCAACAGGCGCTCTCCCTCTTCGTCGCTCTCAAACAAAACCACCCGCTCGTCAAACAGTTCCATCGCGTCCCTTTCTCTCGCTCTTATCTGGTAAAAGCATAGCAGGTAGATGACTGTATACAGAACGCGTGTTCGTGTATTTTCTATTGAGCTGTCCGGACGGCATGGTATGGGCTGCGCACAAAATAGGGCGCCCCAGATGGAGCGCCCTTGCAAATCGCTTGTGCGTCTAAGTTACGCGACCGGCTCGATCTTCTCGAGGCCACCCATGTAGGGACGAAGAACCTCGGGGATCGTGATGGTGCCGTCGGCGTTCTGGTAGTTCTCCAGAATGGCAGCCATGGTGCGGCCAGCCGGCAGACCGGAACCGTTGAGGGTGTGCAGGTAGCGCGAGCCCTTGAAGTTCTCGGGGTCGCGATACTTGATGTTGGCACGACGGGCCTGGAAGTCGCCGCAGTTGGAGCAGGAGCTAATCTCCTTGTAGGCGTTGTAGCTCGGCAGCCAAACCTCGACGTCGTAGGTCTGACGGGCAGAGAAGCCCAGGTCACCGGTGCACAGGCTAATCACGCGATACGGAAGGCCCAGCTGCTGCAGCAGGTACTCGGCCTCGGCGGTCATGCTCTCGAGCTCCTCGTCGGACTCCTCCGGCTTGGCAAACTTGACCATCTCGACCTTGTCGAACTCGTGCTGGCGGATAATGCCGCGGGTGTCGCGACCAGCGGAGCCGGCCTCCTCGCGGAAGCAGGGGGTGAAGGCAGTGTAGCGGCGCGGAAGGGTGTCGGCGTCCAGGACCTCGCCAGCGTGCAGGTTGGTAAGCACGACCTCGGCGGTGGGGATCAGGAAGTTGTCGCCCGAGACGTGATAGGCGTCGTCCTCGAACTTGGGCAGCTGGCCCGTGCCAAACATGGTCTGACGCTTGACGACGATGGGCGGCCACCACTCCTTGAAGCCACGGCTGGTGTGCGTGTCCAGGAAGAAGTTGATGAGGGCGCGCTCCAGGCGGGCGCCAGCGCCACCGAGAACGGTGAAGCGGCTACCGGAGAGCTTGTTGCCGCGCTCGAAATCGAGGATATCGAGGTCGGTTCCCAGGTCCCAATGCGGCTTGAAGTCGAAGTCGAACTCGCGCGGGGTGCCCCAACGACGACGCTCGATGTTCTCATCCTCGTCCTTGCCGTACGGGGTAGCCTCGCACGGAATGTTGGGCAAGTGAGCCATGAAGTCGTACTGCTCCTGCTCGAGGGCGGTACGGCGCTCGGCCAGACCGTCGATCTTCTCGTTGACGGCGCGCACGGCCTCCTTGGCTGCCTCGGCCTCGTCCTTCTTGCCCTCCTTCATCAGGGCGCCGATCTTCTTGGACTCGGCGTTGCGCGTAGCCTGGAGCTCCTCGACCTCGGTGATGACGGCGCGACGCTCGTCGTCGAGCTCAAAGAACTTCTCGCGATCCCAAGACGTCTGGCGGTTAGCCATGGCGGTGTCGATGGCATCGGGGTTCTCGCGAACAAACTTGATATCAAGCATTAGATCCTCCGGCGATATACATTCCATTTAGGTTGCAACCTTGTACATGTATGGGCAAGTATATACTTATGAGCGTTTACGACCCAACTCAACTACGCAAGAAGGCACCCAATGGACGCAGTTTTTTCCTTTTTGTTTGGCACCAGCACCGGTTTTGCCATTCTTTTTGGCGGCGGCATCCTGCTGTTTGCGATCCTCGCCTTTGTGCTCGAGAAGCGCACGCATAAGATTTACGTCGACCGCGGGCCCAAGTCCGAGGACGAGGAAGACAGCTTCTGGGACTAACCCGCCAAAAAGGGACAGGTTTATTTTGGTCGGTTTTATCTGGGCAAACGCAAGCGCCCCGCAACTGGAATCAATCCGGTTGCGGGGCGCTTTTTGCTAAAGAGACAAAACCGCAGGAAAAACCTGCCAAAATAAACCTGTCCCCTTTTGGTCGGTTTACTGGAGAGTGGCGTCGATGGCCTTGACCAGGGCGCTGCGCATACCGGCGTCCTCGAGCGCAACGACACCCTTAATGGTGGCGCCGCCGGGCGAGCACACGGCGTCCTTCATCGCCGCAGGATGCTGCCCCGTTGCAAGCTGCAGTTTTGCCGTGCCCAGCACCATCTGGCTCACGATGCGATAGGCATCGGCACGCGGAATGCCATGCTTGACGGCGGCATCACCCAGGGCCTCGATCGCCATGGCAACAAATGCCGGGGCACAACCACCCACGGTACCGCCCACAAACAGCAGGCTCGTGTCGAGCTCGACAACGGCGCCAAGCCTACCGAGCAGGTCGAGCACCGCAGCTCGCTGCTCGCTGCTAAGCGTGGAGGCCTTCTCGCAGACGATGACGCCCTCGCCCACCGAAACCGGCGTGTTGGGCACCGTCGAGATATGCGCGACACCCGGCAGGACCTGCTCCCATTTAGCACTATCCCAAGTCCAGGCAACCGAAAGGACGACCTTGTCGGCAAGAGCGTCCTTGAGCGGTGCGAAGACCTTCTCGATCATGTACGGCTTGACCGCGGCGACTACGATATCGGACGCAGCAACAACCTCAGCTGCATCATGGCAGGCGGTCATCTCGCGCGCCTTGCAGCGATCGACCAGCGCGTCGTATCGACCCGCGCAGGCACACATGTCGCTCGCAGCCACACCGGAAGCGATCCAGCCATCGGCCATAGCGCTCGCCATATTGCCAAAACCGACAAATCCAATCTTCATATCTCATAGTCCTCTCAGACACGCTCTTCAAAACGAAAGCCATTGTCCCACGTCATTGTTTCGTATTGCCGACCTATTTGTGATACGGCTCGCCGCGGCTGATCTTGCAGGCACGGTAAATCTGCTCCAGCAGTACCACGCGCGCCAGATTATGCGGCAAGGTAATGCGTCCAAAGCTGAGCATCTCGTCGGCGCGTGCGCGCACATCATCGCTCACGCCGTCCGATCCGCCAATCACAAAGGCGATGTCGCTGTTGCCTCTCAGCATGAGGTCATCGAGGCGGGCCGAGAACTCCTCGCTCGAACGCTCCTTGCCCTCGATAGCCAGCAGGATCACATGCGCTCGAGACGGCAAGGCAGCAAGAATCGCCGCCCCCTCCTTGTCGCGCGCGGCATCCACGCCGCCCGCCTTAGCCGGGTCGATATCGGCCACCTCGCGGATATCCACCTTGGCGTAGGCACCTAGGCGCTTGGTGTACTCAGCGCACGCGTCCTTCCAAAAGCGCTCTTTAAGCTTGCCGACACAAACGACGGTGTATTTCACGCGTGCCTACTCCTTCGACTCGTTCTGGACCTTGCCGGCGGTCAGCATCTGCTCGAACATAGAGGCTGACTGCGAGAAGTCGCTCGGCAACACGACCGTCGAGGTTTTACCCGTGCGAGCGAACTCCGTCATCATCTCGGACCACTGCGTAAACATGAACAGTTGGTTGGCCTCGTCATTGCCGACACCCGTCTCTTGGATGATCTCGAGCGAATCTTTGATACCCAGCGCGATGGCCTTGCGCTGGTTGGCGATGCCCTCGCCCGCCTTTTCCATAGCCTCAGCCTCGGCGGTCGCCTCGGTGACGCGCTTGATGCGGTCGGCCTCAGCGAGCTCCTGTGCCGCAGCGCGCTTGCGCTGGGCAGCGTTGATGTCGTTCATGGAGTTCTCGACCTCGGTCGGCAGTGCGATTTTGGTGATGAGCGTCGACACGAGGGTGAAGCCGTAGGCGGCCATCTGCTCGGAAACGGTAGCGTTGACATCCTTGGCGATGTCATCCTTCTTGGCAAAGACCTCATCGAGTGTGTAGACGGGAATCGAAGAGCGCAGGGCGTCGGTGATGAAGTCACGCATCTGGTCGACGGGCTCCTGCAGCATGTAGTAGCTCTTGTAGATACCCGAATCTGCCGGGCCGGCGCCCATGTCATAGCTCACGTGGTACTGAGCAGAGACCTCAAGGCCGATGGTCACGTTGTCCTGGGTCTTAACGTCGATGCCAAAACCGTTTTTCATGGTGCGCAGGCTCACCGTGGCGGCCTTGCGGTCGATCACGGGCACCTTCATGTGGAAGCCCGCGTTGACGATGCGGTTAAACTTGCCCAGGCGCTCGATGATCACGGCATGCTGTTGTTCAACGACATAGCAGGCGTTGGGAAGCAGTAGCAACAGAATGATGATGGGAAGCAGAAGGCTCGTAAGGGCGGCAATGATACCGGAAAACAGCATGGTCTCTCCTCTGATAGGCACACGTTGGCATTAGGATACCCGTCCAAGGAGATCGTGCATAACAAAAAAGCCCCCATTGCTGGGAGCTCTTTCATTTAATGGTGCGGGCGAAAGGACGTCCGCGTATCCGCTGCGCGGATTCGCACCGGCTTCGGCCGCCTGCCGGCGCCCTCGCCAGCTCGCTAAAAACGCTCCGCGTTTTCTTTACGCTCGCTCCTTCACAGGTTCAAGTCCCTGCGATGGGCCCATAACAAAAAAGCCCCCATTACTGGGAGCTCTTTCAATCAATGGTGCGGGCGAAAGGACTTGAACCTTCATGGGGTTGCCCCCATACGGACCTGAACCGTACGCGTCTGCCAATTCCGCCACGCCCGCGTGCAGGAATTAGAATAACGGAGCGCCACCGCGAACGCAAGAACTATTTTTGAAAAAGTTGGCAGGCATTTTCCCAAGCTGCTCGCGCGATAGCCTCGGCATCCTCCCCCGTGCGATCGACACGGTCGTTAACCAGCGCATTTGCCGTAATAGAAATCATTGCGGGCTCGCACTCAAGACCGCGGATCGGCTCCGGCGCCATGTACGGGCAGTCCGTCTCAAACAAAATACGATCGAGCGGGGTTGCCGCGAATGCCTCGCGCACGTCATCGTTGCGCTTAAAGGTAGCCGCGCCTCCATAGGCGATATAACAGCCCAAGCCCACAAAGCGCTCCATCGTGGCGCGATCCTCGCCAAAGCAGTGCAGCACACAACCGGCCTGAGGCACACCTACCTCGCGGAGCACGTTGTAGGCGTCCGTGTGCGACGTGCGCTCTTGGTCGGTGTCCTCGTGCCGCAAATGTAGCTCCACCGGCACGTTGCGACGCACGGCAAGCTCAAGCTGACGCGCCATGCAGTCAATCTGCATGTCATGAGGCGCCGGCGCGACATCGTCGTCATAGTCCATGTGGTAGTCCAGGCCAATTTCGCCGATGCCAACACACAACGGATCGTCGAGTGCGGCCACAACCTGGGCATGGATATCATCGGTATAGTCCGGTGCGCCATACGGATGCACGCCGGCGAGATACTTGATCTGTGGAATATCCTGCATCGGCAGAATCTCGTGCGTCAGCCAGTCGCTATAGTCCGTCACGCTGCGTTTGTCAGCGATGGGGTCGAACATCGTCACCAACAGGTCGACGCCCGCGGCTTTGGCGCGCACGAGCGTCTCGGGCACTTCCTTGCCCCAAAATGAGAGCAGATGCGCATGGGTATCGGCAAGTGGCGCCAGCGGCTCCGGACAGACGACCGTTTTCTTTTTCTTGGTAAACGTCACGCGTTCGGCATTAAGCGACATGGGATAGCTCCTGGGCCAGACGGACAAAGTCCGCAACGTCAAGCGTCTCGGCACGCGACGTGGGCGCGATACCGCAAGTCTCAAAGGCAGCATCGAGCACGTCCTTGGCAAAGCCGTTGGCGCCCATGGAATTGCGAATGGTCTTGCGGCGCTGGGCAAATGCGGCGTCAATCACGCGAGCCACAAAGTCGCGGTCAAGCCCCTCGGGCAGCGCGCCATCAACACGGTCGATACGCACGACGGCGGAGTCCACATGCGGTGCCGGCATAAAGCAGCGCGGCGGCACCTCAAAGCGACCCGTCACCTGCGCATACAGGCCCAGCTTGGCCGTATAGCCGCCATAGGTTTTGTTGCCGGGAACTGCGGCAATGCGATCGGCAACTTCCTTTTGCACCATGACCACAGCACGCTTGAGCGCTGGCATCGTCTGGAAGAACTGCAAGATGATCGTCGCCGCCACGTTATAGGGCAGGTTCGCGACAAACACCGTGGGCTCGCCACCAGCAGCCTGCTCAATCTGTTCCGGCGTCACCTTGAGCGCGTCGCCCATGATAAAGCGGAAGTTGGCATAGTCGGCGGCATGGGCATCGAGCACCGGCTCGAGCTCGGGATCGGCCTCGATCGACGTAACGCACGCCGCCTCCTGCAGCAGGGCCAACGTCAGCGTGCCGCAACCCGGTCCGACCTCGAGCACGCACTCATCGCCCGCAAGCTCGGCTAGCTCGCAGATGCGCTCAATCACATGGTTGTCGATCAGGAAGTTCTGGCCCAGGCGATGCTTGGTCGCAAGGCCAAACTCCTCTAGCAGCTCCCTGGTTGCCGTGGGGTTTGCCAAAGGCGAAGTTGTCATGGTTGCCTCCTTAACATGGTGGCTGCATCGTAAAGCAAAAGGGCATGGACCGTTGCGGCCATGCCCTTACATCTAAACAGCAAATTGCCGATATGGCGCGCAGCGACTTAGCCCAGACGCGGGAACAGCGGGTCGCCCTTCTCGACGGGCTGGCCGCCGGCAAGCAGGCCCCAAGCGCAAACGCCCTTAAGGTCGTCACTCGTGGCCTCGCCCTCGCAGGACAGACGGCGCAGAGCCTCGGCAGAAGTCTGGGGCATGAGCGGCATCAGCAGGTGGGCGGCGATGCGGATTGCCTCGAGCAGGTTGTAGATCACAAACGCCAGCTCGTCGGCCTTGGCCTCGTCCTTGGCAAGCGCCCAGGGCTCGGAATCCTCGATGTAGTGGTTGGCAGCGTGGATGAGCTCCATGACCTCGTCCTTGGCTCCACCGTAATCCAGCACGTCCATCTTGGCCATGTAGCGCTCGACCAAACCGTCGGCGATTTTTGCCAGCGGGTTGTCGAACGCGTCGGCAGACGCCGGTTTAGCCGGGGCGCAGCCGTCAAAGTACTTTGCACTCATGTTGAGCGAGCGCGAAATGAGGTTGCCCCAGCTGTTGGCCAGATCGGCGTTGTAGACCTGCTCCATGCGATCGAAGCTGATGGCGCCGTCGGTGCCGGGAACCACGTCGGTCATAAAGTAATAGCGGTAGCCCTCGACGCCCAGCATGTCGATAACGTCCTGCGGAGCGATGGCGTTGCCGCGGCTCTTGGACATCTTCTCGGCCTTACCGGTCTCGGCATTGCGCACGGTCAGGAAGCCATGGGCAAAGACGTGCTCGGGCAGGGCCTCGCCAATGGCCATGAGCATGGCCGGCCAAATAACGCAATGGAAACGGATGATGTCCTTGCCCACGATGTGGAACTGCGCGGGCCAGCGATAGGCCAGCTCGGCACGGGCCTCGTCGGTATCGACGCCGTAGCCGACGGCCGTCATATAGTTGAGCAGCGCGTCGAACCACACATAGGTCACGTGGCCCTCGTCAAACGGAACCTGGATGCCCCAGTCAAAACTCGTGCGGCTCACGGAAAGGTCGTTGAGGCCGCCCTCGACAAAGCTACGCACCTCGTTCATGCGGAACGCGGGCTCGACAAAGTCGGGGTGCTCGTCATAGAGCTTGAGCAGCTTATCCTGGAACGCGGAGAGCTTAAAGAAGTAGGACTCCTCCTGCACGCGCTCGAGCGGACGGTGGCAGTCGGGGCACAGGTGCTGACCGACGCTGCCGTACTCCTCGTCACCCTTCTGGACCTGCGTGTCGGTGAAGTAGGTCTCGTCAGGCACGCAATACCAACCGTCGTAGCTGCCCTTATACAGGTAGCCAGACTCCTTCATGCGCTCCCACAGGTACTGCACGGCATGATGCTGGCGCGGCTCGGTGGTGCGGATGAAGTCGTCGTTGGAGATCTCGAGTTTGCTCCAAAGCTCCTTGAAGTGCGGGGCCTGGCTGTCGGTCCACTCCTGCGGCGTCATGTTGTGCTTGGCTGCGGCCTCGGCGACCTTCTCGCCGTGCTCGTCCATGCCGGTCAGGAACTTGACGTTATAGCCGGCGGAGCGGCGATAGCGAGCCTGGACGTCGGCGATGATGGTGGAATAGGCCGTGCCCAGGTGCGGATCGGCGTTGACGTAGTAGATGGGCGTCGTGATAAAGAACGAAGGCTTGCTTTGATCCATGGGGTTTGTCCTCCAGAAAAACGTTGCATACAGGGGATGATTCTAGCGCAAGGGCCGCATATCCTCCATCTATTGCATATCGAGTACCATGGCATAGACATCGCGCTTGCGGCGCGAATACTTCTGAGACAGGCGCTTGGCCACCGCAGAGGCGGGCTCCCCCTCCTCGAGCGCAGCACGGATATCCGCGCGCAGGGCCTCGTCGGGATCCACTGCCGCGGCGCCAACCGGCACGATGCCGGCCTCCTCATCCTCGCACGGTGGCGCGATGACCAGCGCAATCTCGCCCTTTACCTCGCCGCGGGCACGTAGCTCCTCGACAAGCTGGGTGGCAGGCCCACGCAAGACCTCCTCGTGCAGCTTGGTGAGTTCGCGGCAGACGGCAACCTCACGCTGGGGAAAAACCTCGGCCACGGCTTCGAGCGTCGCCACGATGCGATGTGGAGACTCGTAGAAGATGAGCGCACCGGGCACCACGGCAAGACGTTGCAGCCGACGCACACGGTCACCATGTTTGCGACCCAAAAAGCCTTCGAAGAAGAAGTGCTCACAGGGAATGCCGGACGACACGAGCGCCGTAACGCACGCAGAGGGACCGGGGATGACCTCAACGGGCACATCGGCCTCGCGCGCTGCCTCGACCAGTGCCTGGCCGGGGTCTGACACGCTCGGCATACCGGCATCCGAGGCAAAGGCGAGGGTCTCCCCCGCCAGCAGACGGTCGACCAGGCCGGCAGCACGGCTTGCAATGACATTTTCGTCGCAGCGGACGAGCGGTTTGGAAATACCCAGATGCATCAGCAGCTTTGAGGTCACGCGCGTGTCCTCGCAGCAGATGACATCGGCAGCGGCAAAGGCTTCGCCAACGCGCGGGGACAGGTCGCCCAGGTTGCCGATGGGCGTGCCGACCACATAGAGTTTGCCCGTATGGGCGCTGTTTTGCGTCATATCAACCTATTCAATCATGCCGCGCTCGAGCGTACCGAGCGCCGCGCGGGCGTCCCATGCTGCAATGCGCTTCTCGGTCTTCCACGTTTGGAAGAACCAACCGGCAGCCGGCGCAAACGAAGCCAGCTGGTTGGCGATAAACACGCGCTCGTAGGCATTGCGGCCCTCGGGCGTAACCGACGAGTTGGCAAAGATCGCCGCGCCCGACCATTCGCCCACCAGCACGGGGAACCCAGTTGAAATCGCTTCTTTAAGCTCGCGCTTGTTACGCGAAATCGCCGTCGTCAGCCCGCGGGGGCTCGTGATGTCGAGCGCATGCTCGTCGCGGTAATGGTACAGGTGAAGGTCCATGTAGACGTTCTTGTACTTAGTGCCGCGCATAAAATGCTTCCACTCGCTGGGATGCCCCGACGACGAGAAGACGACGATCTTATCCTCGGGCATATACGAACGGACGAGCTCATAGGCATCGCGATAGAAGTTGCGCAGGTAGTGCGCCGGAATGCCATCCGTCACGGTGAAGAGGCTCTTGCGGACACTCATCTGCGGCGTATCCAGCAGCTCAATGCCCAGCAGGCTCTCGGCCTCGCCGTAGCGATCGGCCAAGCGCTCGAGCACGTCGAGTGCGACATGACGACCGTTGGTGGACGAATGCCACTCGGCGACAGCCTCCGGCGTGGTGGGCGAATCGTTGGAATCGCCCTGGCCACCGGGCACAGTTGCTAGATCAAGCAGCACGCGGATGTCGTACTTGGCAGCCCACTCAATTGCACGGTCGATGTAGTCGACAACCGAGATGTAGGACGCATCGGACTCCTGCGAGCCAAAGGCATACCAGGGTACCGGCAGACGCACGGCATTGAGGCCAATCTGCGCCATGCGGCGAAAATCGTCCTCGCTCACAAACGTCTCGTAATGACGGCGCATGCGCTCGTTATAGGCGGCGGTGCCCATGGCCTCCTGCAGCTCGGCCGCGTTGGATGCACCGGTCGCCGCGTATAGCGACGGGGTAACCCAAGGCTCGGGAATGAACCAGCCAGAGAGATTAACGCCGAGTATCCTCTCCATCACTGCCCCCTTCGGATCGTGCAGGCCGAGCCTGCATCGTATTGCATAGGAAAAGTATCGTTTTGAGTATACCCGCGCGTGCGGACAGACGACCGAACGGTCTGTAAAGTGGCGCAAAAGCGGGAGGAATGTCTGGGACAGGTGGGCGCGAGCTGGTGCGCCGAGATGTACATATGCGCCGGAAGCAGGTGGCCGGAAAGCGCATCCCGTTTTTCGCAAAAGACTGGGATGCATTTTCCGTTCGAGGCCTCAACCGGAAAATGCATCCCGTTCTGAGCGCGGGATCTGGGACGCAGTTTCCGCCAAAGGCCGAAAAAGGAAAGCACGTCCCATTCTGACGCCGGATTCCGGGTCGCGCTTTCCCAAGCGACATCAAAGCGGAAAACGCATCCCACTCTGAAGCCAAATTCCGGGACGCAATTTCCGCAGAGCCCTCGATAAAAGAAAAGGACCCCTTTGCAGAGGTCCTAGTCAATTCAAGGTGGCGGGGAAGGGAATCGCGTCCGCGCGCTGCGCGGACGGACCGCTGCGGCGCTTACGCGCCTTGCGAGCTGCGCTGGCAAACGCTTACGCGTTTACTCAGCTCCGCGCCCTCATGGGTTCGATTCCATGTGGGGGCTGCATAAAAGAAAAGGACCCCTTTACAGAGGTCCTAGTCAATTCAAGGTGGCGGGGAAGGGAATCGAACCCCTGACACGAGGATTTTCAGTCCTCTGCTCTACCAACTGAGCTACCCAGCCATTTGAGGTGTGCCTTGTTTCAAGGCTTGATTAGTATAACCAAGGACGCGTTCCGGTCAACCGAGAATTTTAAAAAAGTTTTTGAGCACAGCCTCGGTTCTATAAATCGGCACGTCAGAGGCATCAGCCGGCAGCAAGAAGTTTTTCACTCAGAGCCGCACGGGCAAACTCACTTGGCGTCATCCCCTCGGCAGCCGCCCGTCGACGAATGGCCTCCTTCATTCCCAGAGGAATCTTGACCGACAGCGTTGCCGTCCCCTCACCTGAGAGCGGGGGCCGTCCATGCACGATCCCACCAACGGTGTGTTCGCCATCCGGAAACTCTCCGCGCTCGTACGACTCGCACCACGCGTCAATCATTTCATCCGTTACAACCTGACCATTAGCGGCCGTATACGTCTTGCCCATCATTGACCCCTTTGCCGAGCCTGTTCAATCTCCTGCCAAAATTTCTTCTGGACTGGAGACAAGGCATGAATGATAAGCCACCCACGGACAAGCTCCACCGCGACAAGCTCCACGCTTCGTCCGTCTGAGAGCCATCCAATTGCAAGCCATCTCGGCGGCTCGTCCTTCGACTCGCGACGAATGCACTCAGTAACCGCAAGCCAAGCGCTAAGCACCTGCTTTTCCGTCAGGTGCTTTTTAGCGTTGGGATGGATCTCAACATCCATGCATCTTCTCCTCCATCTTACCCAATTTCGTATGACAAAAGTCCACTGTCGCCAATTCTTAAGCCGGCACGCGTTGGAGAGCAGGAGTCGAAACAATGATTGAAGGACGCTCTAGTACGGCCCAGGCGCCGGGGCAGGAGCACATACACCAGGGACATACGTTTTCGTAGCGCGCGAGGATATTGCCGCGTGCATCGATGAAGGCGATGTCGATGGGATAGGCCATAAAACACGTATGGACCGAAGAGCAGCGTGGAAACGCCATGACGAGCGGCAGGCCGTTGGCGGCAACCGGACGCCGTCCCAGCATGCCGCGCAGGCGCATGACAAACGACTCCGCTACCACAAACTCGGCCGGCGTCCAACCCAGCCTGTTGAGCGCCCGCGCGTAGGCGATGTAGGACGAGACCGCGGTCACATGACCACCCCCGGACGCCATGGATCGACCGTCACCGTGCGCTTGTGCGACAACGTTGTCGGCGCCCCCAGCGGAACGCCAGCGATGCTGAGAGAAGTCGGCCACGGCTCATAGTGCATGGTGCAGGTGTAGGTCCTAAACGTACCGGATAGGGAGAGCAGACCACCATCCGATGCCTCCGCGCCTTGCTCGCTCGACACTTCGATCCGCAAGTCATAGCCTTCCATGGCATTCAGAATTTGAGTCTGAACCGTCGCCGAGGCATCGGCAGAGCTTTCGTCGCCCTCCCCCTCCGACGCCACGGCGTGCGCCAACACGATGTCGGGTACCACGCGGTCGAAGCGCGCGACAGCGCTGGCAAAGATCATGACGTTGTACACGATGAGTGCCAACACCAGCAAAACGGGCGTAACCACCGCCATCTCCACCGTCGCTTGGGCGCGCTCCTCGCGCAGACGCATGCGGATACTCATTACGACCCACCGCCCAGAGCGCCAACCAGCGTGGCGACATCGACGGTGAGTGGGATGGAGCCGCCGCCGGGCAGAGGAATCTCCGCAAGCGTGAACACCGTACCGCTAATGGTGCGTTCGACTTGATATTCCAACGCCTCGCAAAGCGCCTCGGGATCGGTCACGCCCAACGGAATACTTCGCAGTTTGTCTTGCGCTTGAGAGAGACCAGCAATGTCAGACCCCGGGCTCTTAATGACGTTGATGGAATCGGTCAGCACTGGCTTTCGCAGGCGCAAGTCACACGGCTCCAGACCCAACGCCGCCACGGACGCCGAAACGGTATCGCCGAGCCACGATGCGATGGAGCCCAACGCGCCGCTGCCCCCTCCTAGGCCTTTAATCATCTCGTCCATAAGTTCGTCGGCCGAACCTTGGATATCACCGTATCCTACGAGCAGCCGTCCCCAAACATCCATGACGCCATCGAGCACGCCGGCAACGCCGCCCGAGCGTTCCTTCAATGTCGAGAAAAATCGCGAAAGAACGTTGTTTTGCGCCGTCGCGTCATCGGGTGCCAGCACCGCGCCAGAGATAGCACCGCGATTGCCAAGCCTGACTGCCGTGTTAAACGAAGAGTTGAGCTCGTCGGGGCTCGAGATGGCACCCGTAACCGCAAAGGCGACCACGCCGTTGCGACCGGGCGGAGCGATACGCGGACGCTCGCCCGAAAGCGCTTTAATGGCCTGGTCAAACGCATTGCCCGCACGGTCGGCCTCATCCTCGGTCTGACGCTCAAGTTCGAGTTCTTTGTTGCGGCATTCGACGTAGTCTTCCAGAGCCTCTTTGAACTTATCGAAGTGGTACTCGAAGCCCCTTTCGACAGAAGTCGTTGCAATCGCAACGTACCCTAAAGACGACACACCGAAATGGCATTCGCTACACGTTTCGTGACCGTCAAAATCTGCGACGGATGCCAGCCCACCCGGCTTTCCTTTTTTGTAATTTGGACAGTCAGTCCCATAATGCAAATAGGTAACTTTATCTACTTCACTCGTGGGCCAACGCGCATCGGTATAGAGTTCAGTCGTCCGCGCCTCATCTGGATTTCGCGGAAGGAAAGGAATGCGGGCGGAAACTTTGCCGTCCTTTTCAGTTATATATGCCCGCTCGACTTCTTCGCCCGCATAAGCGAAGAACACCTTTCGTGCAGCAGAATCTGCCTGTTTTTCCGGACCCTCGCCAAGCGGTTTCTCATTTGCCAGGCGCTGGCGATAGTAGGCCTTCGCGCGATCGAGCGCCACTTGCGGTTCCCACGTAACGCTCGAAGCGTAATGCGGATTTTGAGCACCAGAGAGATCCGTTAGACTTTTCACACGCTCCCACATGCAAGAACAGCTGCTGACCGAGCCCTTGTCAGACCCGCCACAATCCGCCAGCCAAGCGCGCTCTTTAGCCTTCGCCGTGTCCTCAGAAGCCTTCCGCAGCTCCTCGGCCGCACGCTCTAAATCATCTGATGTGTCTTTAATGGTATCGGTCGAGATCTCTGACCCTTTGAGCGCAGCGAAGTCCGATTCGGATGTCCTGGGCACGGCAAGCGCCGTACCGGTATAGGCCACACTATCGGTATCCTGCGCCGACACCGCCTGCGTGGCACGCGCGGCGATCAGATATGGCAGAGCCGTCTCGATTTTCTGTAAGCCTTCCGATGCGCTTTTGGCAAACTTGTTGCGCGTTTTAATGATCTCAATCCCGGTGTCGACCATATTGCCGGCAACTGGTTCGGCACCTGGGATGAGGATGGCGACCAGGCCCGTCCCGATTGTGGCAAACCCCGCCAGCCCCAGACTCAAGATGCTCGCATCAACCACCGTGGCAGCCGTGTGATAGGACGACACTACGTTGGCACCCGCCAGCGCGCCGCTATCGGCCGCCACCTGGGTATCCCCGGCACGCGACATGCTCCATATCGCCGCGGTCGACGAAAACAACAACGTGAGCACCACTAGGATGACCACGGCAGAAGAAAGCGTGGTGTAGGCACCGTCTTCGATAAACAGATCGACACCGGCGCGGCCCATAAAGCCGCCTCGTTTGCGATGGCAGCTCGGACGGCGCGTCAAAACGCATCTAGACCAGAAACGCTTAATCCCATGCAGCAATCCACGAATCATAATCTCCCTCCAGCCATTCGGGACGCGATTGATACGAGACATCGACCTTGAGCTCAACGTAGCCGCCCTCGGCGGTACCACCCATAGCCTGCGCAAACGCACCGATCACAGGCAACGGCTTGACCTCGCCGGAAACGGACACGGACGAGACGCCACCCGCACCGGCCCGGCCAAGCTCGATATCCCACGACAACGGCCCACCGGCATGAAAGATCGAAACGTTGGGCACTGCGGCAAGCCGGCGGCGGGTGAACTCCTTAAGATCGTCGTCCTCCGCCGTCGTCGTGGTCATGAGCCGCGCGGTCTCGGCGGCGGCAGACTCCATGACCGCGCGCGTATAAAGCAGGCACACCGGTTGCAGTGCGAGAAGGATGAGCGTCAGAAACATCGGCAGCAAAAAAGCGGCCTCGACCGTAGACTGCGCCCGGTCCTCGCGCGCGATATCAATACAACGCGATGTCCTTAGCGCCCGCAGCGGCGTCGATAACCGACGTCGAGGCAACGCCATGGGATGCCGCCCGCTCAACCAGCGCCGCCAAGCATCCATCGGTGCCAGCACGCCAAAGTCCCGCAATCGCCAGCACGATCGATAGCAGCGCCACCGTGACGATGGCGTATTCCACAGTCGCTTGGGCAACCTCTTCACGCAGAACGCCATGCATTTCACGATCCCTCCTTTGAGCTTATTGTTTGCGGGACCAGGCGCACCGCGCGCAGACGACACGAAGCATCGCCAGTATCCGCGGCAACCGTCACCATATCGACCCAGCCGCGCCCATCGCGCACGATGGCGCCCCATACGTTGCCCTTAATATCGAGATAGCCGCTCAGGGCGAGCTGGGCCGTTGGCACCTCGCGGTAGGCGCGTAACATATCCGCCGCCGCCTCGGTCATCGGTCGGTCCTCGGACCATGCAAGCCGGACCGCAATCGCGTTGTCCTCAGGCGAATCCGTCGCAGTGCCAGACCGCTTGTCGAGCGTCTGCAGAAAGGTTTGCGCCGTGACAGCGACATCCGAATCGCCCGCATCTCGCGTGTCGTCTTTTTGAGACGCCACCGCCGAATCTGAGCCCGAATCAGAGGCGGTCCCAAGACGCTGCTGCCGCGCGGCGTTAAGCCCCCAAAGCACCGCCGCTATCGCCACGGCCAGGCAAGCAAACACCAGCAGCACCCCGATGGGGCGCTCGCCCTCTACAGGCTGTTGATGCCCTCGCTGATAGCGTTCCATAGATCTTGGACCTTGCCCTTAAATGCGACGATGGCGATAATCGCGATCACCACGAGCACGCCGACCAAGATGGCATACTCGGTGGTACCCTGTGCGCTCTCCTCCTGCAGTAGCTCCTTGGCGCGCTGACGAACATGTGTCACCCGGCAAAACGCCCAGCCCTGGACCTTGCCAGCAGCGTCAGTCATCGTGTTCATGTATTCCTCCCTACATCATCCCGCCTGCTCCCAACAGCGGGCCCAATATGGACAGAAGCAACGCCGGCAAGATGAGCGTGCCGGTGGGAATCAGCAGCTTGACGGGCGCACGCTCGATCTCGCGCTCAACCGCGGCGCGATGAGCCGCACGGATCTCGCGACTTTGAGCGGCCAGTGTCTCGGCAAGTGGGGCACCCAGGGCGAGCGCCTGTCCCACCGTGATGGCAAAGGTCTCGAGCGCTCGCACGTCCAGGTCGCGCGCGGCGGCCAACAACTCGTCCTCACGCGTGCCCACGCCCACCTGCCACGCCATGCAGGCCCGCTCAAGTCGAAGAGCCAGCACTGACCGGCGGTTGGCGCAGAAAATCTCAAGCGCCGCATCAAACGAAAGACCGGCCGAAAGACCCAAGCGCACAACATCGATCATCTCGGACACTTCGCCGAGCGACACTCGCGCCGGACCGCCCGCTCCAACCGCGCCCTTCATTCGCGCGGTCAGAGCATCGACCACCGAGCGACCCGCGGCAGCGACCAGCACCGCCTCGCGCTTGCAGGCCTCTGCGATCTTGCGTGCATCCGCCCGATCCAAACCCGTCGCGACAAATACACTCAGAGCGCACAGGCAAGCCGCAACTGCAACCGGGGCGCTCATAGCTCCACCCGCATAATGCGCCTGATAACCACCAGGGCAACGGCGTTGAGGGCAAGACCCAGCACCACAGCGCCCGCGCCGGCAGGCGTCGCAAGACCGCGACGAAAATCTGCCGAAAGCAGCGCCAACACCGCGCACATGCCCGTCGGCATCGCCGCGACCATATGCGCAGACATGCGGGCCTGCGACGTCTTAACATCTAGGCGGCGCTTGAGCTCAATGCGCTCCCCCACCATGCTCGACGCCTCGGACAGTAAGTCGGCAAGCGGAGCGCCGGTGCGCTGTGACACCTTAAGCGCCAAGGTCACAAGCGAAAGACCGGGGGCGTCGATGCGCACGAGCAAGTCATCGAGCGCGTCGGTCGCCGAGATGCCGCAATCGATCGCCGCCGCCACCCGCAAAAACTCGGTATGCACCGGTTCTTGCGCATGAGCGCCCACAAAGCGCATGCCCTGAGCCAGCGAATGTCCCGAGGCAAGCGACATGGAAAGTGCGGTAAACGCCTCGGGCATGGCCTCTTCTGCATCGTGTTGCTCGCGCCGGCTCTCAAAGCCATCCCGAGCGGCGCCAACGGCAATCGGAGCAACAAGTCCCAAGGCAAATCCGAGGGGCGATAACGACACCATCGTTAGTAAAATGCAGCAGACACCGCTCGAGAGCAGCAGAAACGCCAAACGCCCCGAAGCATCTTCGATCACGAGGCCAAGGCGATGCGCCGGAGCCAGCGATGCCCACGAACGGGCGATCTTTTTCAGCAGATCGTTTTCCACCAGCTCACGCGGCAGTTTCTCTGCCACCGTCTCGAGCGCCTGACGCGCCAGCTCCGCCGGCGGCACCTGCGGCACACGAGGTTCCGCCCCGCACGCCGTCGCGACAGAAAACCCTGCCAAACCCCCTACGACGAGGGGCACAGCGACCTCCATTCGTCCACCTCCTCTTGTGTGAGCGTCCCCGACCGCAGGCCTTCTGCGATAAACGGCGGCTCGCGGTCAAGCGTCCAGGTGCGCTCGGCGGCATCGAAAGTCACATAGCGCTCGAGCTCTACGCCGCCCGACGCGGCGCGACGCACCCCCGAATACGAGGAGACGAAGCGCCTGCCATCGGCGTGGCGCTCGGACATCACGATGCCGTCGAGCGCCATGGCAATCTGCTCCTCGATGAGCTCGCTCGGCAGATCGATGCCATAACGTGCAAGCAACGTCAGACGCACCACGGTCTCCTGTTCTGAGCCCGCATGAAGTGTGGTGAGCGACCCGTCGTGGCCCGTGTTCATGGCCTGCAACATGTCGCAGCACTCGGCACCGCGCACCTCACCCACCACGATGCGGTCGGGGCGCATGCGCAGGGCATTGGTCACCAGGTCGCGGATCGTCACCGCGCCCTCGCCCTCAATTGAAGCCTCGCGCGCCTCTAGACGCACCACGTGCGGATGATGCGCAAACTTGAGTTCGGCAGAGTCCTCGATCGTCACGATGCGCTCGCCGGTGGAAATCTCGCATGACAACGCGTTGAGCAGGGTGGTCTTACCAGATCCCGTGCCTCCCGCAACCGCCAGGTCCTGTCGCAGCGACACCGCGCACGACAGCAGCTGCGCATACCAAAGCGGCAGCGACCCCAGCCCCACAAGCTCGTCCAGCGAGCAGATGCGGTCCGAGAACTTTCGGATGGTGAGAATCGGTCCGTCAATCGCCACAGGCGGAATCACCGCGTTGACGCGATAGCCCGTTTTGAGGCGGGCGTTGACGATGGGGCTGCGCTCGTCGATACGGCGGCCAAGTGGCGAGATGATGCGGTCGATAAGCACACGAATCTGCTCATCATCCTCAAACGCATGCTCGATGGGGTACAAGACGCCGCCGCGTTCAAAGAAAGCCGAGCGGCAGCCGTTAATCATGATCTCGGTAACGGTGTCGTCCTCGATGAGCGGCTGCAACGGCCCCAAGCCCACCACATCATCCAAAATCTCGTCGATGATGGTCTCGCGCTCGGGCGTCGCGAGATCGGTCGGCTCCTCAACATTGAGCGCCGCCTCCACCGCGGGACGCAATTCCGAGCGGGCAAGTGCCGGGTCGATATAGGCGCTGATACGCGCCACTTCGTCGTAACCCATGCGGTCCATCACGGCGCGCTTGGTGCGTCGTTTCACCGCGCGGCGACGCCCCGCATCTACAGGCGCTGCCGCCGCTGCAGCGCCGGCAGCCTTAATCCTCGTTTGCAGGCTCATCGCTGATCACCCTCGCGCGACCAGGGAAGGCGGATACGCGGACGTTCGGTGCGCGTTGCACGGTCGGCGACCATATCGCTCCAAGGGCCGACGGCGCACCCCAGTTCCACGAGCATCTCGCGCGTGGCCTCGCGCACGCTGGTCGCAAAAGCGCTGGTCTGCCCCACTGCCTCGTCAGCGCGCCCAAACGCCATGAGCGCGGCGAGATCCTGCCCGCCATCGGCGATACGAATCTTGGAGTTCAACGCACAGGCAATCTCAAAGCGCATGGCGACGTCCTCGTCTGCCCCGCGCGCGCCAAACCGGTTGAATACAGCGCTCATGCGCGTGCGCGGCACACCTACTCGACTTGCCAGTTCAATGACGCGCGACGCCGATGTCGCGGACGACACCGCCGCATCGCCAACGACCAGGCAACGGTCGCTCGCCGCCACCGCAGCCGCCACGGCATCGCCCCAAAAGACCGAGGTATCGATAAAGACCACGTCGGATTCGCGACGCAGGACATCGAGCAGCAGCTCCACCGGACGTGCCATGAGCTCAGCTTGCTCGGGCGCCGCGACGGGACCCCAGAGCGTAACGCCCGGGGCGACGCGCATCGATGCGGCCACGATATCCGGCTCGGTGAGCGTGCCCGCCGCCGACGGCTCGATAAGTGCCGCCATATCGTGCGGAGCATCGACGCCTAACAAGTCGTAAAGGTTTCCAAACATCAGGTCCAGGTCGAGCACGGCGGCACGCAAGCCCAACAGCGACGATGTGTGTGCCATGGTGGCAACGATCGTCGACTTGCCGCAACCGCCCGAACCCGAAATGGCGCAGATGACCGGAGCTCGATGCGGCGAAGCGGCAGCGTCTGCCGGCGGCATCGGAGGCGGCGGGGCGGGCGTCGGTGACAGCGTCCCCGTCTCCCCCGCCGCAACTACACGCTGCGTCCAAGCCGGCATGGCGGCTTGTTCGGTCTGCGAGGCAGGCTCGTTCTGCGCAATCTGCTCATGCTGCATCAGCGACAACTCGCCGCACCCGGCAAAGCCCTCAACTTCGTCGAGTTCATCCGCCAGATTCACGCCGCGCACGTATCCCATATCTACAGCCGGGGAGTCGCCAGCATGCTGCGCCGGTCCTCCAGCGTCATCGTATACAAGGGGGTTCCGGGGGCGCCGACCATGCTCGGCTTCCGCTTTTCCATAATCATCAACACGCGGGCCTCTTGTAGCGCGAGGCGCCCCGGGTTCCCTATCAACAAAAGCATCGGGCTCAATCGTCATGCGCCGATCGGAATCAACCGCTCCCTCGCCCGCTCGCCCGTTGCCGCATATACTGTGCGCAGCGATGACCTCGGTCGCCCCTGCGCGAAACAGCCCCTCGATATCCGACGGATCGAGTGCTTCTATCAACACGACCACGCGACTCACGCGGCCTTCGGCCGTCAGGCGCGCAACAGTCTTGCGCACATCTTCGGTATCAAACAGAGACGCCGCGATGATGGCAGCTCCGCGGCGCGACGGAAACGCCCGCGCCATGGAAACCAGCCCGTCCAGGTCACCCACGCGAAGCACCTGTGCACCCGTATCACGGCCCTCGACTTCCCGCTGCAACAGCCCGTAATCGCCGCACGCGCAGCACGCAAGCCAGATCGCCTTCATCACTCGTCGCCTCCGCTCTTTTTGCCGCGCGCCGTGGCGGGAATCGTCAAGCTGACCGTTCCCTTGCCCGAGGCTCCCAGCAGTTCCTTGACGTCTTCGGGGTCAGCCGCCAGCGTCACCCATTCGATCTTGCCCTCGCGCGTGGCACCGGAATCCTCACTGGTATCGATCACGTACGCGCCGCACAGTCGATCGGTTACGCCGTCTTTTTGCACGTACACGTCCACGTAGCTGCCCACGCCCGTGGCACCGCCGACCGAGTGCTCGGCATCGACCGCCACCGAAACGGCGACCTTGCCCTTAGGCACCTCGAGCTTGTGGCTCTCGGCCTTGGTGTAGACATTGCAGATCACGGCGTTTTTGGGAATACGCGAAGTCGTCACGTCGCCGCGCACCTGGCGCAGCTCGGTCGCCGCGTCACGCGGCAGCAGACTCGTCAGCCATTCCTGGGTTATGACATTGGTCTCATCGAGGGTCTCGCCCACATCGATATCGCGCGCCGCGACGCATACCTCGACGCGATCGCCACCGTACTTGGCCAAGGTCTCAGCCTGGACCTGTTCGGCTTGCGAGCGGATCGACGAGCCGTAAACCATGCAGAGCAGAGCAGCGAGCACGCCCGCGACCAGACTGATGGCGATGCGCTTGCTCTTGTTCACGGCCGCTCCTCTCATGGCAGTGCCGGGCGAATGCCCGTACCACCATTGTCTGGGCGGTCAGAGCGCAAAGCGGCGCAATCGCGATCTTGGTTTTCGATGTCAAACCAATCGCTGACCAAAAGCTGACCAGCCCGTCAAGCTCGTGGCAAGGTTTTGGCCAGCACGTCAGCAAACTGCATGTTTCGAGGCTTTTCCGCAGCAAAAAAGCCGTCTCCCGAACAGTTGGGAGACGGCTGTCATAGGAAAAATCAATTACAGATGGACATCGGGATCGAGCATTTGAGCACTCACGCGCATGGATGACGCCAGGTTTTGGAACGTTTCCAAACGCAGACTGTCGATCTGCCCGGCGTCCTCGGCCTCGCGAACGGCACAACCCGGCTCATGGGTATGCGTGCAATCGCCAAACCGGCACGCGCGCGATGCCTCGACAATCTCGGGGAAGGCGCGCGCCAGACCCCGCTCGTGACCCACGAGCGGTAGGCTGCGCAGGCCCGGGGCATCGGCGATCACGCCGGCGTCGCCCGGCAGTGCCACCATCACGCGCGCGACGGTAGTGTGACGGCCCTGGTCGTCGCGTTCGCGCACACCGCCGGTCGCCAACGTATCGTGGCCCAGCAGCGCATTGAGCAGCGTCGACTTGCCGGCACCCGACTCGCCCAGAATCATGGCGCAGCTCCCGGCAGGCACGCAGGAACGAACCTCGTCCAGGCCGCGCCCCTCGGCAGAGGACGTCACGATCACGCGCACGTCCGGACCCACCAGGCGGCGCACGCGGTCCAGATCGCGCTCGAGCTCCTCGGCATCGCAGCGGTCAGCTTTGGTGAGCACCACCACCGGCTCGGCATCGCAGTCGAGCGCCAACACCAGCGAGCGCGCCACGCGGTCGAGCAGCACCTCGCCGGCACCGAGCGCCTGCACGATTAGCACGCTATCCACGTTGGAGCAGAGCACCTGACGCTCTCCGCGGGCACGGCCGCGCCAACGCTCAAAGCTCGTACGGCGCGGCAGCACGCACTCAATCACACCCATATCGTGCCCGGGAGCGCGGCGCACCGCCACACGATCGCCCACAGCGGGCAGCAGGACCTCGTCCTCGCCGCGCGACTTGGCAAACCCCACGGCATGCTCGGCGCGGAAGATATCGTCGGCAGTCGCCACCAGCGGAAACCCGCGATCCAAGCGCACCACGGCACCCAGCCGCATCTGCTCGGGCTCCTCAGCATGTGCGCAAAAGTCGTCAAATGCCGCCTGCTGAGCCCCATCGACCGGCAGGTCATCAAACGCCGGAACGTCCTGCAGCGCGTCAAGCCCCGGTACGCTCGCCAACAACTCCTCGGCAGACGCGGGGGCCTCGGTCGCAAGCTTCCGACGACGATCGCGCTTAGCCCGCGCCCCCGTCGTCTTTTTCTTCGCCTTAGCCTTAGCCTTGCCCACAAGCGCCTCCCAGCACCACAAATCACAACTGAGCAGGTATTTTAAATCAAAAAGAGCTGGCCGGGCAAAGCCCGACCAGCTCACAAACTTTCCCTCAGCCCTTTTCATCCGCACGGGAGAAAAGCCAGCAAGGATACCGCAGGGCCCGCCCGCCGGGAGGGGTTTCCTAAGGGCACATCCCGCAGCCGCAAAGCGGCGAGGACGTGCCCGTGGAAACCCCGCAGGCGGTCGGGCCCGGGCAGGAACGTTACTCTTTTTCGACCGCGCGCATGATCGCCTTGTAGATCTCCATCAGCGGGATGATCAGGAAGGCCAGGCCCAGCGCGGCAAGAACGCCCTTGAGCTCAAGCGTCACAGGGCCAAAGAACATCTCGGCAAGCGTCGGCTGCACGGTCACGATCACCGTCAGCACCAGTGCCAGCGCGGCGGAAGCCCACAGCCACTTGTTCTGCTTCTTCATGGTGAACAGCGACGCACGACGGCTGCGCATATTGAAGCAGTGGAAAATCTCGACCATGTTGAGCGTGATGAACGCCATCATCACGCCTTCCTCGTCGGCATTGCCGGCGATCATATCGGAGATGTGGATGTAGCCCATGTCAAAGTACACGCCCACAAAGAAGCTCGCCAGCACCAGCGCAGTGATAATCAGGCCCTGGACCACACAGTCCAGGCCCATATGTCCGGCAAAGACACCGTCCTTGGCGTTGCGCGGCTTGCGCTTCATGATGTCGCCCTCGGCGTCCTCCATGCCCAGCGCGAGCGCGGGGAAACAGTCGGTGACCAGGTTCACCCACAGCAGCTGTACCGGCTGGAAGATGGTAAAGCCGATGAGCGTGGCGATAAACACCGAGAACACCTCGGCAAGGTTAGCCGAAAGCAGGAACTGGATGACCTTGCGGATGTTGTCGTAGATACGACGGCCCTCTTCGCAGGCACCGATGATGGTGGCGAAGTTGTCGTCGGCGAGTACCATGTCGGCGACGTTCTTGGTGACGTCGGTACCAGTGATACCCATACCGACGCCGATGTCGGCGCGCTTGATGGACGGGGCGTCATTGACGCCGTCGCCCGTCATGGCGACGATCTGGTCGCGCGACTTCCAAGCCTCGACGATGCGGGTCTTGTGCTCGGGCTGGACACGGGCGTACACGCCGTAATCCTCGATGTGCGCGTCGAGCTCCTCGTCGCTCATGCGATCGAGGTCGGCACCGGTAATGGCCTGGCTGCGATCGGCGACGATGCCAAGCTGCTTGGCGATGGCCACGGCGGTGTCGATGTGGTCGCCCGTGATCATGACGGTGCGGATGCCGGCGTCGTGCGCCTCGCGGATAGCGTCGGCCACCTCGGGACGGACCGGGTCGATCATGCCGGACAGGCCGCAGAAGACCAGGTCATGCTCGAGCGCGGCGGGGCTGCAGTCGGCCGGGACCTCGGTGTAGGTGCGGCTTGCCAGCGCCAGCACGCGCAGGGCCTCGTCGGCCATGGCCTTGTTGGCGGCCACGAGCTCGGCACGACGCTCCTCGGTCAGCGGAACGACCTTGTCGCCGTCGTAGATATGGGTACACAGGCCGATCACCACGTCGGGCGCGCCCTTGGTGTACTGCTCGTACTCGCCGTCCAGGGTCTCGACGACCACGGACATCATCTTGCGGCCCGAGTCGAACGGGGCCTCACCCACACGCGGGTGCTCGGCGGTCAGGCCGGTGAGCCCCGCCTTGCCGGCGTCGTTGACGAGTGCACACTCGGTCGGCTCACCCACGGCCTCGCCCAGCTCCTCGTCCCACTGGGCGTCGGAGCACAGAGCCATGCCGGCCAGGAACTTCTCCTCAGGCGCGGCGAGCTCGTGCTTGACGACGGTCATCTTGTTCTGGGTGAGAGTACCGGTCTTGTCGGAGCAGATGGTCTGCGTGCAGCCAAGGGTCTCGACGGCGGAGAGCTTGCGGATAATCGCCTGACGTTTGGCCATCTTGGTCACGCCAAGCGACAGCACGATGGTCACGACGGCAACCAGGCCCTCGGGGATGGCGGCGACGGCAAGCGAGACAGCGACCATAAAGGTGTCGAGCAGCGCGGTCGGGTCGGTGAGAACGTTGCCCACGCCGTGGCGGAGGATGTCGACGCCAAAGATGACGATGCAGATGACGATAACCATGATGGTGAGGATACGGCTGAGCTCGGCAAGCTTCACCTGCAGCGGCGTGAGCTCCTCCTTGGCCTCGGCAAGAGCGCCGGCGATCTTGCCCATCTCGGTATTCATGCCGGTGCCAACCACGACGGCGCGGCCGCGGCCGTATACCACGGTGGAACCCATGTAACACATGTTCTTGCGGTCGCCGAGCGGCACGTCGTCGGTGCCGGCGGCGAGCTCAATGACGTTGGCATGCTTCTCGACGGGCACGGACTCGCCGGTAAGGGCGGCCTCTTCGATCTTCATCGTGGCGCTCTCGAGCACGCGGCAGTCGGCCGGGACGGAGTCGCCCGCCTCGAGCATGATCACGTCACCGGGCACGAGCTCGGCGCTCGGCAGGTGCACGAGCTTGCCGTCGCGCAGCACCTTGGACTGCGCCGCGCTCATCTCCTGCAGGGCCTCGAGGGCCTCCTCGCTCTTAGCTTCCTGGACCACGCCCAGCACCGAGTTGATGATAACGACGAACATGATGATGGCGACATCGGCAAAGTCGGGCTCGCCCTTGACCATGCCCGTGAGCGCGCTGATGACGGCGGCAACGATCAGCATGATGACCATGGGGTCTGCCATCTGCTCAAAGAAGCGCTTCCACAGCGGTGTCTTCTCGGCTTCCTCAAGCTTGTTAGGGCCTGTCTTGGCGAGGCGCGACGACGCCTCGCCGGTGCTCAGGCCGAGGTTCTCATCGACACCTTGGTCGCTGAGCACCTCCGCCGCAGCGGACAGGTATTCCTTTTGCATATAGAGTCCCCTCCTGGGATTCGGGCCACTCAGCAGATTGATGCCCGATCATAATTCCCAGGAGAAGGGCAAGGGCTCATCAAGGCTGCCGTGCTGAGCGGCAGTTGATAGTGGAGCTATGGTACCCCAAAGCGACCCGTCTAGCCAAAACAATCCATTTGGAAATATGGTCCATAAGCAACGATGCAGACCGTATGATGCTCAACATTGATAAAACGTTTTTTCTTTGGCGCATCGTCAAACTGAAATATCGCCCAGATAGCAGCGGTTAGAACGGTTGGTAAAGTTTTTGCATATACCGTTTTTCCGCAAAAAATGAACTTCTAATTCGGCATACGGTCGATTTTTGGGGGTATTCGGTCGTCATTTCGTTATAATCAACTAAGTTTTATTTCTTATGGTTTATCTATCAGCGCAAGACGATGTCAGATGGAGGTCTGAATGTACAAGCGCACTAAGATTGTATGCACCATGGGTCCCGCCTGCGATAGCGACGAGACCATCCGCGAGATGATCAAGGCGGGCATGAACGTCGCCCGTTTTAACTTCTCGCACGGCTCCTACGACGAGCACCACGGTCGCATCGAGCGCGTCCGTCGTATTTCCAAGGAGCTCGGTATGCCCGTCGGCATCCTGCTCGACACCAAGGGCCCCGAGGTCCGCACCGGCCTTCTGGTCGATGGCAAGAAGGTTGCCGTCAAGACCGGCGATAAGATCGTCGTCACCGCTCAGCCCACGTCCGAGGATTTCCACGGCACCGCTGAGCACATCTCCCTCGACTACCTGGCTCTGCCCTCCGAGGTCGAGAAGGGCTCCCTTATCCTGATCGATGACGGTCTGGTTGCCCTCGAGGTCGAGTCCGTCGACGGCCAGGACATGACCTGCGTCGTCAAGAATGACGGCCTGATCGGCGAGCGCAAGGGCGTCAACATGCCCAACGTCAACATCTCGCTGCCCGCTATCACCGAGCGCGATCGTCAGGACATCCTCTTTGGCCTGACCGAGAACATCGACTACATCGCCGCTTCCTTCATCCGTGACGGCGAGTCCGTCCGCGGCATCCGCGAGCTTTGCCGCGAGAACGGTGGCGAGCACGTGACGATCTTCCCGAAGATCGAGTGCGCCCTGGGCGTCGAGAACTTCGACGAGATCCTCGAGGCTTCCGACGGCATCATGGTCGCCCGTGGCGACCTGGGCATCGAGATCAAGCCCGAGCTCGTTCCGCACATCCAGAAGGAGATCATCGCCAAGTGCAACGCGGCCTATAAGCCCGTTATCACCGCTACGCAGATGCTCGACTCCATGCAGCAGAACCCGCGCCCGACGCGCGCCGAGGTTGCCGACGTTGCTAACGCCATCTACGACGGCACCGACGCCGTTATGCTCTCTGGCGAGTCCGCTGCCGGTAAGTACCCGGTCGAGGCCGTTAAGATGCAGGCCAGCATTGCTCTCGAGACTGAGAAGTACCTCCCGGCTCACGCTCCGCTCGAGGTTCCGGCTGACGCCCACGGCACCCGCGTCGTCAACAACGTTGTGGGTATGTCCGCTGTGAACATGGCTACCACCGTTGGCGCCAAGTGCATCACCGTGCCGACGACCACCGGTCGTACCGCTCGCCTGATCTCGCACTTCCGTCCCAACATGCCGATCTGCGCGTTCTCCCGCCACGAGTGGGCCGTCCAGCAGATGATTATGTACTGGGGCGTTATCCCGCACCAGGCCGAGATTACCCAGGGCACCGTCAACGGCACGATCGTCAAGGCGATCGAGACCGCTAAGGAGCTCGGCTACGTTGAGGCCGGCGATCTGACCGTCGCCACCGCCGGCGACCCCCGCATGAGCGTCCAGCTCGAGGACAAGGTCTCCTCGACCAACGTCGCTTACGTCGCTCAGGTGCGCTAAATCGTACTTGCAAGCACACTTGCATTGCAAAGGGCCCGGAAGGCATTGCCTTCCGGGCCCTTTTTTAAGACCTTCTCCATATGCCGCTTCATCGATTTGCGTTCAGTCGCAAGCCTCTCCGATGCCGAGCGCACCACCGAAGATGCCCTGCGACGGGAGCCGTTGGTCAATTGGGATGAACTGTTCGCCGTCAAGCCGGCCGGCTAGCAGCTAGCGATCAGAGGGACTGCGGGGACGTCAGAAGCGGCAACGCGAGCCGCAAAGCCCGCCTCGGTCAGCTCGATCACCTCGGTAAACGTCGCGTCGAAGAACTCCTCGGTCAGCAGGCGGTATGGCGGATGGTCGGGCTCACCGGGGTTTTCACGTACAATCTCGTGCATGACGCCGATGGTCTTGAGCACGTACTCTTTATGGATGGGATACTGCCCAAAACGCGTCGCAGCGGTATAGAGGCGATCGGTCGCGCGCGGAATTGAAACAATGCCGAGCGTCTTGCCAAACCAGTCAAAGTCGCCTTGCTTTTTAATGCGGAATTCCTCGCACGGCTTGCCGCCGTGCGCCTCCAGGTACTGATTCACACGCGTATTCCATACGGTATCGGCCACCAGATGCGACCAAACGCCCAGCGTCAGATCGAGCAGCGACTGCGCCACGTCATCGGGCGCGAGCGAAAGCTCGCTAGCACCGGGACCGGCGACCGGCTCGGCGTCCTTGTAACGTTGGGGATAATGCACCCGATTGAGTCGCTCGCGCTCCTCGACAATCGAGGTCGCGGCAGCTGGCGCACCGGTGGGCGAACTTTTAAGCAACGGTGCCACATAGGTATCCCAGAACTCATGCTCACGAGGCTTAGGGATAGGCTCGGGCTTTGCAAAGTGCGTAATGCGGTACGGGATGGGATCGGCGATGCCAGGGACCATATAGCCCACGAAGATATCCGGAACCACGCAGCCAAACAAAAAGGCATTGCGGTCGCGCACGCTATTGGCAAGCGCACCGGTGCGCTCCAGCAAACGCTCCGTCTGAGCGATATGAATGTTCCAGCTTGGCATAGCCACCCCCATAAAAACCTGGATAACTATACCATCACGGCAAAGCCGCGCGGGCGGCTACGCACGCTCCACGCAGCAACTATTCCACAACGCCGCTCTCGGTTCCATACGACGATACCGGCGCCTCGACCACATGGTGATATCGATCGATAAAGATTGCACGGGCACCCAGGCGTCGTACCAAATCCTGATGGTGCGTGCTCATCAAGACCGTCTTACCGGCAGCAACATAGGCCAGTAGAAAGTTGACCACGATGTCGCAAGAGTCCTCGTCAAGTCCGTTGGTAGGCTCGTCGAGCACCAGGATATCCGGGTTCATCGACACGACGGCAGCCAGCGCCACGCGCTTCTTTTGCCCGCCCGAAAGCTGATAGGGCGAGGCATCGACCAGATCGGCAACCTGGAACAGCTCCATGGCGTCGCGGACGCGACGCTCGAGCTCGTCTGCCGGCAGCCCCATTTGAGCCGGGCCAAACGCGACCTCCTCGCCCACCGTGGCGCAAAAGAGCTGCGCATCGGCATTCTGGAACACAAAGCCCACGCGCTGATGGAACCGCTGGGCCGTCGCGGAATCCTTGAGATATGCCGCATCGACCGCATGCCCGTCAAACAGATACGCACCCGCGTCCACAAGTTCAAGGCCGTTGATAAGGCGCATGATCGTCGTCTTGCCGCAGCCGTTGGGACCGAGCAGAGCAACGAGCTCCCCACGGTTCACCTGCAATGAAATGCCGTCGATCACCGTATGACCCGCATAGGAAAACAGCACGTCGCGAAACTCGATGATCGGCGTGACCTCGGTGCCGGCAGCACCGCTCGCACCCATCGCGTTATTCGTATCGTTTGCCAAAACGTCGCCCTTCCCTACTCACATCGACGGTTCGACCGTCCGCGCTACAGCACCGCGCACAACACGGCGAGCAACGCAACGCCGGCCGCGTAAACCGCATCGCGCCAGCCAAAGCCGCTCCGTGCAGGCGCCGGATACACGCCGGCGAAGCCGCGGCACAGCATGGCCTCGTCCATCGCGCGGCTGCATTCCATCGCCTTGATAAACGTCATGCCCATGATACCCGCCAGCGAGTCGGTACGCGAAAAACCCGCGGGCGCGGAACCGACGCTGCGCAGCATGACCGATTCGCACAGATCGTGCGCCGTGCGTCCCAGCACCTCGATATGCTTGAGTGCCATATCAAACGTAAAGATAACCTCGTCGGGCAGGTGCAGCATTTTGAGCGCCGCCGACATGCGGCTCCAGGTAAGCGTCCACGAAACACCCAGCACCAGCGACACATTAATAAACGTCTTGAGCGCGATCTTGAGCATGGCGCCCGTGGCAGACGCGCCCAGCAGCAGGGCAGGCAGTGCCAGAACCACGGCAAGCCCCGTGGCGCCGAGCGCCGGTACAAAGGTCGCACGCAGCCCGCGTGCGGGGCGCACCGCGACCAGCACCAACGCGATTGCCGCCATCAGCATCAGGTACAGCGGACTCTGCGTCAGGCACACGCACAGGACGCAGACGAACATCCCCACCAGGCGCACCGGAGCCGAAACGCAAGAAAGGGCGCGGTCGACCATCGACCCGCCCTCGTGCGCGCCTCCACCCAGGCGAACCCGCTCAAGCAGGCTCGCCAGGTGCAGGACATTCTTTTGCATCACACGATGCCGAGCCCCCGCGGGCTCGTAACGCTGCTCGGTCGCAAGCCAGCTAGGCAGCTCGGCTATTGCCATGAGCACCGCTTTCCTTGACCGTCAGCGAGATCAGACGGAATGCGATGGTGAGCACCGCCACGCCAATCACGCCGGACAGGATATACATGGCAGCCTGACCGGCAAAGCCAAGACCCTGCTCCTCGGAATAAGCCTGCAGGTAATCACCCGTGGGCAGCGCGTCGGCAAAGGTCGGGGTATCGAGGCCGACCGAAGCCTGCAGGCTGTCATCGCCAGCCTCCTGAACGGCGGTCGCGGCGCCCTCGGCGTCCCACTCACCCCAGGCGTCACCGGTGGCAAGCAAGCCCAGCGGCGTGGCCACCACGAGCACGGCGACCAAAATGAGCGTGGGGACCAGCGAGGTCTTCTTGGCAGCAGCGCCCTCGGCAGCAAGCTGGCCATCGACGGCCTCGGGCCCGACGATAATGCTCGGCGCCGTCTTCTTAATGAAACCGTAGATGGCGGCCGTCGCCACGCCCTCGATCACACCGGCAACCAGCATATGCGGGATCAACATGGCCGGAATAGCCACGGACAGCGGGAAGGGGCAGTACAGCGGAGCGCCCGAAGCGTTGGTGAAGAGCATCGGCTGAATACCGAACTCGACCGCCGCGCACAGGGCCGCCAGGCACAGGCCAACCCAGCCGCTCACGATGGCAGAAACCGAGGTGCCCCAGCTCTTGTCGTGCAGACGGCTGTTGAGCGCACGAAACACGATAGCAGCGACAAACGGCAGCACAAAGGCCATGTTAAAGCAGTTGGCGCCAAACGACAGAACGCCGCCGTCGCCAAATAGCAGCGCCTGCAGCGCCAGCGCGACCGAGACAGCGATAGCCGCGGCCTCGGGGCCCAGCAGCAGCGCGATGAGCGCGCCGCCGACGGCGTGACCTGTGGTGCCGCCGGGCAGCGGCACGTTGAACATCATGAGCAAGAAGGAGAATGCGGCGCAGATGCCCAGGAACGCCATATGCTCGCGATCGAGCGTGGCACGCACCTTCTTGATGCAGTGAACCCAAACGGGCACCATCGCCACCGCCATGACGGCATCGGTCTGCGGGGACAGATAGTTATCTGGAATGTGCATGTACGCCTCCCGGTTGTCGGCGCACAGAATTGCAACGCCGCTTAAATCACCTTGACAGTGTTACGTATTGTCAAATTCGTAACACGACGCGGGCTATCATAGCAAAACGGCGCACTGCCGACAAAGCAGCACGCCGTTATGTAATGCGCGTGTCATATATACAGGCTCAACGGTGCCTCATACCGAGCATAGCGGTCACGTAGGACTCGGCGGCAGCCACCGCCGACCCATATCCCAGTGCAGGACCTACCCGCGGACCTCGCCGTTTACGCCCTTGCACACCTTGGTGACGATCTTCTGGTGTGCTTTTTCGACCTCTTCGCTGGTGAGTGTGTGGTCGTCGGAGCGATACGTAAGCGCAAAGGCCATGGACTTCTTGCCCACGCCCACGCGGACCGGGTCGCGGTAGACGTCGAACAGGCGCACGCCCTCGAGCAGCTTGCCACCGGCGCTGGTAATGCGGCGCTCAAGATCCTCGCAGGTCACGGAGTTATCGACCACGATAGCCAGGTCGTGCTCAACAGCCGGATACTGCGAGAACTCGCGGTAGTTCTCCTGGTTGCGAGCGCCCTTGATCAGCTTGTCCAGATCGAGCTCAAAGGCAACGACGACCTCATCGATGCCCATCGCCTCGCGCGCCTCGGGGTGAATCTCGCCGACCCAGCCCAGCACGGTGCCGCCGGACAGGACCTCGGCGGCGCGACCCGGCTGCAGGAAGGCATAGCCCTCGCCCTCGACGGGACGGAAGCGAACCTTCTCGATGCGCAGCTGGGCGAGCAGCTCCTCGACGATGCCCTTGCCAAAGAAGAAACGCAGCTTACGGTACTTCATGCTCCAAGACTGCTCGCTCCACTGGCCCGAGAGCACACCCGCCACGGACTTGGTCTCCTTGGGTAGGCTGGCGTTCTCGCGGCCGTGGAACAGGCTGCCGACCTCGTACAGGTGCACGTTGGGCGTGCCGTGGGCCTCGTTATAGGCCACAGACTGCAGCAGGCCCGGCAGCAGCGAGCGGCGCATCTCGGTCTGCTCGGCCACCAGCGGGTTCATGAGCACCACGGGGCAGCCGCGGCCCTCGGTGGACATGCCGATCTTCTCCAGGTCGCCCGGGGCGGCAAAGCCAAAGGTCGTGGTCTCGTTGAGGCCACAGGCGCGCAGGATCTCGCCGACCTTGCGGGTAAGCTTCTGCTCGCGCGTCAGACCGCCGATGTGGTTCTTGGCAGCCGGGATGGTCGCCGTGACGCGACCCATGCCCCACAGGCGCAGGACCTCCTCGATCAGGTCAATCTCGCGCGGCAGGTCGGGACGGAAGCTCGGCGGGGTGACCATAAAGTCCTCGCCGTCGCGCTCGACGGTGCAGCCCAGGCGGGTGAGCGAGCGCTCGATAAAGTCGGGCTCGATGTCGGCGCCGCAGATGGCGTGCACGCGGGCCAAGCGCAGCTTGATGCTGTCGATGGTCTTGGGCGCGGGGAACACGTCCACATAGCCGGGGGCGACCTCGCCGCCGGCGATCTGCTCGATGAGCGCGCAGGTAACGTTGGCGACATCCACGCAGCCGGTCTCGTCGACCTGGCGCTCAAAGCGAATGGAGGCGTCGGAGATCAGCGACAGGTCGCGGCTGGTGTGCGAGGTGCGACCGGCGTTGAAGCAGGCGCTCTCGACCATCACGTCGACGGTGTCGTCCTCGATCTCGGAATCCATGCCGCCCATAACGCCGGCCAACGCCACGGGACGCTCGCCGTCGGTGATAAGGCCCATGCCGGCGTCGAGCGTGCGCTCCTCGCCGTCAAGGGTCGTGAACTTCTCGTCCTGCTGGGCGGCGCGAACCACCACGCGGCGATGACCATCGCGCTCGGCAAAGGTAGACAGGTCAAAGGCGTGCAGCGGCTGACCGGTGAGCATCATCACATAGTTGGTGATGTCGACGATGTTGTTGTGCGGGCGCACGCCCAGGGCGTTGAGGCGCTTGACCATCCAGTCGGGCGACGGGCCGACCTTCACGTTGCGCACGATGCGGGCGACGTAGCGGTCGCACAGGCCTTCGTCGGCAATCTCGACCGAAAGCTCGTCGTCAGTCGCGCGGCCGGTCTCGGCCTTGATGGCGGGCAGCTCAACGTGGAAATCGCGATCGAAGATGGCACCGGTCTCGCGGGCCATGCCGATCATGGACAGGCAGTCGGGGCGGTTGGGCGTGATCTCGCAGTCGAGCACGGTGTCGCTCGAGCCCACATACTCGGCAAACGGCATGCCGCAGGGCGTATCCTCGGGCAGGATCATAATGCCGGAGTGGTCGCCGCCCAGACCGAGCTCGCGCGCAGAGCAGTTCATGCCCATGGACACGACGCCGCGAAGCTTGCTCTTCTTGATCTTGACGTCGCCGGGAAGCACAGCGCCGATCATTGCCGTGACGATGTGGTCGCCAGCCTCGAAGTTCTGCGCGCCGCAGACGATCTGCAGCGGGGCGGGGTTGCCGTCGGCGTCGAGATTCTTGTCGCCCACGTCGACCGAGCACACATACATATGGTCGCTATCGGGGTGCGGGGTCTTGGTAAGAACCTTGGCAGTCACCACGTGGCCGAAGGACTCGCCCACGGTGTCGATCGCCTCGACCTCGGTGCCGGTACGGATGTATTCGTCCGAAAGGGTCTTGGGATCCTCCGGAATATCGATCATGGTCTTGAGCCAGTCGTAAGAAACGCGCATCTAACTGGTCTCCTTTCATAAATGCGGCTTTGAGCCGGAAACTGCAACTAAGAAGAAAGCGTTCTAGAACTGGTTCAAGAACCTCATGTCACCAGTCATCAACGTGCGCAGGTCGGGCAGATCGTAGCGCAGTGCCGCGACGCGCTCGGCGCCAATACCAAAGGCGAAGCCGGTGTACTTCTCGGGGTCGATGCCGCAGTTGATCAGGACGTTGGGGTCGACCATGCCGCAGCCCAGGATCTCGATCCAGCCGCTGTGCTTGCAGAAGTTGCAGCCCTTGCCGCCGCACACGTGGCAGCTCACGTCCACCTCGCAGGAAGGCTCGGTGAAGGGGAAGAAGTGCGGGCGATAGCGCGTCTTGCGATCCTCGCCAAACATGCACTTAACAAAGTAGTCGAGCGTGCCCTTAAGATCGCCAAAGGTGATACCCTCGTCGACGACCAGGCCCTCGATCTGGTTGAACTGCGGCAGGTGGCAGGCGTCGGCCGTGTCGGGACGGTAGACGGTGCCCGGGCAGATCATGTAGATGGGAGGCTTCTGCGACTCCATGGTGTGGATCTGCACGCCCGAGGTCTGGGTGCGCAGCAGCACGTCGGACTCGCCGTGAGCGTGAGCCTCGGGATGCGCGACGCTGCCGGGGTTGTTGTCGACCACATAGAACGTGTCGCGAGCCGAGCGGCTCGGGTGATCCATGGGCGCGTTGAGCGCGGTGAAGTTGTAGTAGGAGGTATCGACCATGGGGCCGGACTCGACGGTGTAGCCGATGCCGCAGAAGATCTCCTCGGCCTCCTCGATGATCTGCTTGATCAGGTGCTGGTGACCGATCTGCGGACGGATGCCCGGCAGCGTGATGTCGACGGCCTCGTGCTCGAGTGCGTGCTTGAGGGCGGCGGCCTTCATCTCGGTGGTGCGCTCGTCGAGCATGCCCTCGATCAGCTGGCGCATCTCGTTGGCGCGTTTGCCCATCATGGGACGATCCTCGGGAGCGAGCTTGCCCATCATGCGCATCAGGCCGGTGATACGGCCCTTGCGGCCGAGCAGCTCAACGCGCGCAGCCTCGAGCTTGGCGGCGTCGTCGGCGCCCGCGACGAGCTCCTTGGCCTCTTCCTCGAGTTTGACCAGATCATCAATCAGACTCATGTCTTCCCTTTCGTCTCTCGCGCTCCCCGCTTGCCGAGGCGGCTGCCGCCGTCTGACGTTGCGAAAACGCGGCCCGGTTCGGTAACAAAAAACCGTCCTCGGGCATTTGCATTGCCCAAGGACGGTTGAATTCCGCGGTACCACCTTGTTTGACCCGGCGGATGTCTGGCCCGCCGTGCCCACTCTTTGCCCCTTGTCGCGAGGCTCACGGCTTCCCTACTGGGGACATCGCCGCCACCGGCCGCGCGCCCGTTGAGGTCGCTGCTCGGGAGTGAACGCTTGGCCCTTGCCACCGCAGGAAGGCTTGCAGCCCATGACCTTCCCTCTCTTGCCGGCGACGCGGCGGGCAAACCCTCTCCGTCAACGCATTGGGCTATAGGATAACACATTGTGTGGGCGTATCGCCGCGTTCCGTTTTGTTCGTGCTGGGTACAAGGCAGGTAGCTGTGCAAACTGGCCGTGCGCCCAGCCGTGGCGTTCGGCTCGCGAGATCAAGGATATGGTATGGAAAAGAAGCACGATAAGAAGGCCAAGCCCGCAGCGGGCAAGACGCCCAAAGGCATGAAGGTCGATAAGGCCGTCAAAAAATTCCGCAAGCTCGAAGGCAAACTGTGGACCCGCGAGTACCTGCTCAAGATTGCCGAGTTTGACGGCGCGACCATTGCTCCCGCCAACGGTGCCGCCGCCCGTGCCGACGCCATGGGCACCCTTGCCGGCGAGCACCATAAGCTCCTGACCAGCGAAAAGTCTGTCGAACTTGTACGTTCGCTGGCACGCGAGACCGTCACCGGCGGAAAGATCGACGACCCGCAGCTGCTTGACGAGATTCGCGTGCTCGGCCGCGACCAGCGCGAGGCAAGCGTCATCCCCACCGAGGAGGCCGAGGCCTGGACCAGGCTCACCTGCGAGGCCGACGCCGTGTGGCACAAGGCCAAAGCGGCCAACGACTGGGCGAGCTTTGAGCCCTATGTGGATAGGATCGTCGCCCAACTTAAGCATCAGGCCGAGCTCATGGACCCCAAGCGCGACCCATACGACGTGTGGCTCGACCAGTACGAGCGCGGCCTTTCCACCGAGAGCTTCGATGCGTTTTGCGACGAGGTTAAGGCCACGGTCGTGCCGCTCGTGCACGCCATCGGCGAGCGCGGCCAGCAGCCCGATGCCGACTTTTTGCACGCCCGCGTGCCCGAGGCCGCCCAGCGCGCCATGAGCTTTGACCTTATGAAGCTCGTCGGCCTGGACCTGGACGACACCACGCTTGCCTTTACCGAGCACCCGTTTAGCGAGGGCTTTGCCGTGGGTGACGCGCGCATCGCGACACACATCTACGAGGACGATTGCATCTCCAACGTCTACAGCATCATCCACGAGGCGGGACACGCCATGTACGAGCTGGGCGTGAACCCCGCCTATGCGCGCACCTGCCTGGAGGGCGGCACCTCCATGGGCATCCACGAGAGCCAGAGCCGCTTTTTCGAGAACACCGTGGGCCGCAGCCGTGCCTTTATGGGACCGCTGCTCGAGGTGCTGCGCCGCCACGCACCCGAGGTCTACGGCGACGTCGACGAGGACACGCTCTACCACGCCGTGAACATCGCGCAGCCTTCGCTGATCCGCACCGAGGCCGACGAGCTCACCTATCCGCTGCACGTTATGGTGCGCTACGAGATCGAGCGCATGCTGTTTGCCGGCGAGGCCACGGCCAAGGACATCCCCGCGCTTTGGAACCGCTTCATGGATGAGTACCTGGGCATTCCCGTTCCCGACGACACGCACGGCTGCCTACAGGATACGCACTGGAGTGGCGGCTCGTTTGGCTACTTCCCCACGTATGCGCTGGGCAGCGCCTACGACGCCATGTTTGTGCCGGCCATGTGCCGCGACGGCGTCGACCTTACCGGCGCCTGCGCGAGCGGCGACCTGACACCCGTCCGCGCCTGGCTGGGCGAGCACATTTGGCAGTGGGGCCGCGCCAAGGACGCGCCGGAGCTCATCAAGGGCGCGTGCGGCATGGCGTTCGATGCCCGCTACTACTGCAGCTACCTGCAGGACAAGTTCACCACGCTCTACGAGCTGTAAGGCATAACCGACACGCCAACGCAAAGGGGACGCCGCGGAACCAATCCGCAGCGTCCCCTTTTTTCGCCCAATAACTAGGTACCCAATGACTAGTTCGTTGACGCTAATGACTTGGCAATGTCAGCGAAAACGGCCCCAAGCGAGCAAGGTGACGTGAAATGAAAGGGCGCTGACCTTCTGGTCGCACCCTTGAAATTGAACGTCAGATTGCCGCTTGGGGCCGTTTGCAGCGTCGAGCAGTTACGCGGTTTGGTAAAACCGCGTAACTATAAAGCCTCGAGCGCGTTGGCGATGCGCTTCATGGCGGCATCGGCGGATGCTTGGTCGGGCGCCTCGGCCAGCACGCGGATAACCGACTCGGTTCCGCTCTTGCGTACGAGCACGCGGCCCTCGCCCGCCAGCGACGCCTCGGCCTCGGCGATGGCGTTCTGCACGCCCATGTTCTCGAGCGCGGCGTCCTTGTCCGCCACGTGCACGGCCACCTGCGCCTGCGGCAGCAGCTTGCACGGAGCCGTGAGCTGCGAGAGCGTCTCACGCTCGGCACGAATCACTTCCATCACGCGCAGCGAGGTCATAATGCCGTCGCCCGTGCGCTCGATATCGCCAAAGATCGTATGGCCCGTCTGCTCGCCACCCAGGCTGTAGCCGCCCTCGCGCATCTTGGCATACACGTGACGGTCGCCCACACCGCTGGTCACGGCGCTCAGACCGGCAAGCTCCAACGACTTGACCAGGCCAAAGTTGCTGGCAATCGTCGGCACCACGGTACCGCCCGAGAGTCGCCCGTGCTTGTTCAGATACACGCCGCACACGTACAGGATCTGATCGCCGTCTACCACGCGACCGCGCTCGTCCACGGCCAGGCAGCGATCGGCATCGCCGTCATAGGCAAAGCCCACGTCCAGGCCCTGCTCCACCACATGGCGCTGCAGGCGCTCCATATGCGTGGAGCCGCAGTCGACGTTGATGTTAAAGCCATCGGGCGCGGCGTTGATCACGCGCACGTCGGCGCCCAGTGCGTCGAACACCGGCTTGGCCACCGAGGATGCCGAGCCGTTGGCGCAGTCGATACCGATCTTGACGCCCTGCAGCGAAAAGTTCGCGCTGGCGATGAGCGAGGCAATATAGCGGTTGCGGCCCTGCATGTAATCGACCGTGGCGCCGATATGGTTGCCCGTTGCCAGCGGTACCTCGCTCTTGCCATCGATGTAGTCCTCGATGAGCTCCAGCACGTCCTCGTCCATCTTAAAGCCGTCGCTGTTGACGAGCTTAATGCCGTTATCGCAAAACGGGTTGTGGCTCGCACTGATCATGATGCCGCAATCGAAGCAGCCCTCCACGGTCTGATGTGCCACGCCCGGCGTCGGGATCACGTGCAGTATATAGGCGTCCGCACCGCTCGCGACCAGGCCGCTCACCAGCGCCGCCTCGAACATATAGCTCGAGCGACGCGTGTCCTTGCCCACGATGACGCGCGCCTTAGCACTGCGGTTGACACCGTAATACCAGCCCACAAAACGGCCAATCTTATAAGCATGCTCTACCGTCAGCCCAACGTTGGCCTCACCGCGAAAGCCGTCGGTGCCAAAGTACTTCATGCGCTCTCCTTACAAAATAGGGGCGAACAGATTGCCTGTCCGCCCCAAAATGGTACTCGATTATCTGCGCTACCAGAAAAACCCTACGCCGACGCGCTGTCGCGAGCCGCCTGGCATGTAGGAGTCTGACGCAGCGTAAGCGGCTTGTCCCCCGCCTCGGCCGACGTGGTCAGCGTATACGTGATCGTCGTCGTCTCGCCAGCATGCAGGTCAACGGTACCCGAATAGAAGGGGATTCCATGCCACGTAGCGGCGCCAAGACCAAACTGGGTGCCCTCGACGGTCAGATCAGTAATGTTGCCGCCCGTCGGGGCAAACAACGAGACATTCAGACGCTCGTCGTCACGCGCGGCATCGGGTGCGCTCGCCGCAACGTAGTCGGGCAGCTTGCCAGCCTCCTCCTGCGTCATGATGTTCGTCAGGGTAACGGTGATGCGATAGGAGCACGTGCCGTCACCGTTCTTGATGCCCTGACCAATCTGAGTGTCGGCGTTCAGATACCAGTCGAGCTTGGAGAAGCTCAGGTTGTTAAAGTAAACGCCGGCAACAGGATCGGCACTCGGATCATCCGGATCGGGCAGCGAAGCGTCAATGCCTGTCTCTTTGATGGCATTCTGCTCATCATCGTTTCTCATCCACGCGATCAGGCGGCCCTCTTCGGCACCGCGCTCAACGGCGCTGACAAGCTTCGTAACATCGACATCGCCGATACCGCCAAGAATCTTGTCGAAGGCTGCGCTGGCGACGGATGCAAAGATTCCGTCCGACTCCTCGACCGGATAGTTCCAGTACACATCGTGCATGAGGACCTTTGCGGCGTTAGTGCCGTCGACAACCGTTCCGTCGGGCAGTGACACGTTACCGACCAGGCCCAGCAGATACTGCAGGAACACCGGGTCGATACCGATGACGCCATCAACGTCCTGTCCATACTGGGACTTCCACAGCGCGGCGACACGCTGCGAGTTGCGGGGCCAATCAGGCGAATAGGTATTGCCCGAGTTGTACAGGTTACTGTGGTTGCCGAACAGCGCCTCATCCTCTTCGTCGACGCTCTCGACTGCCTCATCCTCGCTGAGTCCAATGCGGGGAACAAACTCGCCAATCGACATCTGGCCGTCAGTGACCGAAATCAGGCCCTGCGAACCGCCAAAGCCGCCGCAAGCACGAATCTCGACGTTGTTCATGGCGTACATAAGGTAGTTGCGCGTCTGGCCGTTGGCGCCGAGCATCTGGGGAAGGACGGGGGCGACCTTCTCCGCCGCGTCAACCGCGCCGTTGAGGGTGGCAAAGCCGTCCTTGGCCTTATCGACCAGCTCGGTCACCTGGGAAATATGAGTATCGCCAATGCCCTGGACCTTCTCGTTGGCGCTCTTGAACACCTTCGAGCTGCTGGAAAGCGAATCGGCGACCGCCTGCAGCGCGGACACGTTAATCATGCCGTCCTGGAACAGCTTGCCGGGCGTAGCCTGCGAAAGGTTATCGGCCATGGGAACCAGCGCATTGCTCGAGACATCGGACAGGGCGTCAATCATGGTGCGGGCCGCATTGATATCGCTGCCATACACCGGGATAAACGAAGCCGCCGCCCACAGCGGGCTCGAGGTCTCCGCCTTCATGCTGTTACAGAGCTCATCGATCTTCTTCGCATCGTCGGGCAGCGTCGAAAAATCGCCCGACGTGACCTTGTCCTTAAGGCCACCGACGATCTCGACAGCCTCCTTCGCTTCGCTCTTTACGGTCTTTGCCGAGTTAAGCAGCATAAAGCCGCTTGCGCCAAGCACAACGAGAAGCACCGCGACTACAGCGGCAATAATGGCGCCAGTGTGACGCTTTTTGCGCTCGCCCTTGCGATGGCGATGACGGACCAGACCGTCAGAGGTCGAACTCGACGAAGCGTCGCTACCGTAGTTCAAACCAAAATCGTAATAATCTTCCTTGGAACCCGAGCCCGCAAACTCGGCACCGCTATCATCCAGGCGGGCGAACGTGCCAGTCTCGGAGGCGCCGGTGTAAATCGTGCCAAGGTTACCCGTAAGCCCCGCGCCACCGGCAGAGGGAGTATTGTTGGCGGCCTTGCCGGCATTAACGTTGCCGGCGCCATTCGCGGCGTTGGCAGCACCCGCGTTGTTCGCGGGTACCGAAGGAGCCCCGCTCGGCTGCGACGTGGAGGTTACACCGTCCGCAAAGACATTTCCTCTTGCACGGCCGGTCTTTTTTGCCTTTTGAGACTGCTCGTACAGAGCGGTAAACATCGCCGTCTCGCCCGGGGACACGCGCTTACCGGAACCGCCCTGTCCAGCCCCGCCCGGCGTGCCGGCCTTACCAGCCCCGTTCGGACGCGGCGGAACTGCAGGACGGCCGCTATCGCTGCCCTTAAAGTGATTACCAGCCATAAAGAAATCCTCGCAATTGAGTCGCAATGAAAAAGTCCATAACGTTATTAGTTTATGGCATTTTGAGCATCGACAGCTAAACTCCAGACACGGACATCAATTGGCGAAAATGCGGCACAACACCTTTTCCGTCTTGGCAGCGGCGCCAGCTACACCGTGAGGAACATCATCACGATGATCATGGCAAAGCCGATAAGGTCGGTCGGCAAAAACACCGTGCCCAGCATAACGGCGCTGGTGATGGTCGCCGAGACGGGCTCCACGGTTCCGATGAGACTCGCACGCACCGAGCCGATGTCCTTAACGCCCTGCATATAGAGCATGTAAGCAAAAAACGAGCCGATAACCACGAACACCGCGAGCGCCTCGACGCCGGCAGCGTCGAGTGCCGGCACATGCGCCCAGGGCTGCACGAAGACACATGAGATCACGCCCGCCGTGAGCATTGCCGAGCCCGTGACGATGGGGCTGCCGTATTCGGGCAGGATCTTGGCGGGAATCACCGCCATACACGCGGCGCTGGCCGCACACATAAGACCTGCTGCCAGGCCAAGCGGCGAGATATTCAGGCTGGTGGGGTCGCCGCCGGTGGCGATTAAAAAGGTTCCACCCAGAGCCAGGCCAATGCCGATGACTTCGCGAGTACGCGGCATGCGGCGATCGATCACGCAGGTGTAGCCCATGATGATAACGAGCTGCAGGCACTGGAGCACCGTCGCGGTTCCGGCGTTCGTCAGGCGCACGGCCGAAAGATAGCAAAACTGGTTGAACAGCAGGCCAAAGGCGGTAAAGAGCAGCAGCTGCTTACGATCGGCGGGTGTGGTCCAAAGCTTGACCAGGCGTGCGCGGTCGCGCGTGACAACCACAGCCATAAAGAGCAGGCCGGCGAGAATCTGACGCACGCTCATAAGCCACAGCGTATCGACATGGTAGGTATCGAACAAAAAACTCGCGCTGGTGCCCGAGAAGCCCCAAAACGAACCGCCCACCAGCGTAGCCAAGACGCCCGTGATCATCTTGCGCGTCGAAGCGCTGTTCAGGCGGTCGCGCCATGCGCGACGGGTGTTGCGGCTGAGCTCGTCGGTGCCCTCGGGCACATCAATGTTCGATATATCGGTCATCGGCACCGAAGCCCCTGCGCCTTCGACCTGCTCGACACACTCTTTGCTCATTCCACTCCCCCGAAACAGCCTGGAAACAATTCGGCTTACCTTACCACGGCGAAGTCACCAGCTGGAGGCTTGTCCGCTTATCGGTAGGACAATTCCGCAGGCGTCTTTCCATAGCTCGATACCGCAATGGCCTTGCATTATGCGACAGCCAAATCGCAGCAGCAGGCTCTTTTGAAATGGATACGGCAAAGCCCCCGAATTCCACAATGTAAGCGATTTTTAAAAATGTTCTTGCCACCGAGTTCAGGCTCCGTTATATTATCCCTTGCGCGCTTGCGCACCCTTGATCGGGCGTTTAGCTCAGGGGGAGAGCGCTTCCCTGACACGGAAGAGGTCAGAAGTTCAAATCTTCTAACGCCCACCAAATGTTCGCAGCTCAGAGGCTATGTCATCTGGGCTGTTTTGTTTTATGCCGCCAAATCCGCCGGCAGCTCCAACCGCCCAACTAGCCAAAATCCGACCATCTACTTGCCGATCTATCCATCGGCATAACCAATCAGTCCGCACCGCAACTTCTCAGCAAAACGCCGCGATGTCTGCGCCCTGCGGTATCCTTGGGCCACTTGCACCTGCAGCACCAAGGAGCCGCCATGCGCACCGAGCTCGATGTCCCCTTTTCGCACAAAGAAGAAGCCAAGGCGCTGGGCGCCAAATGGGACCGGACCAAGAAGGTCTGGTATGTACCCAGCGGCGTCAACCCCGAGCCCTTTACCGAGTGGCTGCCCGGTGTTGACCGATCCGACCCCTCAGCGCCGTATATATATCTAGTACTGGGCAAGCGCGAGTGCTGGAAGTGTCACAAAGAGACCTCGGTCGCGGCCTTCGGCATTCCCTATCGAACCGATAACGACGAGAGCGTCGCCATCGCGCACGCGCCCAACGAATCCGGGCACATTGCCATCGACACGGCCAACGCCAACGCACTCGCCATCGTGCCCGCTCTTGGCTGCGTGCCGGGCGAGATCCGCGACTACCTTCATAAGCGCTGCGGCTACAAGCCCGTAGGCGCGCGAGCCTCCAAAGCCCCGTCGCTCGGCAACACGTGCACCAGTTGCGACGCGCTGCAAGGCAGCCGCTATCTGTTCGAGGAGCCCTCGTCCCCGTTTGCCCTCACTGCCATCAACAAGCTGCCGGCACTGGAGTTTATACGCGTCGAAGTTGCCGGCGTCTTTGGCGTCCCGGCCACGCGTACCGACTTTGACCAGGCGCTCTTTACCTGGGCACGCGACCATCACGCCGAGTTCCACAAGCAACTCGGTGAGGGGATTTATTTGTAGAGGCAAAAGGCACTCACAGCCAACTCCTCCGCATCACCTATCCCTCGTCGCCGGCGTCATACACGATATCGAGGCCACAAACAGGGCATTTCTCCGGATACACCGGCATATGAACGCCTGTCTGTTTTCTCACTTCGTCGCTGAACCTGTCGCGCGCATCGATGAACCGAATGTCGAGACACGGTATTTGCGAGCCGCAGCAAGGGCAGGTGACGACAAACGACCCGCAATCAACCTCTACGCTCGGAAACATATTGTTGTCTATAAGGGCACACGGCAGTTTTCCGTACTTCCCCATCGCAATATCGCCTCGCCAGCTCATACACGCTCCCCTCTCGCTATACAAAACAGGAAGAGCATGCACCGGCGGGCATGCGCGAGATTGCATCGCCACGCGATCCGATCAAACAACACGATCGTCAAAGAATGCCAAAGCCAAATACGCTAATACGGCAGAAGCCCCGCCTTTTCACGCTTCTTTTCCGAGCGATCGAACTCAATGCGATGGGCCTCAAGAAACACCGTATTGGGTCGCCACTGACGCTCATTCGGCTGCCTTAGCGTCGCACCCGCAAAGGAAGCGTAGCCGGTCTTATCCAGCAGGTACGATCCGCACAGCCGATATTCGCCGCAAACAGGCTCAAACGAAATCAGATGAGCATCGAATAAAGCATGTAAGTCGCGCCGAAGCAGAATGCCGTTGCTGGCAACCTGCGATTTGGGTCCCGAGTAATTCTCGATATGTGCAGCCTCCAGAGCTTCGCTGACGCCGCAGTCCGACACCGCGCAACGGCCATCATAGGCGGCAACGAGCTGCTTGCGGAACCATTGCTGCCCCAATCGCTCGCGCCTTAACGCATAGCGGACCTTTTCGTCGTCGGTCGTAACCTGTCCGGCAAACTCAATATCGACGGGCATGTGCTTCAGATAGCTCATGTCGGGCGCAAAACGGGGGTCCGGTCCGCCTTTATGAACAGGACCGTGCAGAACAAACCATCCGTTTTCGGGCTCGAACCGTTCAACAAACGCAAGGCCGAGCACCTTGTAGCCCACCTCGGTTGCAAATATGACTCCGACTGGAACGCCACATTCCATGCAGTTGAGCATTTTACGGTTGTAATTCTGGTCTCGAGAACCAACGGCGCCTGGCGCTTGGACCGAATACTTAATGACCCACGTACCATCGTCCAAATAGAGCGGAGGTACATCGGTGTAGAAGCTCTTTTTAGAGTTATGGACCGAAAGCGCAAAGATCTTATTGGGATCTTGCTTCACCCGATCCTGGCCCGGCCAGAAGATCCCTGAATCCCGCGTTACGGGAAAGAAGTCCGAGCCAATTCTCAAACGATACTGATACTGAGGGCTATCTTCCTTGGTGTGGTGCGGAAGGCTGGTCCAAACGCCGCCGCGCTGTTCCTCACCCAGAAACCACTCCCATGCCTCAACGTATTCGGAAGGCACGAGACTGCAGGCGCGGTCATAGCTTGGTCCATCCATCAACGGAACAGCAAGGTCAATGTCGTTCATCGCCAGCACCTACAACCATACGAACGCGAGTCATGCCACTCAATAATATGGCCGAGAGTCAATTATTACGAGATCTCATTCCGCGATCGGCACATCGTTGATGCTCTCGGTTTGCCGCTGGCGCGTTTGTACCCCGCTGCCCCACTTCCCTGTATACTGATGTAGCACGTGTTTCATCCGGGCTTGTTGGGCCGGATTGTTCATGGGAGGGTCTTATGGCTGCTTCGAATCCGCCTAAGGGGAGCGTTTCTTCTTCGTCCATCAAGCCGGTTACGCGCAAGGCCGTGCGTTGCCAGCGCGAGGTCGCTTGGCTTGTCACGCAGGCGGCGGGCAGGCTCGTGGCGACCACTCAGGACGTCAACGCGCCTACGCCGAGCTTTGTGCTGGCAGCGGCGCTGGATTTTGTGCGCCAATTGGAGCTTGCCGCACAGGATGCCAGCGGCCACCTCGACTACCAGAATGTTATGGCGCCCGACCTGCAAACGTTCTGCCACATGGCCAAGTTGCCCGCCGCGCCCAATGCGCTTTCGGACGCAGGCTACATGTTTACGCTTTCGGGCGCGGACCTTATCCGCGACATCTATACATACTGCAGCGAGCTCGCCGAGCGCCATGTCTTTGACGCGGCTGAAGTCAAACCGGGATATGTCATCAAGCTGGTTCTTAGGCTGTTCTTGATGGACGGGTTCGCGGCCATGCCGGCGTAAGCCGAGTCTTTAGCATCACCGTCAACTGGACAACAACCGCTTAACCTTAGTGGGCGCCAATCGAGGGTCGATTATTGGGTCGCCTCGTCCGCTAAAGCATTTATTCCACGCGCTCCAACAGTCGATACTTGCGGTTGCGGCTCGTCGCCGGCGCCGTGGGCTCAAGCTCGCCTTGAGCAATGAGCGCGTTGACGCGCGACCTAACCCGGGAAATTGTGAGCCCCGTGCGCTCTGCCAGCTCACGCGTCCCCAGCTCGCCGTAGCGTTTGAGTGCCGTCACAATTAAGCCCCCGCCATGATCGACCGGCTCGATCTTTGAACGGTAAAGTACGACCTTGAACTGATCGAACCCCGGGCAGAACAGGGGCTCGGCGAGACCATGCGCGCGCATGGCATCGATCATCATCGGGATGCCTGAGCCATTGCCCTCAGCCGGCGAACCTGCACCATCCGGCAGCGGAACAATCGACATCAGTTTCACAAGCGTCGCATTGCGACATCGGGAGCTGCCGTCAAACAGGTTCTCGCGAGTCTTTCCTCCGTATAGGCCGCCGGGGTTCGTCACTTCGATACGGTCATCAAAGACGTCAACAGCGATCGACTGCCCACAGAACCGGTCTCCGTATTCTCGGTGGATTACGGCGTTGGCAATTGCCTCGCGCAGGACCTCCTCGGGAATCTCCAGCGAGTCGACACGCGAGACGCCTTTAATCATCGAGGTTCGTCGCAAATTCTTGGCGATTGCCGCGACGGCATCCGAGATCATTTCGCCCAACGTTCCCTCGCAGATCGTACGGTCCATGAACCTCAACGACCCCGCCGCGCCCTTCTGCGTTCCGGCATAGACCGCCACATCGATAAAGAGCTTGGGATAGAACTGCTGGGGATAGGCACCCGCGGCCAGGAGTCCGGCCTTAGTGACATTGCCCTGGGAGTCGAGGAAATTCAGGCGCTCCAGCTTCGTTTTCTTGTCCGGCGCGCCGCGCATCGCACGAGGTGTCAGTGAGAAAGCACGCTCTATCGTGCGGTCGACCAGGGCCTCGTCAAGATCGCCTGCGACCGCGCCGGGCACTGCATCGCGATCACTGGGGCTCGTCCGCTCATACGATGACAAGGACAGGACCTCGGTCGACGAGAGCGGAACATCTTTATCATCGATGCGTTTGTAGCTGCCGCCTTGAGCGCCCCGCTCTATGACATAACAAGGCTTGCTCGACGGGTCGAGCTCCTCAATCGTGATGACCAGAACCACGGTGCCCTGGAGCTCCACGCGTTCAATGGTGTATTTGGGCGGATTGGCCAGTTTTCCGCGCCCGCCGGCATCACCCATGCCCGCTACGAATTGGTTGAGCACCTTCTCGGTCTCAAAGTTCTCAACCGGGACAAAGCCCGCGCGCTCGCTCACGCCGAGCACGATAATTCCGCCAGCGGTATTCACGAATGCGCTAACCGTTTCCCATACGTCGCGGGAAAGCGTCGTGGCACTCTCCTTGACCTCGACGTTAAGATCGTCCGAGCCCATGCGCCTTAAAGACTCGAGCAGACCGGTCAGCTCGTTTTCGTTCATCTGCATGTCCTTTCGCTCGGCCCGGCGGAGAATGCCGCGAATAGATTTCCTTCGTCTCTCAGTTATCTCTCGTAATTATCTCTCGTCTTTCTGCTATCTCTCATATTAGAGATAAGTGAGAGATGAAAGATAAGATGTCTGCCATCTGTTTCATTTAAACATGTTTTTACTGGTAGAATAATCAGTATTGAGACAATAGCATGATTGCTTGTCTCTTTGCTAATCAGTTATCTCTCATTTTTATCTCTCGTCTTTCGGTTATCTCTCGTATTAGTGACAAATGAGAGATGAGAGATACGTGAGTGACGGACGGGCGCAGATTTTTGGACGGTCGGAAAATCCCTCAAACAAAAAACGGGGCCGGCCTTACGCCGAGCCCCGTTTTCAAACGGTCAGTTAGTTATCCAACGCGCGAGCATAGCAGTCAACATTACGCCGCCGCGAACACTCCCAAGCCCGTTCCGATGATGCAGATCGCGAAGATGCCAATAATAATCCAAATGGTCTTGACGCCCTTTTTGTACAGGGCGACGCAGGCAAAGGTTGCCAGCAAGGGCAACAGACCGGGGAAGATCGAATCGAACAGATCCTGCAGGACAATCTCCGAACCACCCACGTCAAAGGTCAAAGCAGTGGACAGTGAGACCTGTGCCGCAATCATGGCGCCGATAACGGTCATTCCGAGGACACCGGCAGCATGCGTCATGCGAGACATAAGGTTGTTCTCTTCGGACTGCTGCAGGAACTTGGTTCCCAGGTCGTAACCCAGATGGGCTGCGACGATACGCGTTGCAAAGTTAATCACGGAGTAGATGAGCGCGTACACGATGGGGCCGAGCGGGTTGCCCGTCGAAGCGATGCCAATACCAATGCCGGCGGCGACCACGCGGAACGTACCCCAGTAGAACGAATCGCCAATGCCGGAAAGCGGTCCCATGAGGCCGACCTTCATGGCGTTAATCGAGGACGTGTCGAAGTTCTTATCGGCAGCCGCCTGCTCTTCCATCGAAACCGTTAGGCCGGCTACAAACGGAAGCACATGAGGCGTGATGTTAAAGAACTCGGTATGGCGATCGAGCGCCGCATAGTAATCGTCGTCGTTGGGATAGATCTTTCGCAGGGGCTTCTGAATGGTGTACATGAAGCCCATTGCCATCATCTTGTCGTACGACTGCGAGCACTGGCTCGTAAACTAGCGAAGGAACATGCTCCGATACATATCGGGGCTCATAATCGCGTCCTTCTTGGCCTCTTTGAGGTCGGTGTTCTGGGTAGCCATTAGAAGTCCTCCTCTTCATCTGCAGCAACCGTCTGCGGACCGGACGAGCCCTCGCGGAAGGCCAGGAGCAGTGCGACGCAAATGGCAGCTGCGGCGACGCCGATAACGTCCATCTTGAGGTAGATGACCATAATGAATCCCAAGAACAGCCAAGGAAGCAGCTTGTTATCGCCCATGGTCCTAATAAGAAGTGCGAAGCCGATGCAGACCATGACGCCGGAAGCAACGTTGAGGCCGTCCATCACAAACTGCGGAATCGCGTTGAGCGCATTGTTGATGAGGTCGGCACCAAAGAACAGCGAGCAAAACACCAGCAGTGCAGACGGAATGCCAATCGACAGCGGCACGACGGTCAGATGGTACAGGTTCGCCTTTGCAAGATCGCGATTTGCCAGAGCAGTCTCAATCTTCTTGCAGGCAAAGGCACCCGGAACGGCGTAGCAGAAGTTGCGCCACACCTGAAGGAAGACGGAGACGGGAAGGGCGAGCGCGACGGCAGTTGCCGTGCCCGTACCCGTAATGACGGCAAACGCGCAGCCAAGCACGCCGGAGGCATAGACCTCGGGAGGAACCGCCGCGCCGACCATGATGGCGCCCATGAACATGGACTCCAAAGCAGCGCCGACGATAACGCCCTGCTGGACATCGCCAAGGATCAAGCCGACAAACAGGCTCGTAAACAGCGGACGACCAAGCATCGTAATGCCAAATAATTGCTCGTCCATGGACGCAATAAATGCGACCAGTGCAATTAAAAGATACTGGACAACCATTTCGATCAACCCCAGAAACAGGTCTGCAGGCGAGGCGTTCTGCGCAGCTCGCCTGCAGACAACCGCAGCAATTTGAGAGGATTAGTAGTTCATCTGGTGATAGTAACGACGCGTGGTGAGCGGGTGGTTACGGACGTGCTCGAGATGGCAGCTCAGACGCTCGGTGATGGTGTAGGTGACCATCGGGGAGACGATCTTGCGGAACTCGGGGTCGCTGAACGGCAGCTCGACCTCGGCGGTGTCGAACTTGTTCACGCGGACATGGACGCCCTTCTCGTCGGCGAGCATGTGGGTGAAGTTGTCCACGCGGTCCATGAGCTTGCGGGTGTCGTCCTCGCCGTAGAGCATGATGAGGCTCGTGCCCTCCTCGCACAGCTCGATGGTGCCGTGGAAGAACTCGGCGGCGTGGATGGACTTGGTCTTGATCCACTGCATCTCCTCGAGGATGCACATGGCGTAGTCGTAGGCCTCACCCCAGAGCATGCCGGAGCCGATCACCATGTGGTAGTCGGTGTCCTTGAAGTCCTCGGCCATGGCGGCGCAGCGCTCGTCCTGGGCGTCCTTGGCCTTGATGAGGTACGGGGCGATGTTGCCGAACTCCTCCATGAAGGTGTCGTACTTGGGGAAGGCGCCGGCGTTCTTGAGGAAGCGGGCGACCAGCGTGATCTGGTAGGTGTAGATGGCCTCGCACAGAACGTCGTCCTCGGCGAAGCTGAAGAACTTGTAATCGGCGTACTCGGTGGCCGGGGTGTTGTCGTTGGAGACATACATCAGCGTGCGGGCACCCTGCTCCTGGCAGAACTTGGCGGCCTCGATGATCTCGGGGGTGGTGCCGGTACGGGTGGAGAAGACGCAGACCGAGTCCTTGTTGAAGGTCTTGGGCGGGCATGCGAGGAACTCAGCGGCAATCTCGCAGTGGACGTCGACGTCGGCCGTGGTGGTCTCGACCCAATACTTCATCGGGAGCGTGTGGGCCCAGGTGCCGCCGCAGCCGATGAAGAAGATGTTGGAATAACCCTGCTCGCAGACCTTGTCCACGGCAGCCTCAATCTGAGGACGGAGAGCGAGGGCATCGCTCACAACCTTCTCGTAACGAGGCTCATCGAAATTGAACATCCCTTACTCCTAACTCACTTGGATGAACCCTTCATTCATCCCATGACGTTATAATACTTTATATAACTAACTATGCAAGAACTATTTCAGATTTTTTTGATTTTTCTTTAATAAAAAGCCCGCCGGTCAAATGATCGGCGGGCTAAAGAAAGGAGGACCTGGTTAATAAATGCTAGACAATGGCATGTTTCCAGCTAGAAAACGTCCTTGGCAAGTACCTTTGAGTCATTGGGAACCTGACGGATTTCGATAACCACGCCATCGTTCACAAGCTCTTGGATATGCTCGGCATCGGTTTCGGTCGCAAAGATCGCGGGGGTCGGATGAAGCGTGGTCTCGGGAGACTTTCGAGTTCCGCCCAGATTGATCTCCTTGATGTCTTTGCAACCCTTAGCAAGGCGATAGGCATCTTCAATCGTCTCAACAATGATAAACAGCGAGTACTTGTCGGTAACGCCGCTGTTGAGCGCCTCGATGGCCGCGTTTACGTCTTTTATGACGAGCTTCACGCCGTTGGGACGAGCTAGCCTCAATGCGGCTTTTCTCATGTCGTCTTTTGCCACGGCGTCGCTGGCACACAGGATGCAATCGACATCCAGCGCATGTGTCCAAGACATGGCGACCTGGCCGTGAATCAATCGGTAATCAACTCTCGTAAGCTTAATCATCGTAATCATCTCCGCACGTAAGACGATATGAGAAAGCCATTTGGGTCGCCTCCCCCGCGGCGCAGCTTCTTTCCGCGGGCTCGGGATGCCACAATGGGCTTTGAGTATCGGCCCGTGCGGTAGCCCTTACCGCACCTGCGGGGAGGAGGCTTCCCATGCCCCATGTTACCTCCATCGGCCTGGACGTCCACGCGCGATCGGTCGCCGCCGCGGCGTTCAACCCCTTCACCGGCGAGGTGGTGCACCGCGACTTCGGGACGGACGCCGCCGAGATCGCGGAGTGGGCCCTCGGGTTCGAGGAGCCCAGGGCCTGCTACGAGAGCGGCCCCACCGGCTTCCACATGGCGCGCGAGCTGCGCGCGCTCGGCCTCGACTGCGCCGTGGCCGCCGTCTCCAAGATGCAGAGGCCGGCGGCGGACGCGCGCCGCAAGAACGACCGGCGCGACGCCGAGTTCATCGCCCGCATGCTCGCCACCCACAACATCGTGGAGGTCCCGCTGCCCGATGCGGCCGTCGAGGCCGCCCGGGACCTCGACCGCGCCCTCGACGACGCCACGGCGGAGTACCGCCGCGCCAGGCAGCGACTCAACATGTTCCTGATCAGGCTGGGCCACGTCTGGGACGAGCGCAACGCCGACGGGACGAGGAAGGGATCCTGGACGCG
>NZ_WQPL01000058.1 GCF_018785245.1 Collinsella aerofaciens | reverse complement strand
CACGTCCCCCACGCCGTAGGCGTCCAGCAGCGCCGCCGCGTCCTCCCCGAGCATCGCCCTGAAGGCGCGCGCGGGCGTCGAGAAGCCGAGCGCGCCGCGGGGCTCGGAGTTCACGTGCGACATGGCCAGCGCCAGGTCGGCCGGGACGAGCCGGTCGAACCTGATCCCGGCGCCCTTGGGCAGCAGCTTCCTGATCTCGACGTGGTTGCGCTCGCAGGCGCCCTTC
>NZ_WQPL01000057.1 GCF_018785245.1 Collinsella aerofaciens | reverse complement strand
GTGGTGGGCTCTCCGGCAGCGGGGTCGGCATCGGAGGAAGGCTCACCCGCCTCTCCGCCCGGCACGTCGCGCCCGCCAGTCTCCCCTGCCGGCGGCGTGGCGCCTTCGGGCTCAACCACCACATGCGGCGCCAGCGCACCGCCGGCATCCACCACACCATCAGCACCAAATGCCCCACCGGCAGGCGCCATAAACCTCGCAGACACAAGCGACCCGCCCAAGCACGCAACGCCGCCGTCGGCACCGGCCGCATCAAGCCACGAGGCGTCGACGGAAAGCCGACAGCCGGACGCACCATCGCCAAGGCCCGCATCTTGCAGATACACGCCGTAGGCGCGCACGCCCGCTCCGGACCCGGCGCTCGCTGCAACGACGCGCCCGCCGCCGCGCACGGCCATGTCGCCTGCGATCACGCCGGCGACCGCCTCGTCCGTAATATCGGCCCCGTCCGCCCGGGCATCGACGGTGCAGCCGTCCACCACGAGCACCTGCGAAACGTGGATCCCGCACTGCGAGCCCGTCGCCGTCAGGGTCCCGGTGCCGCGAAGCGTCAGGTTGCCCCACACCTCCATGCCGCACAGCGTGATGTCCGCATCGGGCGCATGCGACTCCGTCACGGAGTTTTGCCCGGCAAGCGTCAGCACCAGGTCGCCGTCGGCGCCGATGGCCTCGCCCGCGTAGCCGTTAAGCTCCAGGTGGTCGGCATCGGCCCAGGCCCAGCCGGGGCCCGACACGCCCGGCTCGCAGTACGTCGCGCCCGCGATGATGAGGCTCTCCGCGCCCGCGGCATAAGAAGGCCCGCCCAGCAAAACGCATAGGCAGGCCATGGC
>NZ_WQPL01000006.1 GCF_018785245.1 Collinsella aerofaciens | reverse complement strand
TTCGACAAGGGGCGACCATTGTGCAATCGCAAGAAGATGACGGGGCGGAATGTCAATCCTGGTCTAACAGAGCCTTTTTTTATCCCCGTCCCAGAAAAATCATTTAGAGGAGGTTGAGGGGGAGCTGGGGGGCGTCTCCCCAGAGTTTCTCGAGGCGGTAGAAGTCGCGCGCTTCGGGAGTGAAGACGTGGACGACAACCGAACCATAGTCCATGAGCATCCAGGTCTTCTGCTCGCGGCCCTCGATGGAGAACGGATGCTCGCCGCAAGCCTCGGCGACCTTCTCCTCGATCTCGTCGACAATTGAATCAACCTGGCGGTTGTTGGTACCGGTGGCAAGCACAAAGTAGTCGCATACGTCGGAAAGCTCGGTCAGGTCGAGCACCTGAACGTCCTCGCCCTTCTTGTCGTAGGCGGCCTGCGCGGCGGCGCGGGCGACATCCTCGGCGGCGACACCGCTCGCGGACAGCGAGGCGGCAGTGCGGTCGGACGTGGCGACGAAGCTCTTGTGCTCCACACCTTCAAGAATCTGCTCGTCGGTCATGGTCTCGTCGGCCATGGAATACCTCTTTCTAGACAGCCCGAGCTAGCGCAGCTGGGCGTAATGGTTGTAAATCGTAATAGCCGTGGGATAAAGATAGCGCCCGGACTGGATCACATAGACCAGACCCTGCGCAAAACAGGAGAAGAACAACTCATCGAGCGTCGACTCCCCCACCATCTTGCGCAGCGCATGCGCATAGTCGCCGTGGCGGTTGGGCTCGATGGCATCGGCCACAAAGACCACCATATCGAGCGGTGTCATGTCGCAAGCACCCACGGTGTGACGGTCGACAGCCTGGAAAACGGCCGGCGACAACTCGGGGAAAAGCTGCGGAAGCTCATAGGCGGCAACAGGGCCATGCAAAAGCGGCGTCGCGGCGGAAGGAGAGCCGGCAATCTTAATGCCGTAATGCAGAGCGCGCGTAACCAGCTCGTCGTCGGAGAGCACTTTGTCCCAGTCGTGGATCAGACCGGCAGCAGCGGCATCAAAGCGGTCAACGCCGTAGACCTCGGCCAGATGAAGTGCGGTCTCGGCAACACCCAGCGAATGCACATAGCGCTTGCGCTTATCCTTCATGCGAACATCGAGCAGCTCTTGAATGCGCTTGAGCAGCGCGCGCTCATCGCCCTCAAACTGATCCTCTACCGACAACGTAGACCCCCATCACTCAAAATCTTCTTGACCCAGATCGACATACAAACCGCGCTTGCGAATGTAGCCGAGCACAGACTCGCTCGTAAGATAGCGCACGCTCATGCCGCGGGCAACTCGCTTACGAATGTTCGTCGAGCTAATCGCCAGCGCCGGAATCTGAATATAGCGCACATCGAACGGCAGCCCCGACTCTTTGATTCGGGCACGCGCCGTATCGATATCAAAGCCCGGTCGCGTCGCCGCAATAAAGGTAGCAAGCTCAGCGATTCGTTCGGCATCATGCCAGGTCACGATATCGATAATCGCGTCGGCGCCCGTAATAAAGTAGAGCTTTACCTGCGGCGGGTAAAAGTCGCGAAGGGCATGAAGCGTATCGGCCGTATAGGTTACGCCCGGGCGGTCGATCTCGAACCGGCTCGCCAAAAAGGCCGGGTTCGCGGCGGTGGCGAGGACCGTCATGGCATAACGGTCCTCGGCAGGCGTCACCGGCTTGTCAAGCTTAAAAGCAGGAGAGCCCGCCGGCATAAAGAGCACAGCGTCCAAGTCGAGGGACTCGCGCGCCTGCTCGGCGGTAACCAAGTGCCCGTAATGGATGGGATCAAAGGTGCCACCCATAATGCCGAGCCTAAACTCCTGCCCGTCCTCTAGAGGAAGCTCGGGCAAACCGATTCCACCGCGCAACGACATGGCTTACTCGCCCTCCGAGGTCTCGGCATCGTCCTCGGCATCCGCCGCATCGACAACCTCGACGCCCTCATCCGCAGCATCAGTTACGTCAATGGCCTCAACGGCAACGTCCTCGCCAGCATCCTCAAGCTCCTCCTCGTATTCCGAGAAGTCCTCGGCGCCCTCAAAGTCAAAGGCGCGCTGGCAAATGCGAACCTCGTCGCCCGCACGGCAACCGGCCTTCTCGAGCGCGTCGTCAACACCCATACGCGCAAACTTATGCTGCAGGTAAATGACGGCCTCCTCATTTTCCCAGTCGGTCTGAATGACCATGCGCTCGATGGCACGACCGACCACGCGGAAGGCACCGGGCTCTTCCTGGACAATGCGGAAACGCTTCTCACGCTGCAGGCGACGGCGCTCCCACTCATCGTCGCGCAGAACGACCGGCTCATCGGAGACCGACAGCTCGGCGCGCAGCTTAGCCACCTGCTCGCCCACGGCAAGCATCAGCGTGTTGAGGCCGGCGCCCGTAACAGCAGACACGGCAAAGAACATATGTCCATCGTCGAGCGCTGCGCGCTTAAGGTCGGCAATCTTGTCGGCCGTGCCCGGCGCGTCGCACTTGTTGGCAACGACGATCTGCGGACGCTCCGAAAGCTCGGCGCCATACTGCTCGAGCTCGCGGTTGATGATGTGGTAATCCTCGACCGGATCGCGATCCTCAAAACCACCCGTCATGTCGACGACGTGCATGATCAGGGCCGTACGCTCAATGTGGCGCAGGAACTGGTGACCCAGGCCCTTACCCTCGCTCGCGCCTTCGATAAGACCGGGGACGTCGGCAACGACGTAAGAATATTCACCGGCACGCACCATGCCGAGGTTCGGCACGAGCGTGGTAAACGGGTAGTCAGCAATCTTGGGACGGGCGGCACTCATGCGCGCGATGAGCGATGACTTACCCACGGAGGGAAAGCCCACGAGCGCGGCATCGGCCATAAGCTTCATCTCGAGCTCAATCCAGTGCTCCTCGGCCGGTTCGCCCAGCTGAGCGAACGCGGGCGCGCGGCGCACCGATGTCACAAAGTGGGTATTGCCCAGACCACCGGCACCGCCGGGCGCCACGACAACGCGCTCGCCATCGTGCACCAGATCGGCAATCTCGAACATCGGGGTCTGCGTCTCGGGGTCGAGCTCGCGCACCACGGTACCCATAGGGACCTTGAGAATCAGGTCCTCGCCGCTCTTACCGTTACGACGGGCACCCTGGCCATGCGTGCCGCGCTCGGCGCGGAAGTGATGCTTAAAGCGGTAATCGATCAGCGAAGACAGCTGAGCATCGGCCTGGATGACGACATTGCCGCCACGACCGCCGTCGCCGCCATCGGGGCCGCCCTTGGGAACAAATGCCTCGCGCCTAAACGACATGCATCCGGCTCCGCCGTCGCCGCCGCACACGTTAATGCGGCTGATATCGGTGAACTGTGACAACAGAATCGCCTCCTACAAAAAAGAGGGAGACCCTTGAATCCTAAAACTCAAGTGCCTCCCACATATGTGCTCTATGAAGGGTGAATTACGCGTTCGCGAGCGGGCGTACGCTGACCCTGTGCTTGATACCCTTGTGGAACTCAACGGTACCGTCGACCAGCGCGAACAGCGTGTCGTCCTTACCACGGCCAACGTTCTCACCCGGGTGGATGTGCGTGCCGTGCTGACGGACGAGAATCGTGCCCGTGGTTACCGTCTGGCCGGCATAGCGCTTCGTGCCAAGGCGCTGACCGCGGGAGTCACGGCCATTACGGGAGGAACCGAGTCCTTTTTTGTGTGCCATTGTGTATACCTACTCTTTCGTTACGAGTGTAATCTACTCGGCGACGGGAGCCTCGGCAACAGCCTCAGCCTCTGCCTTGACAGCCTTCTTGGCGCGGGAGGTAGCCTGAACCTTCACGATCTTCAGCTTGGTGAGCTGCTGACGGTGACCCTTCAGACGACGATAGCGCTTGCGCTTGTGGAACTTGAAGACCAGCTGCTTCTCGCCCTTGAACTGCTCAACGATCTGAGCGGTAACCTTGGCCTTGGCCAGCTTGTCGGGGTCGGTGACGATCTTCTTACCATCGTTGAGGAAGATAACCGGCAGGGTGACCTTGTCGCCCTCATTGCCCTCGATCTTCTCGACGGTGATGACATCGTCGGTGGCGACCTTGTACTGCTTGCCGCCCGTGTTAACGATTGCGTACATGTTTACTTGCCCTTCATGCATCAGTTAGTGCAACAGCCGAATATAGTAGCAGGCGAAAATACCCCCGTCAACGAGTATGTGGAGCAAATCCACAAGTTCGCACAGGTATGGGGCTGACGAGTCGGCCCTCGTCGTCCTCGCATGCTTGATTCTGACGCTCGACATCGTAGGAGCAGATGGTCACGAGGTCTTGCATACCGGTGGAAACAATAGGTGCATCCACGCCCGGGGTCAAGCCCTGCAACAAAACATCAGCCGCAGAAAGCAAAATTTCCGGACGCATGGAGCCCTCGTTGTCGGCATGGGTGTCGAGCATGAGCACCAAATGGTCCGGGCGCTCCCCCGCCGTGAGCTCATAGCCAACGAGCGTGTGATCCAAATCCAAGCGCTTGCTCTTTTTTCCGCGCGCGTAGTCGATGCCATGGCCCGCGCGCAGCGTGTCGATCGCACGATGCACCTCGTCGGCGCTTACGGGCGCCTCGGGGTCCAGATGCAGGTCGATGCGATACGACAGGCGCGTGAGCTGCGCCGTCAACGCCGGCGTGCGCACGTCGATGTACGCCGCCTCGATGGGCGCCAGATCGGCCGGAGACGCCGCAGCCAGGCGCCCAAACGCCTCGTCGAGCGCCACGAACTCGGTCATAAACAGGTCATACCACTCACATGTCGACGACGTACCCACCGGTAGCGCCGAAGAGAAGCCCACGCGCATGTGCGGAGAGAAGCCCTGCGTGACGGCATAGGGAAGTCCCGCACGGCGCACGATGCGCTCAATGGTATGGATCACTTCGAGATGGCCCAGGTACTTAAGGCGATCGCGCTTGCCATAGCGAACACGAAGCCTAAAGAGCGAGGGGTTGTCGGTCAGGCGCTCACTCATGCGCGATCACCCATCAATACATTCTTGGCGTGGAGCGTGGGGCAGATCCCGCAGCCGGTGCACGACGTGCGGGTGCAGTCGGGAGTCGTGACGCCCTCGAGCGAGCGACGGTACTCGCGCTCGAGAAAGCCGCGTGTGCAGCCGGGGCTCACGTGCTCCCACGGCAGGCGCCAGTCCAACCCGTAGGGCAGGTGCACGAGCTCATTGAGGTCGATGCCGTTTTTGGCAGCAGCCTCCTTCCAGTTATCGAGCGAGAAATGCTCTACCCAGGCGTCAAAGCGAGAGCCCGAGCGCCAAGCGTCGATGATGACGGGCGTCATGTCACGACCGGCGCGGGACAGTGCGGCCTCGATGAGCGAGGTCTCGGCATCGTGGTAATGAACGCGGACGGCACGGTTGCGAACGCTCGTGATAAGCAGCTTCTGGCGACGCTTGACGTCGTCGTAGTCGAGCTGCGGGCACCACTGGAACGGCGTGGCAGCCTTGGGGATAAAGACCGAAACCGAGATGGACACCGAGATCGAGCCGCGACGAGCCTTGGGCACCACGGAACGACCGAGCTCCAGCACGTGATCGGCCAGATTGGCGATGGCCACGATGTCCTCGTCGCGCTCGCCGGGAAGGCCCATCATAAAGTAGAGCTTCATGCGGTTCCAGCCGGCCTCGAAGGCCGCCTTGGCCGCACGGTCCAGGTCCTCCTCGGTCACGTTCTTGTTAATAATGTCGCGCATGCGCTGGCTGCCGGCCTCGGGCGCGAACGTCAGGCCGCCCTTCTTTTCGCCGGCAACCGACTCGGCCATATCCACGCCAAACGAATCCAGGCGCTGCGACGGAATAGACACGCGAATACCCGTATCCTCCAGGCGACGGTTGAGCCTGCCGAGCACGTCGCGAATGCAGGAGTGGTCGGTCGTGGAGAGCGAGGTCAGCGACACCTCGTCATAGCCGGTCTTTTCCAGACCCTGAATCACCGACGAGACGATCTGGTCGGCCGAGCGCTCGCGCACCGGACGATACGTCATGCCAGCCTGGCAAAAACGACAGCCGCGGGCGCAGCCGCGCAGGATCTCGATAGACAGGCGGTCGTGAACCAGCTGCGCATAGGGCACGCACGACTGCGACAGCGGATTCGTGGCGCCGAAATCCTCGACGACGCGCTTGTAGACCACGGTCGGCGCATCCTTGCCTTCACGCGGCACGGTGTAGCCATGCGGCGAGCAGGGCTCGTCGTGACGAACCTCATAGAGCGATGGCACGTAGTTGCCGGCAATGGATGCAAGCTGCTCGACAATCTGCGCGCGCGGGACCCCTTCGTCACGCAGGCGGCGATGCAGCTGGCAGGTCTCGAGCAGCGATTCCTCGCCCTCACCGATGAGGATGGCATCGAAGAAGGCCGCGTACGGCTCGGGGTTGTACACCGAGGGGCCGCCGGCGATGATGATAGGGTCGTCTTCGCCTCGGTCGGCCGCCAACAGTGGAATGCCAGCGAGGTCGAGTGCCTCGAGGAAGTTCGTCACCGCCATCTCGTGCGGCACATGCAGACCGACGATATCAAACGAAGCGACCGGCGCTGCACCCTCAAGCGAGAGCAGCGGAATGCCCGCCTCGCGCATAGCGTCACCCATATCGGGCCACGGCACATAGCCACGCTCGCAGGAGATGCCCTCGGCCTGGTTAAGGATGTTGTAGAGGATGGCGATACCCTGGTTGGGCAGACCGACCTCGTACACATCCGGATAGATCAGGCAGCAACGGTAGTCGGCATCGGCCTTGGAAAGCGTGCCCCACTCGTGATCGATATAGCGACTCGGCTTCTCGACCTTGGCGAGCAACGGCTCAATTAAATGAAAACAGTCTTGGTATGCAACGCGCAACGGAAAACCCCTAAGCAGCGAGATCTGATGCGTCCTGATAGGACGCCATAGGACGGGTAGCGCCCGCGACCGTGGTCACCAGATCGCGAACGCGGGAGAACGTGGCAGTGACCACCTCGTTGGCACGGCTGTAGTCGACATCGCGCTCGTAGAGCGAAACGAGCGCACGGCCCATGCCATAGGTGCCCGCGGCAGCAGTGAGCGCCTTGACGGCAAACCCAATATGCGGCGTCTGCTTGACAAGTGCGCGGGTGACCGCTCGGATCACAAGACCGCCGGCAAGCACGCCCGCGACCTCGTAGCCGCGCTCAGGCTTAATGCCGCGTCCAAAGACGGCAGCGAGCTCAAAGAGCATGCCCACCTGCGCCAGCGCCATAACGGGATAATCGGCGCCCGGCAAAAACACCAGCGCACCGGTCGCCATATTGGTGAGCGCGCACGAGGTGATGATACGATTGGCCGCAGCGATGCGCATGAAGGCAAAGTTCGCCGCAAAAGCCGTTTCCTTGTCGGTGCGATCGAGAATCCAGCGGGCAAGCGTCTCGAGCAGATACGTCTTATCGGTTGCCGCTACCACGCCGAGCATGGGCGTAGACTCCTCGATAAACGGCACCTCCACAGCAGACTCGGCAAGCACGCACACGGGCGCGCCGGCGATCACGAGCTCCTGCACGGCACTCTCCAAGCGGTCGGAACCACACGAGAGCACCAGCACCACATCGGTATCGGTCTTTGGAGCAATTCGCTCCTCCCCCAGACGCTCGACGCGCACAATGCCCGAGGTCGTCTGCGGCACAAAGGCGTCACGCACCGTCTCGGCCAGAAAGCGCGAGGCGGACGAATCCAGATAGACCGAGACGCGCACAGGTGTATCGGAATCCTTCTTAACGGACGCGCCCATCTTAAAAGCGCGGGTCAGCTTATCTACGGGAATTTTCATGGCAAACCCCTCCAGCGGTTACGCGGCGCCCGAACGATGCCGCCATATGGATTGTACGATACCCACCGTCAGCAGCTGAATCATCATCGAAGACGAACCGAAGCTAATAAATGGGAGCGGAATACCGGTAATCGGCATCACGCCGATGCACATGCCGATGTTTTCGAAGGTCTGGAACGCCCACATGCCAACGATGCCCACACACGAAAGACGCAAAAACAGCGACTCACACTTAAAGGCGACGCGAATCGTCGAAAAGATCAGCAGCACGTAGAGGCACAGGAGCAAAAAGGAACCGCAAAAACCAAAGGTCTCGGACAGGAAGGCGAAGACGAAGTCGGTGTGGAACTCAGGCAGAAAGCCGCCGGCCGACTGCGTCGCATGGCCCAAACCCTTACCAAAGAAGCCGCCCGAGCCAACGGCGATAAGCGACTGCTGCAGGTTGTAGGCATCGTCCGAATCGGCATTATCGGGGTCGATAAAGACCGTCAGACGGTTCATCTGATACTGCTTGATGAGCACATCGTGGCCGAGCAACGAATCAAAGACCGAATCGAGCGCCAGAACGAGGGCCACCAAGCCCACGAGCAGGGCCAGAGTCGACAGCACCCATTCGCGGCGTGCACCGCTCATGCAGATGACGATGGCGCCCGAAACAAGCACGACCAGGCCCGAGCCCAGGTCGCCCATGGCAACGACGGCCAAAAACGGAATGGACAGCATACCGCAGAGCTTGACGTAGTCGCGAACGGTATCGATGCGACCGTTATATTGCGAGCCAAGCGTAGCAATAAAGAAGATGGTGATGAGCTTGGCAAGCTCAACCGGCTGGAATGTCAAGCCGATACCGGGAATCTTGATCCAGCCCGTCATGCCCAGACCGCCCGTATAGGACAGGCCCGGAATCTTGGGCGAGAAGATCACGATCAGGTCGATGACGAGCAACGCCGTCGAGAAATTGGAAATACCGCGCAAGTCGGTACGCCAGACCAACACCGCCAGCACCGCCCCGATGCCGATTCCCAGCAGATGGCGTGAGAACGAGGCATCGGCCTTAAACTGCGAAGCCGACCAGATGATGATGGCACCGTAGGCGACGAGCGCCACAGTAGCCACGAGCACACCGATATGCACCTTTTGGCGAAACGTGCCGCGCGAGGCCGAAAGTTGCTTGTTGACGCGGTCCAGGCTGCTGCGAGAGCCGGTCTTGGTTGAACGGAACAGATCCGCCGGAGAAAAATCCATCGCAACCTCCTATCGAACCGAAGAATCGCCCGAGGCCGAAGAGGTATCGGGCTCGTCATAAATCACGCCGAGCACGTCGCGCACGACATGCATCGCGGTATCTGAGCCGCCGCCGCCCTGCTCCAGGACAGTAGCGATGACATACTTGGGGTCATCGGCCGGCGCATAGGCGCAGAACCACGCGTATTCGTCCTCGCCACTTTTCTCGCCCGTGCCCGACTTGCCGTATACCTGCGGCGTCAGGGTGCCAAAGTGCGCCGCCAGGGACGTCGATGCCGTGTAAATCACGTCGTGCATACCGTTGCGAACAAGAGCCAAATCCGAATCGCTGTTGATCTTGGCCTCCAGGCGCTTCTTCTTGCCCTTGCCGTTGTACTTATAGGCATCGCCGTCGCCATCGCGCGACACGGCAGACAAAAACACGTGAGGCACGTACTGTTTGCCGCCGTTGGCAAGACCCATATAGGCGCACGCCATCTGCAGGGGCGTCACCAGGATGTCGCCCTGGCCGATGGCGATGTTGGTCATATCGCCGGCATTCCACTTGCGGTCCTCGGCAGAGGCGTCGGTGAAGTACGACTCTTTCCACTCGGCATCGGGAATACGGCCCGCGCCCTCACTCGGCAGATCGATACCGCAGGTCTTGCCTAGGCCCCAGCGACGAAAGACCTCCTGCAAGCCCTCGGGATGTTGCTCGTCATAAAAGAACGCCTTACCCATGTCGTAGAAGACAGGGTCGCACGAGTTGGCGATACCCGACTGCAGCGTCATGGTGCCGTGGCCGGAATGCAACCAGCAGTACTTGCCCCACGACTTGCCCAGACCCGTCCAATAGCCCGTGCAGTTGGTCGTCTGCCCCGACGTGTAGGTTCCAAACTCAAGACCGGCCAGTGCCGAGAGCGGCTTGATGGTCGAGGCCGACATGTACTGTCCGCTAATGGCGCGGTTGAGCAGCGGGTGCGAACCCTTGTCATCATTGAGCTCGGTCCACACGTCATTTGAGACGCCGCCGATAAAGACGGACGGATCGAACTTGGGCTGGCTCGCCATGCCCAGGATCTCGCCATTGTTGGGATCGAGACACACCACAGCGCCGTTGCCGGCATTGCTGTAGCCAGTGGTCTTGGCAAGCTCGATAGCGCTCGCCAGCGCCATCTCGCAGGCCTGCTGGATCTTAAGGTCGAGCGTGAGCTTAATGTCGGAGCCGGCCTTCGCAGGCACGGCACCGGCCTGACCGGTCACATTGCCCGAGGCATCGACCTTGACGGTCTGCTCGCCACGAATACCCTGCAGCAGGTTTTCGTAGTAGCTCTCAACGCCCGCCTGGCCCACGATATCGCCCGACTGGTACGTAATCTTGCCAGCAGAAGCATCATCATCGCCAGAGGTTTTCTTATTCTGGGCCTCGAGCTGCTCGGAGGTAATGGTGCCGGTATAGCCCAAGATATGGCATGCCGTCTCGCCATATGGATACTGGCGCTCGGTACGCTCGGCAATCTTGACGCCCGGGAACTCGCCGGCGTGTTCCTTGATATAGGCAACCGTGGAGCGACGGACGTCCGTCGCGATGGTATGCAGGCTCTGAGCGCCCTCTGTATTGTCCTGAATATTGCGAAGGACCGCCACGTAAGGCATTCCAAGCACGTTGGCAAGATGGCGAACCAGAACCTCATCCTCGGCAAGGTCGCGGTAGGCCACGACAGCAAGTGAGGGACGGTTCTGGACAAGCGCCACGCCATTGCGGTCGAGGATGCGGCCGCGTACAGCGGGAGTGGTAACGGTGCGAGTCTGATTGCTATTAGCCTGCTTCTCGTAATAGTCCGACGAGACCATCTGCATGCCCCACAGCTTGACGGCAAGTGCCGCAAACATCGCGCCCACACCCGTGGTGAGGATGGAAAAGCGGCCCTTAAAGGCGGTCGCCGCGGTATTGCCCTCGCCCTCGGTGGCGCGCGGGGCCGTTCCATGCTGTGTATCGTAGGTAAAACGGGAATCGCCTCGACGCATGATGACCAGCACGACCACGATGGCCACAACCAGCACGATACCGGCGATAATAACCGTCATCTGGGAAGACATCTACGGGCCTCCCCTATTTGAGCTTGCGGGTCTTGGGCTTAAAGCGCATACCCGTCTGGCGTCCGCCACGTGCGGAGAATCCATAGCCGGACTGCGGCACGACGCCGGACATCAAAAACGGAATGGCAACCAGACCCGTCAGGATCGAGGACGGCAGCGCATGGCCGAAGATCGCCACGACAAAGCTCGTCTCCAAACCCATAAACAGCAAGATGATGCTGTAGATCACATTAATGACGAGCGCAAAGGCGCCCACGGTGACGCCGCGCGCACTCGGGGTACCGCCCGTCTGACCGACGGCGCTGTGCACCAGGGCAAAAGAACCCACGGTCAGCAGGAGCGACATAACGCCCACCGGCACGGCAGCGGACAGGTCATAAAACAAGCCGCTGCAAAAACCGCACACGACGGCACGGGTCGGGTCGCCCGAGAACACGCTTAGGCACACCAGGATAATCATGAAGTTGACGCGACCTCCCGCAATGGAGATCTGCGGTGCCAGGCCTGCCTGCAGCAGCACACACACAATGGCGGCGATTACAAACGTGCGGGAGCTCATCCCCTGCTCGTGTAGATCCATGGACATGCCCCCTATTCGCTCGAGCCAGAATCGGTCGTCACGGACGTGTCGGAACTGTCATCCGAGCTCTCGTCCTTCGTCTTGGTCGCAGCATCGCGCGACGTTCCCTGCGGCGTGCTGTTGGCCGTGCTCACGTCCTCATCCGAGGCCGACTGTTCGTCGGTCAGCGAGGTGATGACCAGCACTTCCTCGTTGTTCTCGGCCGTGGTCTGAGCGCGCACCACAATGGTGTAGTACACGTCGTTTGCCGATTTCTCAACCGACGAGACGGTGCCAAGCGGAAGGCCCTTGGGGAACACGCCACCGATGCCAGAGGTCACGATGATATCGCCAACCTTAACATCGGAGTCGACGCTCACGTACTCAAGACGCAGCGTGCCGTCAGCCTGACCCTGCAGCATACCCTGGGCGCGCGTGTCCTGCACCATGGCGGACACGCCCGAGTTCTCGTCGCCAATCAGGCGCACGGTAGAGGTCTTGGCCGATACCTCGATAATCTGGCCGATAACACCGGCAGAACTCGTCACGGGCATGTTGATGGTAAGGCCGTCGGCAGAGCCCTTGTCGATGGTAACGGTCGAGGTCCAGGCATCGCCGGAGGCACCAACGATACGAGCTGCGGTCGATTTGAGGTTGTAGGTCGATTGCAGCCCGACCAGGCCCTCCAGGCGCTCGGCAGTCTTTTGAGCCTCAGAAAGCTCGGCGACCTTAGAGGTCAGCTCCTCATTTTGCTTCTTGAGCTCGTCGAGCGTGTCCTGCGACGCCGTTAGGTTAGAGAACACGTTGCCAATCGCATTGAAGGGAGCCGCCACAGCCGAGCCCACAAAGCGCACCGGCGAGGTAATCGTCGTTACGCCCGAACGCACGGCATGAATCGGTCCTGCCTCGCCCTCGCGGATGTAAAACGTGAGCAGCAACACCGAAATCAGGCTGAAAACAATCAACGGGCGCATACCCGTTGATTGTCGCTTGGTATTCAGATTTGTGGAGAAACCCGAAGATCGTGCCAAATGGAATCCACCTTTTGGAAATTAAGCATTGGTCTGGACGAAGCCGCCATCAAACGCATTGGCCTCGAGCACGCGGGCACAGCCGTTAACAACGTTATCGAGCGCCGTGGGGCTGACGTTGACCGAAACGCCGGTCTCATCGCGCAGGCGCACGTCGAGACCGCGCAGCAGCGCGCCGCCACCGGTCAGCAAAATGCCGTAGTACATAAGGTCCGAGGCAAGATCGGGAGGCGTAGCGTCGAGCGCGTCCTTGACGGCCTTGGCCATCTCGTCGAGCGGTTTGTTGAGTGCGCGACGAATCTCCTCGCTCTCGATGCGCACGGTCTTGGGCAGACCGGTGATCACGTCGCGGCCGTTGACCTCGACGTCGAGCTCGTCCTTGAGCGGCACGGCGGAGCCGACCTTGATCTTGATGTCCTCTGCCGTACGCTCGCCGATGGCCAAGTTGTAGGCATCGCGAACGTGCGTGAGGATGGCCTGATCGAACTCGTCGCCGGCAATACGGATGGACTGCGAGACGACGATGCCGCCCATAGCGATAACGGCAACCTCGGTGGTACCGCCACCGATGTCGATGACCATGGAGCCGGTAGGCTCCTCGACGGGCAGGTCGGCGCCGATAGCGGCGGCCATAGGCTCTTCGATCAGATAGGCCTGGCGAGCGCCGGCCTGGATCGTGGCCTCAAAGACAGCTCGCTTCTCGACCGACGTGACGCCGGAGGGAACGCAGACGACAACGCGCGGACGCGGGGTCCACGGATAGCGCTTCTCGGACGCCTTGTCGATAAAGTAGCGAAGCATAGCCTCTGTAACATCGAAGTCGGCGATGACGCCGTCCTTCAGGGGACGAACGGCCACGATGTTGCCGGGCGTACGGCCGAGCATGCGCTTTGCCTCGATACCGACCGCCAGGATGCGCTCGTCGTTCTTGTCGATGGCGACTACAGAGGGCTCGCGAATGACGATGCCCTTGCCGCGCACGGAGACAAGCGTATTGGCGGTGCCGAGGTCGATGGCAAGATCGCCCGCATAGCTACCGAAGAACATATCCATCAAAGAAAACAACGCAACTCCTGATGTGTTGGATGATTGCTGGAAAACTACTAGCTCATCATACTAGCGCAAGCCCGGCACCTCACTTGCGGTGAAGCGCCGGGCAAAGCTAAATCCCATAAGGTCACTACTGGTTGTCAGCAGCCGAGAAATCCATATCGAGCGAGGAAACGGCCCAGCCGATATGGTTGTCGGAGCGCACGAATTTGACGGTGTACTCCTGCTCGCCGCCCTTGGACAGCGATGCCTTCACCTTAGCGGTCGTCTCGGTCATGGACTGATCCATGCCTTCGACGGACACAGTGGCACCCTGCGGAATCGAGGAGATGATCATCGACTTAGCGTCCTCGGACAGGCTCGAGGCCAGGCAAGACTCGGCCTTTGCCGTGTCACCGTCGCCGGCAGCCTGGAACAGATCGGAAACGACAGACTCCTGGGACGGGAAACCAAAGCCGCGCGTGTAGGCAAAGCCCAGACCGCCCACGGCGATCAAAATGAGCAGAAGCAGCACGATGAAGACTTTGAGACCCGTGTGGCGGTGGCGACGACGGACCTTGGCCTGCTTACGATCCTGACGGTCCTGCTGGACCATCTCGGACTCGGACAGCGTAAAGAAGCCGGTGTCCGAGGGATCGGGCATAAACTGACCGGTCGCGCCCGTAGGATCGAGCGGATCGACGGCAGGAGCGTCCATCGCGGGCGCCGGAGCCGTGGCCATAGCCGTCTGGGCAGACAGCGCGGCAAGCGAATCGTGCACGCGGGCAAGCTCATCGGCCTGCTCGGAGGTGAGCTGGTAGATACCATCGGCAGTAGCGGCGTTAAAGGCGTCGAGTGCGTCGGAGGGACGGCCGGCGGCAGAAAGCGCCTGACCCATGCCGGCGTTGAGCGCACGCGTGTCGTCGCGGGGGCCGGCAAAGTCGATAGCCGTACGGTAGGTCTCCACGGCATCCGCCGGACGGCCGAGCTTAATGAAGCAACGACCGAGCTCGCCGAGTGCGGCGGCAGGAGCCGGATTGGCGCCGTCGATGGCAGCCTGACGGAAAGCAGTACCCGCGTTGGCATAGTCGCCCGACTGGAACAGCGCGTTACCCAGGCCCAGATAGGCCTTGAACGGCGTGGCATAAGAAGCGTCCTGCGTAGCGGCAGAGAACGCCTGAGCGGCCGTCGTGTAGTCGCCCACGGCGGCGAGTGCCTTGCCGCGGTTGGTGAGCAGCGCGCCGCGCTTGCCATAGGTGCCGTCGTTGAGGGCGGCGGCATAGGCCTCGGCGGCCTCGGCATACATGCCCAGGTGCATCAAGGCGTTGCCACGAAGGTGATCGGCCTCGCCCATAATCTCATCGGGAGTTTTTGCCGCCCCAAGCATCTGGGCTGCAGCGGAAAAATCACCCGCGCGGTAAGCGGCACGGCCCTGTTGGATCAGCTGGCTATTCAAGGAAATCCCCTTTACTCGTGAACGATCTCGACATGGACGATCTCGTCGCCGGCACGCAGCTGCGAAATCACATCGAGACCCTCGACCGTGGTACCAAAGACGGTGTAACCGGAATCGAGGTTATGCTGGGCACCCAAGCAGAAGTAGAACTGCGAACCCGCGGAATCGGGATCCATGGAGCGTGCCATGGCAAGGGCGCCATCGACATGGCTGTTGCGCGGATTGGTGGCAAACTCGCCCTTGATGCAGTAGCCGGGGCCACCGGTACCGGGCATGCCGTCGGGGCCCTCAAGACCGGCAGCGACGTCGGCGCCGGACATATCGCGGGTATTGGGGTCGCCGCCCTGAATGACAAAGCCGGGCACATAGCGATGGAACTTAAGGCCATCATAGAAACCCATCGTGGAAAGCTCGCAGAAGTTCGCGACATGAATGGGAGCGCCCTCGCCGTCAAACTTGACCTTGATGGTACCCTTCGACGTCTCGATAACGGCGCACTCGTCGCCGGCAAGCTGATACTCAGGCGTGTAGAGCTCTTTCTTAAAACCAAACATGTGGTTCCTTCCTCGTGCGTTTAAAGCATATTTGTACGAATTGTAGCAATAAGCATGCGCTTACATCAATTGCGCACGTAGGTTATGCCGACTATGGCGAACTAATTTTAGGAACACTGCTGCGGCTTCCAGGAACCCACATTGGCGTCGTACTGGTTCAGCGCGCTGTTGCCACTCTGCGCGATGGGCGCCAGGATCTCGCTTTGGTGGGAACTCATCGACTCGCCATCGGGAATGGCCAGCGAGATGTCCCAGCTCTGGCAAATCACGTCGACGCGCTCATACATCCACTCGGCAAGCTGCTTTAAGTGGGCGATGTCGTCCGCATAGACCGTATCGTCCTGATACTTAAGGTTGTTGAGCTCATCTTGCGTCTTTTTGATCTGGTCGCGCAGAGCGTAGGCACTCTGCGACAGCTCCTGACGGGTGGACAGCGGCGTTCGAAGATAGCCGTTGTTAAAAGAATCGATGACCTCGCCGATCTGGTCCTCGTCACCGTAGGACACGATGGTCTGATACAGACCGTCGAGCCTGGTATAGAGCTGATCATCGGTGAGCACGGTTTCTTCCTGGACCACCTCGGCAGAATCGTCCTGCTTGGTATCGTCCTCAGTCGCCTCACCCTTTTGGCGCGTAGGGAAGGTCGTCTGCGCGGCCTGGCCAAACTGGTCATAGAAGCCGGGCATAACACCCATGGGATCGGTCGTCACGAACCAATAGGCACCGCCACAAACGACGGCAAGGACCGCGATGACGATGAGCGGCTTGGGGATATGACGCTTGTGCTTGTGATAGGCGTCCTCGTCGGGATGCACTTTGCGCTTGGGTTTTTGAGCATCGTCATGCAGGGAAACGGGCGTGGGAATGTCGACCTTGGGGATACCAAAATCCTTATCGAAAGCCGGCAGCACGCAAGTCTCATTGGGGTCGGCGGCGTCTGAGAGCACCGCAGCGGCAGAGGCTGGCGCATGCGGCACCTCGGTATCGATCTGCTCTTGCGTTAGGCGCGGAAAGCCCGCCGTGCGGCCCGCTGCCAGGTCGGATGCGGCCGCGTCCTCGGAGAGGATACCCGGAGCGGGGCGTCCGCATTTGGGGCACGTACGATCATGCGGAGAAAGACGGGCACCGCAGCCCTCACAGAACACGAACTCGGTGTGCTCGGGGCCATCGCCCGGACCCACATAGGCGTTGCAGTAGGGGCAGAACGAGGCGCCGTCCTCGATAGTCTTAAGGCAATGCGGGCAGATCACGGCATCCTCTTTTCGAAGCAATTCAAACAATCGAGGTTAGAGCATAACATCGCCACGGCCCCACAGGAACAAGGCACCAATTCAACATCGCCAGGGCGTAGCTACTTCTTCTTTTTGCTTGGCATCGAGACCTTGATGCCTTGGGCGGACTTGGTCACGCGAGAGCGCTTGGCTCCGGCACTCTTCTTTTTCTTGGGCTGGGCCTGGGCCACGCCCTCGAGTGCGCGGGCCTCGGCCTCGCGAGCGGTGCGATCTTCGCGGCGCTGCGCCATGTCGGCGGCGACGCGCTTGGCAAAACGCTCGGCCGTCGAACCCGTCGAGCTCACCTTGCCGCCACCGCGACCCAGGTGGACGCGCACACCACGGCCAAAACCAGTTGCGGCATGACGACGACGCGGCTTGAGCGAATCCATCATCGTGGCGAGCTTAAAGAACACCGAGCAGGTAAAGACCACGATAACAGCCAAGATAACCATCTGGCCCATCGACAGGTTGGCAATAGACAGCAGCTCCGGGAATCCGATAACGCCCACCAGGATGCCGGCGACTACAAACACAAAGAGCACCACACGTAAGGGCGTGAGAGGCTGCGAGATGCGCCAGATTAGGCTGACGCTCGCCGCGCACGACGTAAGCAGGCACATCGTAGACAGCGTGAGCTGGCTAAAGCCAAACACGCGCGCCACAAAGATATCGAGCGCCGCAGCCAAAATGACCGCAATCAACGCCGGCAGTGCACGCTTGAGTACGTTGCTCAAAAACGCACCCTTCACACGAGCATTGTTGGGCTCCAGGCCCAACACAAAGCCCGGCGCGCCGATGCAGAAGAAGTTAATGAGCGTCATCTGGATGGGCTCGAAGGGGTACGGCGGCAGCGCGATACACAGCGCCGCCAGGCCCATCGAGAACAGCGTCTTGGTCAGGAACAGTGAGGCCGAACGCTGCAGGTTGTTGATGGAGCGACGGCCCTCGGCCACCACGGCGGGCATCGAGGCAAAATCGTTGTCGACGAGTACGATCTCGGCCACGTTGCGCGCGGCATCGGAGCCAGCCGCCATGGCGACGGAGCAGTCGGCCTCCTTGAGCGCCAGCACGTCGTTGACGCCGTCGCCCGTCATGGCCACGGTGTGCTCGCGGCGCTTGAGCGCCTGCACGAGCTCGCGCTTCTGCTGCGGGGTCACACGACCAAAGACATGGTAGCGGTCCACTGCGGCATCGAGCTTGGCCGGCGTATCGAGCGTCGTGGCGTCCACATAAGCGTCCGCCCCCGGCACGCCCACCACGCGCGCGATCGACGACACCGTACGCGGGTCGTCGCCACTGATCACGTTGAGGGTCACGCCCTGCTCGTTAAAGTAGCCGATGGTTTCGGCCGCCGAAGTACGGATCTCGTCGCGGATGGTCACAAAGCCCACGGGCTCGGCCTCGCCCACCATATCGCCATCGGGCGAAAAGCCGTCCACGCGCGCCACCACGAGCACGCGGCAGGTATCGGCAAGCTCGGCGACACGGTTCTCGACCTGCGAAAACACACGATCGGAGAGCACAAACTGCGCCGCACCCATCACATAGGAGCCCTGCACAAACGACGCACCGCTCCACTTTTTGGAGGACGAGAACGGAATGACCGACAGCGGCTCAGACACCTCGACCGGGCGATCGGCGTAATAGTTGAGCAGCGCCTGGCAGGTCTCGTTGGCATCGGCCGAAGTCGCACGCGCGACGTTAGCCAGCGCAAAATCGAGCACCGTGGTATCGACGGGAACGGCCGCCTCGTCCGAGCCGGCGTCTAGGCTCACGCCCTCAACCGGCAGCGGATACGTGCCCTCGACCTCCATACGGCCCGACGTGATGGTGCCCGTCTTGTCCAGGCACAGCACGTCGACGCGAGCGAGCGTCTCGATGCAGTAGAGCTGCTGTGCCAGCACCTTGCGGCGGGCCAGGCGCACCGTGGCGATGGCGAGCACCGACGAGGTCAGCAGCACCAGGCCTTGCGGGATCATGCCCAGCAGGGCACCCACCGTGGACAGCAGCGCCGACGAAGGCACATGACCAGCCAACAGCTCGGAGAAGCACCACGAAAGCGCGCTATCGCCCGGGGTTCCCGCGGCATCCCACAGCTCGCTCACACTCGAGGCAAACAACGCCAAACCGAGCGGGATCATGATGATGCTCGCAAAGCGCACGATGGCGTTAAGCGCGTTCATGATCTCGGAATTGACCTTTTTGACGTATTTGGCCTCGTTATTGATCTTAGCCACGTAGTTGTCGGCGCCAACATGGATCACGCGAGCGCGCAGCAGGCCCGAGTCGATAAAGCTGCCGCTCATGAGCTCGGAACCGGGCTGTTTCTTGATAAGGTCGCTCTCGCCCGTCAGCAGGCTCTCGTTCACGAGCGCTTCGCCGGAAACCACCACGGCGTCAGCGGGAATCTGGTCGCCGCGCCCCAGGCGGATGATGTCGTCGAGCACGATCTGGTCCAAGTCGAGCTCCACCTCGGCACCGTCGCGCACCGCGATGGCCTTCTTAGAGGTCAGCAGCGTGAGCTTATCGACCATCTTCTTGGACCGCATGGATTGAATGACGCCAATAGCGGTATTGAGGAACACCACAAACAGGAACGTCAGGTTCTTAAACGAACCGGTCAAAATGACCAGGAACGCCAAGATCACGTTGATCAAATTGAACAGCGTGCAGAGGTTCTCGATGATGAGCTCTTTGACCGACTTGGTCTTGCACTCCATGTTGCGGTTGATCTTACCGGCGGCGATGCGCTCCTCAACCTCGGCGGTCGAGAGTCCGCGCTCGATATCCGTTGCTGCCATACCACGTCCCATCACGTCGAGTCGGTATAAGAAAAACCGCCCGGACCATGCGAGGTTCGGACGGTCTTACGTTCGATGGTGCCCCATGTTGGATTCGAACCAACGGCCTTCTGCTCCGGAGGCAGACGCTCTAATCCCCTGAGCTAATAGGGCCAACGTTTAGCATTATACCCAAGTGCACCACGGGCTATCAAAATAAAAGAAAAAGCTTTGCAATTCCGAGGAAGACGCGGCGCAACGGCCCACTTTAGAAGGCAAAAGCGAGTCAGATAGTATAAACTCTCATGCACCATATATACACGGCTCGCGATGCGGGCCGTTTTTGCAAAAGTTATCCATCGAGGTGAGAGGCACACCATGATTGCAATTTTAAAGCAGAGCGCCAGCGACGAGGCCGTCGGCCATATCGTCAGCTGGATTGAGAAAAAGGGCCTGAAGACCGATGTCTCGCGCGGCGAGAATGAGACGATTATCGGCCTGGTGGGCGATACGACCAAGATCGACCCGTTCCTGCTCGAGTCCATGGATGTCGTCGAGCGCGTGCAGCGCGTCTCCGAGCCGTTCAAGCGCGCCAACCGTAAGTTCCACCCCGAGGACTCCGTCATCGACTGCGGCCACGGCGTCAAGATCGGCGGCGATCAGTTCCAGGTCATCGCCGGCCCGTGCTCCGTCGAGGGCGAGAACCTCGTCCGCATCGCCCGCCGCGTGAAGGCCGCCGGTGCCACGATGCTGCGCGGCGGTGCCTACAAGCCCCGCACCTCCCCCTACGCCTACCAGGGCATGGGCCCCGCCGGCCTCGACCTGCTGTGCGAGGCGTCTGCCGAGCTCGACATGCCGATCGTCACCGAGATCATGGACCCACGCGACGTGCAGGTCTTCCTTGACAAGAAGATCGACGTCATGCAGATCGGCGCCCGCAACGCCCAGAACTTCCCCCTGCTCAAGGAGGTCGGCAAGACCAAGACTCCGGTCCTGCTCAAGCGCGGTATGTCCGGCACGATCGATGAGCTGCTCATGGCCGCCGAGTACATCATGAGCGAGGGCAACGACAACGTCATCCTGTGCGAGCGCGGCATTCGCACCTTCGAGACCCGCACCCGCAACACCTTCGACCTCAACGCCGTGCCGGTGCTGCACCACCTATCGCACCTGCCCGTCGTCGCCGACCCCAGCCACGCCACCGGCTACACCCGCTACGTCGAGCCCATGGCGCTCGCCGCGACCGCCTGCGGTGCCAACGGCCTGGAGATCGAGGTCCACGACGAGCCGAGCCGCGCCTGGTCCGACGGCGCCCAGGCCCTCACCCCCGATCAGTTCGACGACACCATGCGCCGCATCCGAGCCATCCGCGAGGTTGTCTGCCAAGAGACCATGGAGTAGCCCATGGGTACGGTGAGAAACGCGCGCGTTAACCAGGGCGGCCCCAAGTGCGCCGGCATCGTCGGCCTTGGCCTCATCGGCGGTAGCTTTGCCCGCGGCTATGCACAGGCGGGCGTCCGCGTGCTGGCCTGGGACCCCGATGACGATGTCATGACGGCCGCCAGCATGGGCACTGTCGCCGGAGAGCTCAACGACAAGACACTCGGCGAATGCGACATCATCGTCCTGGCTTGCTACCCCGAGGCATGCATCGAGTGGCTCGAGACGCACGCCAAGGCGCTCGCCGACGCCACCGACACCGACGCCATCATGGGCCCCGTGGTGATCGACACGGTGGGCGTCAAGGGCATCGTGTGCGAACGTGCCTTTGAGCTTGCCCGCGAGCACGGCTTTTACTTTGTGGGCGCGCACCCCATGGCGGGCACCCAGTTCTCGGGCTACGCTAACTCTCGTGCCGACCTGTTCCAGGGCGCCCCGCTGGTGCTCGTACCGCCCGCGGTAGACGATGCGCTCAAGCTGGAGCTTTTGGGCCAGGTGCGCGAGATGGTGCGCCCCTTGGGCTTTGGCAAGTTCAGCGTGACCAGCGCCGCCGAGCACGACCGCGTCATCGCCTTCACGAGCCAGCTTGCGCACGTGGTATCCAACGCCTACGTCAAAAGCCCCACCGCCCAGGTCCACCACGGCTTTTCGGCCGGTAGCTACCGCGATCTCACCCGCGTGGCGCACCTCAACCCGCAAATGTGGTCCGAGCTCATGATCGACGACGCCGACGCGCTCGCCTTCGAGATCGACCATCTGATCGAGTCGCTTGGCGCCTACAGCCGTGCGCTCAAGAACCGCGACCAGCGCTATCTGGAGAATCTCCTTGCCGAGGGCGACCGCATTAAGCGCGCACTCGACGACGAGGCCTCCCACTAGACCACCTATCACGCCAGGTCGAAAGGACCGAAGCTTATGGCGATTACCATCGATATCGACACCGCACGCCCCTACCAGGTGCATGTTGGCACGTTTTTGCTGGAGCAGGCGGGACCGCTCGTGCGCGCCACTGCCGGCGGCACCAAGGCCGTCATCGTGACGGACACCAACGTAGGCCCGCTCTACCAGATGCCCGTTAAGCAGAGCCTGGAGGCATCAGGCTACGAGGTGAGCATCTGCACCTTCGAGGCCGGCGAGGCCCATAAGCGCGCCGAAACCTATGTTGCCATTTTGGAGTTTGTGGCCGAGCACGAGCTTTCGCGCTCCGACGTGATCGTGGCACTCGGGGGCGGCGTCGTGGGCGATGTGGCGGGCTTTGTGGCCGCGACCTACATGCGCGGCTGCAAGTTTGTGCAGATCCCGACGAGCCTGCTCGCCATGGTGGATTCGTCGGTGGGCGGCAAGACCGCCATCGACCTGGCTGCCGGCAAGAACTTGGCCGGCGCCTTTTGGCAGCCGAGCGTGGTTATCGCCGACGTGGGGTGCCTGGCCACCCTCACGCCCGAGCAGTTCGCCGACGGCTGCGGCGAGGTCGTCAAGCACGCCGTGATCGCCGACCCGGAGCTTTTCGCCGAGCTGGAGAAGACCCCGCTCACGCTGGAGCTGCTCAACCGCGATGTGGCCCGCGTAGCACTCATCATCGCCCGCAACATCGACATCAAGCGCGCCGTGGTCGTCGCCGACGAGCGCGAAACCAACCAGCGCAAGCTGCTCAACTTTGGACACAGCGCCGGACACGCCGTCGAGGCCTGCGAGCACTTTGAGCTCGGACACGGCAACTGCGTGTCGATCGGCATGGGCATCATCACGCGCGCCGCGGCCCTGCACGGCGTTTGCGATGCTGCACTGCCCGGCCGTATTGAGGAGCTCTGCGCCCGCCACGGCCTCAAGACCCGCTGCGACCTCAATGCCGATGCCGTCTTTGCCGAGGCGCTCCACGACAAGAAGCGCGCGGGCGACACCATCGACCTGGTGATTCCGCACGGCATTGGCCGCTGCAGCATCGACCGCACGCCGCTTTCCACTTTCCACGAACTCATTGCCGAGGGCCTCGGCCAGAAGGGAGACGCATCCGCATGCTAGCCCGCATCACCCCGTCCCCGCTTAAGGGCACCGTTCCCGCCATCGCGTCCAAGTCGATGGCGCACCGTCTCATCATCTGCGCTGCCCTTGCCAACGGAGAGACGCATGTGACCTGCAACACCACCTGCGCCGATATTGAGGCCACGGTCCGCTGCCTCACGGCGCTCGGCGCCCGCATCGAGACCGTCGAGGACGGCTTCCAGGTCCACCCCACCATGAAGAGCATTGAGTTCGGCCTGCTCAAGGCCCTTGCCGGCGGCACGCTCGACTGCGGCGAGAGCGGCTCCACGCTCCGCTTTATGCTGCCCGTCGCCTGCGCGCTGGGGGCAGAGGCAACCTTTGTGGGACAGGGCCGCCTAGGCGCACGCCCGCTGTCCCCGCTCTCGGACGAGATCATTGCCGCCGGCTGCGACCTACAGGGTCTGGGCGGTTTTCCGCTCAAGACAAGCGGACGCATGCGCCCGGGCACCTTTGTGCTGCCGGGCAACGTAAGCTCGCAGTATATCTCCGGCCTGCTGCTGGCAGCCCCGTTGCTCGCCCAGCCCTCCTGTGTGCAGGTGACTGGCCTCATTGAGAGCCGCCCCTACATCAACCTAACGATCCAGGCCATGAAGGCCTTTGGCGTTGAGGTCAACGTCGAGCGCATTCCGGCCAAGGACGGCCAGCCCGAGGTCACGAACTTCCGCGTGAGCAGCGGCTCGTACCGCACGCCCGGCAGCGTGGCCGTCGAGGGCGACTGGTCCAACGCTGCCTTTTGGCTGTGTGCCGGCGCTATCGGCACCGACCCCATCACCGTCGAGGGCGTGTCCCTGAGCTCCGCACAGGGCGACCGCAACGTGCTTGCCGCGCTTTCGCGCTTTGGCGCCCGCATCGTGCGCTCCACCAACGCCGCCACCGTGCAGTCCGACAAGCTCGCCGGCTTTGAGATGAGCGCCCACGACATTCCCGACCTGGTGCCCGTTATCTCGGCCGTGGCCTCGCTGGCACAGGGCCGCACCTTTATCCGCGATTGCGCCCGCCTGCGTATCAAGGAATCCGACCGCCTGGCCACCACCACCCGCGAGCTCACCGCGCTGGGCGCGCAGGTGCGTATTGCCGGCGACGACCTCATCATCAAGGGCGTCGATGCCTTCAACGGCGGCGAGGTCGATTCGCACAACGACCACCGCATCGCCATGATGGCCGCCATCGCCGCGAGCCGCGCCACCGGCGAGGTCGTGATCCACGGCGCCGAGGCCGTCAACAAGTCCTATCCCGATTTCTTCGACCACTATCGCCTGCTGGGCGGCAAGGTCACACTCGAGGAGGAATAGCATGTCCTCGACCTTTGGCAACGTCTTGCACTTAAGCATCTTCGGCCAATCGCACTCCCCCGCTATCGGCTGCTCGCTCGATGGCATCCCGGCGGGCATCGCCGTGGACCAGGAGGAGCTGCAGGCCTTCCTCGACCGTCGCGCCCCCGGACGCGACGAGACCGCGACCAAACGACGCGAGGCTGACGCAGCCCACATCATCGCCGGTGTTGTCGATGGACATACCACCGGCGCGCCCATCGCCGCGATTATCGAGAACACCAACACGCGCTCCAAGGATTACTCCGAGCTGCGCCGCAAACCCCGCCCCGGGCACGCAGATTTCCCTGCGCGCGTGAAGTATCACAACATGCACGATGTCGCTGGTGGCGGGCATTTTTCCGGTCGCCTAACGGCACCCTTATGCATCGCTGGCGGCATTGCGCTGCAGGCGCTCGAAGCCCGCGGCATTCAGGTCATGGCGCATGTGGCGCAGATCGGCGGTATCTCCGACCTGCCCATGGACGACATGGTCTATCGCGAGGCCGACCGCAAGGCAATTCTTTCGAACGACCTGCCGTGCATTGACGCCGCCGCAGCCGGCCGCATGCGCGAGGAGATCCTAGCCGCGCGCGACGAACTCGACAGCATCGGCGGCATCGTGGAGTGCGGCATTTACGGGCTTCCCGCGGGCATCGGCGACCCCATGTTCGACGGCATCGAGAACCGCATCGCGCAAATCGCGTTTGGCATTCCCGCCGTGAAGGGTGTGGAGTTTGGCATGGGCTTTGCCGTGGCCGCCATGCGCGGCAGCGAGAACAACGATCCGTATCGCATCGATGCCGAGACCGGCGAGATCGAAGTCGAGTCCAATAACGCCGGCGGCATCCTGGGCGGTATTTCGACCGGCGCGCCCGTCATGTGGCGCATGGCCGTAAAGCCGACGCCCTCAATTGGCCGCGAGCAGCAGACCGTAGACATGGACGCCATGGAAAACGCCGAGCTCTCAGTCCACGGCCGTCACGATCCCTGCATCGTCCCCCGAGCCGTCCCCGTTGCCGAGGCAGCCGCCGCCCTCGCTATCTGGGACGCCCTCCTAGAGGACGCCGCCCAGCTCTAAAAATCTCTGGGGGCCAACTCCGGCCCCCACGCCCACCCAGTGATTTTTCTGGGACGGGGATTAAAAAGTCATTAGTTACACAATGATTTTTTAATCCCCGTCCCAGAAAAATCACCGACACGTGAAAGGGGTCCCTATGGACCTTGCTGACATCCGCCAGGCCATCGATGGCATCGACACCACGCTCCTCAACAGCTTTGTCGAGCGAATGGACATTGCCACCGAGGTAGCCAAGTCAAAAATCGAGATGGGCAAGGCCGTCTTCGACCCCGCCCGTGAGCGCTCCAAGCTCAACAACCTCGCCAGCCGCGCGCCCGAGCGCTACAAGGCGCAGACCATCACCCTGTTCCGTCTCCTCATGAGCATGAGCAAGGCCGAGCAGCAGCGCTACATCAACGAGCTCAAGGGCATCACCATCTCGCAAAAGGCCCACGCCACGGCTGCAGCCTTTAACACGCCCTTCCCTCAAACGGCCACCGTTGCCTGCCAGGGCGTGGAAGGTGCCTATAGCCAGATCGCCGCGTGCAAACTCTTCGACGTGCCCGACATCGCGTTCTTTGAGACCTTTGAGGGCGTCATGCGAGCCGTGCGCGACGGGTTCTGCGAGTTTGGCGTGCTGCCCATCGAGAACTCCACCGCCGGATCGGTCAACGCCGTCTACGACCTGCTCGCCCAGTTCGACTTTCACATCGTGCGCTCGCTTCGCCTCAAGATCGACCACAACTTGCTCGTCAAGCCCGGCACCAAGCTCGCGGACGTGCGCGAGGTCTACAGCCACGGCCAAGCCATTGCCCAGTGTGCCGGCTTTATCGAGTCCCACGACCTGCATGCCACCAAGTACCCCAACACCGCCATGTCGGCCGAGATGGTCGCCAACTCCGAACGCACCGACGCCGCCGCCATCGCCTCGCGCAGCTGTGCGGCGCTCTACGGCTTGGAGGTGCTGAAGCCCAACATCCAGGACTCGGACAACAACTACACGCGCTTTGTCGTCATCAGCCGCGAGCCGCGCGTCTATCCCGGTGCCAACCGCACCTCGCTCATGATCACCACGGCCAATGAGCCGGGCGCCCTCTACCGCGTGCTCGAGCGATTCTACGCGCTCAACATCAACCTCATCAAACTTGAGAGCCGCCCCATCCCCGGCCACGACTTTGAGTTTATGTTCTACTTTGACCTGGACTGCCCCTTTGGCAGCAAGGCCCTCGACGACCTGCTCGACTCGATTGACGACGTATGCGAGAGTTTCACCTACTTTGGCAGCTACACGGAGGTGCTCTAGATGACCGATACCGCCGCAACCCGTCCCTACGGCGTGCTGGGCCGCGTGCTGGGCCACAGCTACACCCCGACCATCTACAAAGAGCTCGCAGGCCTGGAGTACGTGCGTTTTGAGCGCGAGCCCGAGGATCTTGTGGCTTTTATGACGGGTGACGAGTGGGAGGGCACCAACGTGACCATCCCCTACAAGCGCGCCGTCATGGAATACTTGGACGAGTTGAGTCCGCTCGCCAAGCGCATGGGCAACGTCAACACCATCACGCGCCTGCCCGACGGCCGCCTGCGCGGCGACAACACCGACTACTTTGGCTTCCAATGCCTGGTCGAGGAGCTAGGCGTAGAGGTTGCCGGTAAGAAGGCCCTCGTGCTCGGCGCCACCGGCGGTGCCGGCACCACGGCCAGCATGGTGCTCGACGACCTGGGCGCCATCGTCGTACCCGTGGGTCGCACGAGCGAGGTCAATTACGACAACATCGCGCAGCAATCCGATGCCGCGCTGCTCGTAAACTGCACGCCCGCCGGCATGTTCCCCCACTGCCCCGACGCTCCCTGCACACTCGAAGGACTCGATGCGCTCGAGGGCGTCATCGACATTGTCTACAACCCCGCCCGTACGGGTCTGATGCTCGAGGCCGAGCGCCGAGACATCCCCTGCATCGGCGGCCTACTCATGCTTGTTGCCCAGGCGGCACAGGCTGTTGAGCGCTACACCGGCCAGATTACTCCACGTGAGCGCATTCTGGACGTAACGGAGCGCCTGTCGCGCCGCGAACAGAACATCGCGCTGATCGGCATGCCGGGCTCGGGCAAGACCCGCGTGGGCGAGCAGATCGCCCGGCTCACGGTTCGCGAGCACATTGACTTGGACCGCGCACTTGAGGAGCGCCTGGGGATGCCCTGCGCCGACTTTATCGTCGAGCGCGGCGAGGCAGCCTTCCGCGAGCAGGAGACGGCGGAGCTGGCCGACATCTCCAAGCGCAGCGGCCTGGTGCTTTCCACGGGCGGCGGCGTGGTCACACGCGACGAGAACTACCCGCTGCTGCACCAGAACAGCCAGATCGTGATGCTCAACCGCAAGCTCGACGAACTCGCCCATAAGGGTCGCCCCATCACCGCCCGCGATGGCATCGATAAGCTCGCCGAGCAGCGCATGCCGCGCTACCGCGCCTGGGCCGACTGCATCATCGACTCACGCGACTGCGCCGCCAACACCGCCCGCGCCGTCCTCGACACCCTCCCACCCGCTCTCTAACCAAAACCACCACAAAGGGGACAGGCACCTTTGTGGTGGTTTCTCGACTGCAAAGGAAACAACCATGAAAGCACTCGTCATCAACGGCCCCAACCTCAACATGCTCGGCATTCGCGAGCCGGGCATCTACGGCAGCGACAACTACGACCGCCTGGTCCAGATCTGCCAGGAGGCAGGCGCCGCGCAGGGCTTTGACGAGGTCGAGGTCTTCCAGTCTAACCACGAGGGCAGCATCGTCGACAAGATCCAGGAGGCCTACGGCAAGGTCGACGGCATCGTCATCAACCCGGCGGCCTACACGCACACGAGCGTGGCAATCCTTGACGCCCTCAAGGCCGTCGCCATCCCTGCCGTCGAGATACACATCAGCGCCGTAGAGACGCGCGAAGACTTCCGCCAGGTGAGCTATGCACGCCAAGCCTGCTTCGCCACCATCACTGGCGAGGGCCTGCAGGGCTACGCTCACGCACTGGAGCTGCTGAGGGAACGTATCGAAAAGTAAAATGCCAACCCCAACAAACAGCAGCGGCTTGCTCGCGCTCGGCTCCAGCAGCACACAAGATGAAGAAAGCCCAGGCCACCAAGCGGTCTGGGCTTAATAAACGATGGTGCTCCATGGCGGATTCGAACCGTCGACCTTGGGATTAGAAGTCCCCTGCTCTATCCAACTGAGCTAATGGAGCAAATAACCGCACGCCCAAGCAAGCGCAAGCCCGTCAGGCGCAAGTAATTATAACCTAGTTGAACTGCTCGCGGTACGCCTTGCAGACCTCATCGACCGGGCCGTCCATGCGAAGGTCACCCTTCTCAATCCAAACGGCACGCTGGCAGATGCGCTCAACCTGCTCCATGGAGTGCGAAACGAACAGAACCGTCACGTCACCGCTCTGGATAAAGTGCTGGATGCGGGCCTCGCACTTCTGCTGGAAGAACACATCACCGACGGACAGCGTCTCGTCAACGATCAGAATATCGGGCTCGGTAATCGTCGCGATTGCAAAGGCGATACGCGCCACCATGCCCGAGGAGAAGTTCTTAAGCGGCATATCGACAAAGTTCTGCAGCTCTGCGAATTCGATAATGCCGTCAAAGTTTGCGTCGATGAACTCCTTGGTATAGCCGAGCAGGGCGCCGTTCAGATAGATGTTCTCGCGGGCGGTCAGCTCGGGGTCAAAGCCGGCACCAAGCTCAATCAGCGGCGCGATGTTACCGTGCACCTTAACGCTGCCCTCGCTAGGCTCAAGCACACCGGCGATGATCTTGAGCATCGTAGACTTGCCAGAGCCATTGGTGCCAACCAGACCGACAACTTCGCCGCGATGAATATCGAACGAGATGTGCTTAAGCGCTCTAAACTCCTCAAAGAACAGCTCGTGCTTGGCAAGCTTGATGAAGTACTCCTTGAGGTTGGTCAGCGACTCGGACGCCATGTTAAAGATCATGGTGACGTCGTCGACCTCGACAGCCAGAGGCTGCTCGCTGTAATCAACAACAGATTCAGTCATCACAGCACTCCTTAGATGTAGAGGATGAACTTGCGCTCGGACTTATGGAACACGGTATAGCCAATAACAAGCGCAAGAACCGCCCAAGCAACGCACATACCAAACGTCATAAGCGAGGGCGTAGTCTGGAACAGGAAGATATCGCGCATAAACTGCAGGTAGTTGTACATGGGGTTCGCATACACCAAGATCCGAACGATATGCGGCATCTGAGCAACAAAGTCAGTCGTCCAGAAAATAGGCGTGATATAGGTCCAAGCCGTGATGACAACGCTCCACAGATGCATAACGTCGCGGAAGAAGACCGTAAGGGCAGAGAGCATCATGCCCAGGCCCATGCAGAAGCACATAAGCAGCAGCAGGCAAACCGGCAGCAGAATGAGGTGCCAAGAAGGCATAACGCGGAACCACAGCATAACGATGGCGACGGCGACCAGCGAGAAGGCAAAGTTCACCAGCGAGAAGAGTACCTTCTGTACTGGGAAGACCCAGCGATGCACTTTGACCTTCTTGAGCAGCGGGGCAGCACCCACGATCGACGTCAGAGCCTGGTTCGTAGACTCGGACATGACGGCAAAGGTGACGTTACCCACGATCAAATACAGCGGGTACATCTCGGGCGTAATCGAGCCATTGCGGCCCTGGGCAAAAATCGTCGAGAACACGATGGCCATGACAATCATCATCAGCAACGGATTGAGCACCGACCATGCGACGCCCAGAACGCTACGGCGATACTTGATCTTAAAATCCTTGGTAACCAGCTGACGAAGGATAAACGCGTCCTTCTCAAATTCGTTCTTAGCAAACGTCGCAGGCAGACTGCGAGTTTCTTGTTGCTTTGTCTGATCCGACACGGATGCAACTCCTTTACTCGTAATCGTTGACAAACGAACAGTATAGACCCGACGGCCCTGCAAACGATTCGCGCAACAAAACTGGAGAACTAACCCACATCTAAGGATGACAAGTCCAAACGGCTATACTTTCAAGGATTGAATGTGTAAGGAGCATTAAGTGAATTCTGAATCCATCGCCGTCATCATCCCCTGCTACAACGAAGCGCTCACAATCGGTAAGGTCGTCGACGACTTTCACCGCGAGCTTCCGCAGGCTACGGTCTATGTCTATGACAATAACTCGTCAGACGATACTTCACGCATCGCCACCGAACACGGAGCCACGGTGCGCTTTGAGCCCCGTCAGGGAAAGGGCAACGTGTGCCGCCAGATGTTTCGCGACATCGACGCCGATTGCTACCTGATGGTCGACGGAGACGACACCTACCCCGCCGAGGCGGCCAAAGCCCTCTGCGAGCCTATCCTCAACGGCACGGCCGATATGACCGTAGGCGACCGCCTTTCCAACGGCACCTATGCCGAGGAGAACAAGCGTGCCTTCCACGGCTTTGGCAATAATCTGGTCCGCGCCATGATCAAGTGGATCTATGGCTACAGCTTCGATGACGTCATGACAGGCTACCGCGCCATGAGCCGCCCGTTCGTTAAAACCTTCCCAGTGCTTTCCGAGGGCTTTCAGATCGAAACCGAGCTCTCGATCCACGCCGTCGACCACCGCTGGCGCATCAAAGATGTGCCCATCGAGTACCGCGACCGTCCCGAGGGTTCCGAGTCCAAACTCAACACCGTGAGCGACGGCATTAAAGTCGTTGCGATGATCGGCACGCTGTTCAAGGACTACCGCCCGTTGAAGTTCTTCAGCCTCGTTGCGCTTCTGTTCGCGGTATTCGGCCTCGCCCTGGGCATGCCCATCGTTGTCGAATATTTCCAGACCGGCCTCGTCCCGCGCTTCCCCACCGCTATGCTCGCCGCCTCGTTTATGTTCCTGTGCGGCCTGAGCCTTGCGACCGGCTTCATCCTAGATTCTGTAGCAAAGGTCGAAAAAAAGCAGTGGGAGGTCAACGTGTACAGCAAATACGCCTACGACGACCAGCCCGGCCACCCTACTTCCATGCCAAGCGAGAGGTAGATCTTCCGCAAAATACTATTGGCACCACTGCGCAGATAGCCACCAACAAGAAAAGCCGCCGTTAAAGAACGGCGGCTTTTACTCTCGAAAAGTTAATAGCGGCTAGAGCGTCTTGATGTACTCCCCCAGCTCTTCCTCCCAGTCGGGCATGTGGAAGCCGGCAGCCTCGAGCTTGGACAGGTCGAGCGCGGAGTGGACCGGGCGCGGGGCGACGGGGCCCTCGGCGCCGGCGTAGTAGTCGGCGGTCGAAACCGGCACGACCCTGTCCCCGTTGCCGTTGGCGGACTCGAAGACGGCGCGGGCGATGT
>NZ_WQPL01000056.1 GCF_018785245.1 Collinsella aerofaciens | reverse complement strand
CGTTCTGGGCGCGCCTCAATCGTAGCCCGAGACGGTCCCGGGCTGACAATTTCGACTGTAATGGACGTTCTTAAACGACTGGTCAAAGGGGACACTCTTGATGCACTTGGCACTTGGGGACGTTCCTTATGTGCCGGCAGTTTGGGACACTCCTTGCGTTAAGAGGCTGGCGTGCGTCAACCTGTTCTCATTGCAGCAAAAAAATCGCCCCGTTCTCGGTTGAGGACGGGGCGATTCGTCTTTTGGGCTTATGCAGCCAGGCTTATGCAAAGCGGGCGACGAGCTCCTGCAGGACGTCGGTCATCTTGACGAGCGAACTGATCGGGACGAACTCGTTGACGCCGTGGTAGCAATAGCCGCCGGTGGAAAGGTTGGGGCAGGGCAGACCGCGGAACGACAGCTGAGCGCCGTCGGTGCCGCCACGAATTGGCAGCACCTGGGGCTCAACGCCGCAGGCAAGGTAGGCTTCCTTGGCAACATCAATAAGCTCGGGATAGTCACGAACGATCTCGGCCATATTTCGATACTGCTGCTTAATCTCGACCGTCACGCGCTCCTCACCCAGACGCTGGTTGAGCATCGAGGCGGCGGCATCAAGAAGGTCGAGTTTCTGCTGGAACTTGGCGGCGTCATGGTCGCGGACGATATAGCGCGCTGTGGCGTGATCGACGGTCGCAGATACACCCTCAAGGTGATAAAAGCCCTCGTAGCCTTCCGTATACTCCGGGCGCTGCACGTAGGGGAGCAATGCGTTGAAGTCGCAGAACAGATTGCCTGCGTTGATCATACGGCCCTTGGCGTCGCCCGGGTGGATGGACTGGCCCTCAAAGCGGACGGTCGCCTCGGCGGCGTTAAAGCACTCCCACTCCAGCTCGCCGATGGGGCCGCCGTCGACCGTGTAGGCGTACTTGCAGCCAAAGGTATCGATATCCAACAGCTCGGCTCCGTGGCCAATCTCCTCGTCAGGGCAGAAGCAAATGCCGAGTGCGGGATGGGGCAGAGAAGGGTCCTGAGCGAAACGCGCGACAAGCGACATGATCTCGGCAACGCCTGCCTTGTCGTCCGCGCCCAGCAGCGTGGTGCCATCGCTGCAGACCAGGTCCTCACCCGCGAGGTCATTCAGGGCGGGGAGCTTGGCGGTACTCATGGCAACGGGCTTACCGTCAACCGTGCCGCAGACCAGGTCGCCGCCTTCGTAGTGTACGATGTGCGGCTTCACGCCGGCGCCCGGTGCAACTTCGGTGGTGTCGAGATGGGCGATCAGGCCCAGGGCGGGCTTGTCCTCAGCGCCCGCACTTGCGGGGATATGCGCGCAGACATAGGCGTGCTCGGTCACGTGGGCATCTTCCGCACCAAGCTCGCGCAGCTCTTCAGCCAGCACGTTGGCAAGGTCAAACTGAACGGCGCTCGAGGGTACCTGGTCGCAGTTTGCATCCTCGGACTGTGTGTTGATCTGGACGTAGCGCAAAAAGCGCTCGAGGACATCGGGGCTCGTGGTGGTGTTTTCCATAAAGACCGCTCCAATCTTGGTCGTCGTGTGCAACAAGAACTCTAGCACGGTATGCCACGGCATACCACGACGCTTGGATGGGGTAGAATCAGCCATTGAATGCAGAAGGGACGGAAGATCATGGATACGACAATTAGCTCGCGCGAACTACATCTGACGGTGGCGAACGAAGACTACTTGGAGTGCATGGTTCGCATTGAAAGCGAAGAGGGGGAAACCAACGGCGTGCGATCGGTCGACATCGCGCAGCGCCTTGGCGTCTCCAAGGCATCGGTCAATAAAGCGGTTTCGGCGCTCAAGGCATCCGAGCTTGTCGAGCAATCGCACTACGGCAAGGTAATCCTGACCGATCGCGGCCGCGAGGTTGGCACGGCTATCTGGTACCGTCATCGCCTCATCCGTACGTTTTTGGTTCAGGAGCTCGGTGTCGAATTTGAGCGAGCCGATTCCGAGGCCTGCATGATGGAGCATGCGCTATCCGAGGACACGATGAGCCGCTGGCTCGCCTATCTCGAAAAGCAGGGAATCAGCGTCGAGGAATAGCGGGATATATATGGATACGAGTTATTACAACCGCTTTGGTGCCGAGGAGCTTGCGCGCCGCTTGTCGAGCGAGACCTTGTTGGCGCAGGGCCCCATGGGCAGTGTTTTGTTGAGTGAGTACGATGCCGCCGACATTCCACCGGCGTTTTGGAATCTGGCAGAGCCGCAGACCGTTTCTCGTATCCATCGCTTGTATGTCGCCGCCGGCGCGCAGGTGCTCATTACCAATACCTTTCAGGCATCGAGCTATGCCCTCAAGCACGACCAGATTGCGCCGTCCGTGGCGGAGGTCAATCGCGGGGCCGTCGACGATGCCCGCCAGGCGCACCCTCAGCTACTGCTGGGCTCGATGGGCCCGATCGGTATTGAGTGGTTTGCCGAGGACTCTGTCGAGTATCGTGAAATCCGCGGCATTGCGCGCGAACAGGCGCACGCCTTGCTCAATGCTGGTGTTGACGGTCTGCTGATCGAGACGGTGACGTCTATCCGTAATCTGCAGCCCATGCTTGCCGGCGCCCGAGATGCCGCCGACGGCATGCCTGTTCTAGTGAGTTTTGTCGTTGACGATAAAGGCGACCTGCTGGGCGATGGCCTCAACATCGAGGCAGCCGTTTTGTACGCCGAAAAACACGGCGCAAACTCGGTTGGTGTTAATTGCTGTTCGCTTGCGGCCGCGAATGCGGCGGTGCCCAGGATGGTTGCATCGGCGACTACTCCCGTTACGGTGCGTCCCAACGTAGGCGATCCGGTCCAGACTCAGGATGGCCCCGTATGGCACGAGAATCCCGAAGCTTTCGCGCGCGCATGCATCGAATGGAGACATGCCGGCGCCGCAATGGTGGGCAGTTGCTGTGGAACCACGGCAATCACTACGGCAGCGATGGCCGAGGCGCTCGATATATAAAGGGCAAAACCGCTCCATACGGGGCGGTTTTTTTATTGCTTGCATGTCCTCGGCAGCATTTGCCCAAATGGTGAATGCTGGTGCCGGCAGGTTGCCGAGTGCGTGTTGCGGGTATACCTCACGCGTACCATGATCCAAACACTGTGAGGTGTCTGCGCGTGTGCGCGATAATTCATTTTGGAACTGACGGTTGGCGCGCTCGCGTCGATGAGGACTTCACTGCCGATAACGTTGCCCGTATCGCCGATGCCGTCGGCGAGTTGTGGCAAAAGACCAATCCGGGCAAAACGGTATATATAGGGTTCGACACCCGGCCCCTGGCGAGCGAGTTCGCTGAGCTTGCGGCGGGCGTGCTAGCAGCGCACGGGCTGGACGCCGTGCTCGCTTCGCGACCTGTTCCGACCCCTGCCCTTACGTGGGCGGCGGCTTATGACGGTGGGGCGTGCGGCGCGCTCATGGTGACGGGGTCCCATCATCCGCAGGGTTATCTGTGCCTCAAGATTCGCATGGGTGACGGCTCGACCGCCAACCAGGATGTCATCGAAGAGCTCGAAGAGACCATGGCTCCCGAGCCAATGGGGATCGAGGGGCAATATCGCACCGCGGATATCATTCCTGACTATATGCAGGCGGTGGCATCGTTTGTCGATGCCGAAGCCATCCGCGACGCGCACCTGCGCGTGGTTGTCGATCCCATGGGCGGCGCAGCCCAGGGCTATCTAGCCGACTTGCTGCGCGAGCTTGGCGTTGAGGTGCACGAGATTCACGCCGGGCAGGCGTCTGACCAAGAAGATATCTGCCCCGACCCCGTTGAGCCTTGGGTGGACGCTTGCGAGCGCACGGTTATCGAGGACGGAGCTTGCGCTGGCCTGGTGACCGACGGCGACGCCGATCGTATCGGCGCGGTTGACGAGCGCGCCAGATATATACATCCGCATCAGATCATGGCGCTCGTTTTGGGCGACTTGGTTCAATTTCGTAATTTGGAGGGGCGCGTCGTCGTCAATCTTTCGTGCTCGACGCTCGTGCGTCGCATTGCCGAGGCGCTTGGCTGCCGCGTGACCGTCAAGCCAGTCGGTTTCAAATATATAGCGGCAGAGATGAAGAAGGGCGGCGTCCTCATGGGCGGCGAAGAAGCCGGTGGTATCGGCATCGCCGCGCATATGCCCGAGCGCGATGGAATCCTCGCCTGTCTGATTCTGTGTGAGCTTATGGCAAAGACGGACGCGCCTTTGGGCGTTCTGGTCGACCAACTCGAGGACAGTTTTGGTAAGACGAGTTACGGTCGACGCGATTTGCGCCTTGAGGCCGAAGATGCCGAAACGTTACGAACCCTGCTGCCGGGCGTAAACCCGAAGTCGATTTGTGGCAAGGTGCCGCAAAACGTTAGTCATATGGATGGCTTGCGTTTGGCATTCGAGGATGACACGTGGCTGCTGGTCCGTCCTAGCGGGACCGAACCAGTGGTGCGCGTCTACGCCGAGGGGTTCTCGGTGGAAGAACGTGATGAGTTGCTCGATGCTGGCTGTGCTTTAGCTAGGGGGACGTATCCGCTTTAACCATGAGACTGCCTTATATAAAGAGATGCTCGGCGAGCGGTAGGTAACGGCTGGCAAACGTTAGTCGGATTCCAAGATGTGTAGGAAATGTGTACGCCCAGATTCCCGCCCACGGGGCCCCTCCGGTCTGGCAATATATCTCCTTGCCGCGCGGCCCGGTGCAACCGGATCAGCCGCGGG
>NZ_WQPL01000055.1 GCF_018785245.1 Collinsella aerofaciens | reverse complement strand
AAGGACGCGGCAAGCTGCGATAATCCCCGGCGAGGAGCACACATCCTTCGACCCGGGGGTCTCCGAATGGGCGAACCCATGCACAGCAGTGTGCATATCCCCACCCCGAACACATAGGGGCGGGGAGGACAACCCGGGGAACTGAAACATCTAAGTACCCGGAGGAGAGGAAATCAATCTCGAGACTCCCCGAGTAGCGGC
>NZ_WQPL01000054.1 GCF_018785245.1 Collinsella aerofaciens | reverse complement strand
TCAGGGTATCGGGTTCCCACATTCATCCGCACATGTGCGGATGAATGTGGGAGGTGTTCGGATGAAGTTGATAATCAAGGTTTGAATTTAATTTGACCATGCCCGTGCGTAGCTTGCTTTAGTGGCTTGAGTTATAGATAATAATCTTGAGCTAAGCTCCGTGTGGCGGCACGTAAAAGCTGTACTGTGCTTGGGCAGGTAAAAAGTCCAAGACGATTAGATATCCGAGAGGATATCGAGCCCGCACCGGGGAGATAAGGTGAGTCCGCGCCGGGGACTATAATTCCGGCGACAACTAGGTTTCCGTGAGGATGCCGCGGCTGACAGCCAGCAGAAAACCGCCTCTTTGATTATCAGCCGGGGTTATCCCGGCTTTTTTGATTGGGGCAGTATGGGTAGGGCTGAAGATCGGAAGGCGATAGTTGCGGAAATTAATCAGGCAGCAAAACTTTATCGCGGTTTTCTTGTCGGAAAGTCATTCATGTACGTTTTCGATGACAGGTATATCGAAGTTATTTATAAGGCCGAAAATTTCAAGCATTTAACTGGCGTAGATAGTCATTTGTCGGCTAAGCAGTTTTTCAAATTGGCATCCAGAGGAAAACTTGCTGCGTCGCAGATCGACTTTTCGAATCGCCATCCCTACGCTCTGTGTCGCAGAAAAGTCAACCATATTGTTCAGCTTGCCTCTTTTGCAACCTCCGCGTGCTTTATGCTCGAAGACATATCAACAAAATCGCAGTGCTATAAGTTTGGAACAACAGACTTAAACTTTTCCTTACTCATGAACTATAGGGGCGGTTGTTATATTGCTGAATCTTTAAGGGACGAAGATTGTTTTTCAAAGGCCCACGATGCGCATCTGGTCACTCATATCTTTTCGAGACAGAACGATAAGAAGCTATATGATTCCCTCTTGTTTAAAGATGGTGAGTTCGATGATTCCCAGCTTCCAAGAACTATTAGGTCTCTCCTAGATCCCTCTCTTCTTGCTCATTAGAAGATTCAAAGACGCGTGCGAGCGCCCATACACTCTCTCCGCTTGCCGCATACTTAAACGATTTACGTCGACTTTTCCCGCTGTTGCAGGGATTCGATCTGTTATGAGTCTGGGCTAGGATTTGATCTTAATACGCTGATGAGTACTGCCACCAGGCATTTCCCAACCCTGTTTATTGGCTTGCCGTGTAGATCGGCGCACTCATGCCTGTTGTCTTGTTGGGCCATCATCGCCGTTGCATCCTGCTTGTTGCTCTGGCCTACCTTTGTGTTTTGTTGCACGGGCCTTCTTATGCTGTGAGTGCGGAAAGCCTGTTTATAGACAAGGTCACGTACTACGAGTCGGGCGTCTCAGAGGCTTCCGAGCCTGGACCGATGCCGACCATCTTGAATTGGACAGCTTCGCGGTCGAGGCATTTGGCGCCAGGGGGAGGCGGGCTTCCGCACCATCTTTACGCCCTATGCCGAGCTGTACCACTACGAGTTCACCTCACGTGGCAGGGAAGAGGCCAACGAGGAAAAACTGCGCCGCTGGAAACGTGAACAGGCGCTGTTCATGCAACGCTGGCCTGAGTTCTTCTTGGGAGGCGATCCGTGGCTCGGACCAAACCTATCCTCCGACAGTGAGTACTTCTCGCTTTAGAGCGAAGTAATTCCAAGATCCGGCAAAGTATCCTCAAGAGCTGCAAGAGCGGTGGGGTTCAAGTCCTCCTCGTTGAAGCGGCTCTTGTCATATCGAAAACGTGTGTCAGGATTTTTTAGGTGGCCGTATTAATTAAATTGGTTCGCTTCTGTGCTCGGTTTGACTCAGAAGCTATTTAGCGTAACGGTTGAGGTGTGGCGACTCATATTTAAATTGCAGTCACAAAGACACCTTTTATCGATTTCCCGTTGAAATACTGAATTGATAGTTTAAAAATAACTTAAGAGAGCCTTAAATCTCGGAAAAAGGATGTCGTATGAAAAACCTTCGAGAAAGATGGCACGGACTAACAGTGCTGGGAGTTGTTGCATTTGCTGCTGCCTGCATGACGGTTGCCCCGGCGCCCTCATTTGCTGATATTGCTGGCGGTGGCGAAGGCGGTGGACCGATTACGGAATGGTGTTCCGACGGTCGTCCGAAGACTGGACTCGTTCGGTGCGAGGACGGCAACCTTCGCTATTTCGATCCCGAAACTGGCGCCATGGTCACGAACCAGTGGCATAACGAATACGAAGCTGTCTGGTACTATTTTGGCGCTGACGGGACCGCGGTGTCGGGCTGGCAGTCTATCGGTGGGGACAAGTATTACTTCTATCCCGAAAACCATGATATGGCATACGGCCGAGTTCAGATTGACGGCAAGAACTACTTCCTGAACACCCCTGGTGCCAACGCCGATGGCCGCATGCAGCATAGTGGCTGGTTCTACGACTCCATCTACGGAAAGTGGTCCTATGCGACCTCCGACGGTGAGCTATTGACCGGTTGGCATAATCTCGGCGGGGCTTGGTACTATTTCAACGAATCTGGGGTCATGCTGACTGGCTGGATCAACGATTCGGGTACCTGGTACTACACTAATGCCTCCGGTGCGATGGCCACTGGCTGGCTCAACATCGGCGGTACGTGGTACTACCTCGACGGTTCGGGCGCCATGGTCGCTAACAGCTGGCGCAGCCTCGGCGGCTCCTGGTACTGGTTCGGCGACTCCGGTGCAATGGCCACTGGCTGGTTCTTGGCAGGCGGCTCTTGGTACTATGCGAGCGGTTCGGGCGCCATGGCAACCGGCTGGCTCAGCAATGGCGGCACGTGGTATTGGCTCGGAGGTTCGGGCGCTATGCCTCTAACTCTTGGGCTAACGTTGGTGGAGTTTGGTACTGGTTCGACGATTCCGGCGCGATGGCCACCGGCTGGCGTCAGGTCGGCGGCGCCTGGTACTACTTTAGCGGTTCCGGCGCTATGGCCCACGACGCCTGGGTCGGCGACTACTACCTCCAGTCTTCCGGTGCCATGGCTACGAATGCCTGGGTTGGCTCCTACTATGTCGGCGAGGACGGCAAGTGGATTCCGGGCTACGGTTTAGTTTGGTATAAGAGCGGTAGCCATGTTTACCATACGCATAAGTGCCGTACCGTTGGCAAGGACGCAAAGGGCTATTCGCAGATCTCTATCCAGGAGGCCCAGAGGCGTGGCGCTTCACGAGAGTGCAAAAACTGCCAGCAAATTGGCTAGTACATTACTGAGTTAGTTTTGATTGAGGCCCCGTTGCCCTGAGGTGACGGGGCCACTGCGTGATTGGATACTGTGCTGCTATGAAGAAATGGTCATTCGGGGTGCTGGTCTTTTCGGGCCTTGTTTCTTTGGGGCTCCTTTTGGGTTCGCCCTCGATGTTATACGCCCTTGATTTGAATAACACTGACGAAGGTCCCGCATCTAACGTTGCTATTGCTTCTGTCGAGTCAGGCGTTGATGCTCAGCGCGAATCGACCTTCGCTGTCGAGCAGAACTCTCAGGTGGATAATGAGACCCCTTCCGAGGTTTCGAATCAAATTATTTGGCATCAGGGGTGGATATCACCCGAAGAAGGGGCTGGTTTTTGGCGTTGGGGCTTGTCCGACGGAACAATCGCTGTTTCTTCTTGGAGACATATAAACGGTAGGTGGTACTGGTTCGACGACGAAGGTCGAATGGCTCAGGATGGGTTGGTTCAAGTCGGGGGTGCGACGTATGCCTTCTCCTCTTCGGGCGCAATGCGTGTCGGCTGGTACCTAGATTCTACGGGCTCCACTTCTGCTTGGCGTTATTTCTCCGGTTCTGGCGCCATGGTAAAAGGCTGGCTTTCAGACGGCAGCAACTGGTATTGGCTGGATGATGAGGGCAAGATGGTCCACGATACAATGCTGCAGATCGGGGAAGCCACGTATGGATTCTCCTCTTCTGGCGCAATGCTTATCGGATGGCACCTTGATGCTTCCGTCTGGCATTATTTCTCCGGCTCTGGCGCCCTGGTAAAGGGTTGGCTCTCGGATGGGGGCCGTTGGTACTGGCTTGATCCTGCGGACGGTTCTATGGCAACCGGGCTGAATGCATGCAATGGAACCCCTTATATCTTTAACGGGTCGGGGGCCATGCTCTCCTCTCAGTGGGCACTTGTTGACAATAACTGGTATTACGCTGACTCCAACGGCTTGCTGCATGGAGGCTGGTTGCTTCTAGGGAATTCTTGGTATTACCTGGATCCAGGAAGCCATATTATGCTCACGGGCTTTGTGCAAGTGGGCTCGTCCACCTATTTCCTTACGAGTTCAGGTGCCATGGCAACAGGCTGGGCACTTGCTGATGGTACTTGGTATTACGCCGCATCAAGCGGAGCTATTCAACGAGGACGGTGGATAAAGTCCGGAAGCGCCTGGTATTACCTTGATGATGTATCCGGCGCAATGCGTACTGGTGAATTCGCGGTAGGAAGCACGCACTATTTTTCTTATGATTCCGGCGCGATGGCATCTTCGTGCTGGATTAACTTGGGCGACGGTATGTCATGGGCGAATTCGTCTGGAGCACTGAGCGATCCGTTGCCTACTTCATCTGATGGATCTCCCGTAATCGCTGATCGTGCCGACTTGTCTTCATTGCCAGGTACAATTCATATTGGAGACGCAGTTTTCTATGCGGACGCAAACGGTGTCGTTAATGTGGCATCTGGTTGGATTATGTCGAATGACGCTTCTGACGAAAACGGCAATACTTGGTACTACGCATCTTCCAATGGTGTCCTTAAGTCTGGTTGGCAATATGTCAACGGTGCGTGGTATTGGATGGACCCTTCCACATTCAAGATGAAAACTGGATGGCTTAATGACGGCGGTACGTGGTACTGGCTCCAGCCTTCGGGCGCCATGTTTGCTAACGGGTGGCTGAAAATCGATGGCGTTGACTATTACTTCAATGCAAGTGGTGCATGGTTGAATACGTCTGGTTCTGTTTTAGGGGTTAATAGGTCCAGCCTGGTCAATTGGCTTATGAGCCACGAGAACGATGGCTATTACCGTGGAACACGCTATGATACGCATCTTAGCCAAGAATCATGCATGTATCCAAAGGGTGATCCTCGTTGGGACGGGTATACCGGTATGAACTGCGGCGGATTTGTATCGCATGCATATATGAAAGCAGGCGGGAATTTAGCTCCAATTGCCGCCGAGCAGAGCCATTCCCCTTGGAGTGGTGGTCCCGGAAGGGGCGGCTGCGTTAACGCTTATCGTTGGTACGGCTACGCTATCGATACGTGCGCAAACGTGACTTATTTCAACTCTATTGATGAGTTGTTACGTAGCGGTTTGGCTCGTAAGGGGGACATTGTATTCTTCAATCCTTACAACCCATATGCGGACGATAGCCACATTGGCTTTTTCTGGGGCAATTCGCCGAGCGAAAACTTGTTTTGGCATAGTGACGGTTATGGAAACCGTATTTCTGGTTTGACTGCTTTGGGTCCATCGAAAGTAATATTGATTCGTTAGAATTCCGAGTTGTAGGGGACTCTCTGGGCCCCCTGCCTTTTTGACATCTGGTTTGAAAGCTAACTGATGTCGGCATTCTTTGGGCAAAGAGTAGGGACCAGGAGTCCTTGGTTTCACCCTGCTGGGAAGTTCTTGTTTACATTGTGGTATTGCGTGCAGTTATTTGTCGTCCTGGATGGCGCCTTGTCCAGTTGGATGTTCGGGAATCCTTCACAGCCATGCTGTAAGCTAGACGCAAACAAGAACGAATGACGAGGTTTACATGAGCAAACATCTTAAGTTATTTTCGGCATTGTTGGTGCTGATGGTCCTTGCGCCCATTTCTGTGTTTGTTTTTCCCTCGAACGCGGAAGCTGCGCGGTCCCTAGTTGAGAATTCCTGGCGTTATGAGGATGGGCAATTGGTCGCAGAGGATGCTTCTTCCGAAGAAGATGGAATAGCCTTATTGTCCATGGACATTCTTCCCGATGGGGCTACGGCGCAGGGCATCGATGTCAGTGAGCATCAAGGACGTATTGACTGGAATGCTGTTAAGGCTTCTGGTATCGATTTCGCTATTCTGCGTGTTGGATTTGGCGCTCCATCTTGGGGCGGTCGAGTTGACTATCAATTTAATCGAAATATTTCTGAGTGCGAGCGACTCGGAATTCCCTACGGCGTCTATATCTATTCATATGCTTTTGATAATCAGCAGGCAGCTGATGAGGCATCAATGGTGATCAATTGCCTTTCTGGGCATAATCCAAGATTGCCGGTGTATTACGATCTTGAGGATAACTCGATAATTGCAAATGGACGTCAAACCGGAATTGCATTGAGGGCGCAGGTTTTTTGTAATAGGATTTCTGCCGCAGGATATGAGCCTGGTATTTATGCAAATTTAAATTGGTTTAACAACATTTTGACTGACTCTGTATTTAAGAGTAGCTCTTGGGATCATTGGATTGCTCAATATAACTCGCAATGTGACTATACCGGCAATTACAGTTTTTGGCAGTATAAGAGCAACGGAAAAGTCCCTGGAATCAACGGCAACGTTGATATGAACTACGCGTATGTTGATGTCTCCCTTTATCATTGGCAACTAATTGACAGCACCTGGTATTATGCAGCCTCCAACGGCAAGGCGTATACCGGATGGTTGTTTCAGAGTGGCACGTGGTACTGGCTCGAGCCCGACGTGGGCGGTGCCATGGCTACCGGCCTTCACGAGTGCAACGGCTCCCTGTACTGGTTTAATTCGTCCGGCGCGATGGCGACCGGGTGGGTCCTCGACGGCGGGACCTGGTACTACGCGACTGGCTCCGGCGCGCTGGCGCGCGGCCCCGTATCCGTCGGCGGCGTGCCCTACTGCTTCGACGCCCGGACGGGTGCCATGCTGACGGGCTACCAGACGGACGCGCAGGGCGTCCGCCGCTACTTCGGCAGCTGCGGCCCCCTTAACGGCTGGGGCCTCGTCGACGGCTCCTGGTACTGGTTCGCTGACGGTATCGCCTCGACCGGCTGGCTTTACACCGGCGGTTCCTGGTACTGGCTCGACCCCGACGCGGGCGGCGCCATGGTGACGGGCCTCCACGCGTGCAACGGCTCAGCGTACTGGTTCAGCGCCTCCGGCGCGATGGCGACCGGATGGGTCCTCGACGGCGGGACCTGGTACTACGCGACTGGCTCCGGCGCCCTCGCCTCCGGCTGGCTCAACCTAAACGGTGCGTGGTACTGGCTCGACCCCACGACGCACGCCATGGCCACCGGGCGTTCAAACTATCGGATCATGTGAATACATATTTAATAGTACCGGCAAGATGATGGCTAATTGCTGGTCAAACGGTGATGGGTCTTGGATGTATCATTCGTCATCCAGCGGCGCAATTGACCTTAAAGGCATCATGACCGATTCGGGAATCCAGCTGATTGACGACGACGGTAATGCCAGAACTGGTTGGATTGAGAGTCAGGGTGCTCGATATTATTGTTCTGCTAGTGGAGTAATTCTGACTGGGTGGCAGCAAATTGCTGGGTCTTGGTATTACTTTAACCCGGATGGTCGAATGGCGACCGGCTGGCTTAACGATGGCAGCAACTGGTACTGGCTGGATTCCGCTTCTGGCGCGATGAAAACGGGATGGCTTTCCCTTGGGGGCACATGGTATTACCTTGATGTCGCACGTGGGGGAGTAATGTTGAGTAACGGTTGGTATTGGATCGGCTCTACTGACTACAAGTTCAGTTCATCCGGCGCAATGGTTGGCGCTTGGGTCGATGTCCCGTGCTATTCGCAGTACCCGGAACTTCCTACTGGCTGTGAGTCGGTTGCCCTTACAAACTTGCTTAACTACTATGGTTTCGGTTTAGGTAAGACGATTATTGCGGATTACTATTTGCCCAAGGGAAGCAATGGCAATTTTGTTACCGCTTTTGATGGCAATCCAAGGCGTAGCAGCGGGGGTCTCATGGGATGCGTCGCACCTGCGATTACTATTGCTGGTAATAACTTTCTGCGTGCTGCTGGAAGTGGCAAGCAGGCAAAAGACGTCTCTTTCTCGTCAATTTCTTCCATTAAGAACAGACTGACCTGTGGTCAACCTGTTGAGATGTGGAATACCGAGTGGGGAAGTTGGCCAGGAGGCCGTTATGCTGCACGTTGGTATAATGGGCATTCTTATGGCCTGTGGGGCGGTAATCATGCCGTAGTCCTTAAAGGCTATGATGACGAGCAGGGAATTGTCTATCTTTCGGATTCGATTAACGGCAATGTTACGCGAAATGCCCAGGTGTTCTTCGGCACATGGCAACAGATGGATAGCCAGGCCGTGGTAATTGAATAGCCATGATGCTAAAAGGGGAGAGCTCGACGAGCTCTCCCCTTTTACTACATTGTTAATCAAGCTAAGCCGTCTTATTACGTTCAAATAGTTCGTCCCAGTTACTGGCTGCCAAAACTGTTCCGCATACAATTACAATGCAGCAGATTACGGATGCCATGTCGGGAATTATTCCAAGCAAGATCAGGCCAAAGACCACCGACCATGCCGAATAGGAGATATTCAGAGCCATCGCACGCGCTGCTCCGATTGCTGCAATGCCCTTGTAATAGAACAGATAGGATGCAGTTCCCGCGAGTCCGGCGAGTGCAATAATCAATGTGGGCATGCTCGGGATAGCACCCAGCGTGAAATGCCATGCTCCGAAGAGGGGGAGTACGAGCACTCCATAAACAAGCGCACTTGTAGTTTCGCGGATTTGCAAAGCCGTTTCGTCATCAACGGCATCATCTTTCATTCCCCATGCGCACAGCACCGCTTCGGATCCCCATCCGATAACGGCAAGCACCGCGCCGAGTAAGCCGAGAGGGGCATTTGCAATCTCGCTCGACCCGGCCGATAGATAGCCCATCGTCATTACGCCGCAAAGAGCAACGAGAAGGGAAAGAATCTGTCCTTTGCCCATTTTCTCTTTCAGCAGCACGAAAGAAAGGAATGCTCCGACCGCGGGATAGAAGGCGGAGATGATTGCCGTATAGGCAGCTCCGATGTTATTAATTGCCAATACGTAGCCGGTCATCCCGATAGGCCCACCGAGCAGAGCGCCGGCGATGACGACCTTGCCCGAACGAGTTTTAAGTGCAGCGAGCGTGTCTTTTAATCTGCCTCGAACTCCCATGTAGCCAAAGAGCCAGATTGCACAGAAGGCATCATGGAGAAAGGATCCCGCAATGGAGGCGCATGCAAGCGCTTCCGCCGATCCAATATAGGGCGCGAGCGCCAAACCGATTCCAAGAATTACTGTATCAAGGCCCCAAAGAAGGCCGCTAAAAAAGCCGAATTGCATCGTTACTCACCTTTCCGATAGATCTCCAGTGCCTTTTTAAGGTATTTGGCACCGTAATTGAAGTAGATATAGAGCCACTCGCCCACGAAGTCACCTTCGGTTTCTTTCAGAAGAGACCAGAGGTACCAGCACCATCCTGCAAGGGCAATGTGCGCATAGTTATGCGCAACTTCGTTGTTTGTTGCCTTGCGCCCAAAATATGCATCAAGCGCGCGGTCGACTTCATCTTCGGAAAGCTCGCAGCAGACACTGCACGTTCCAAAATCGTTTGCGTAATCGCTCATGCCAGCATATTCCCAGTCAATGAGATAGTACTTGTCGTTCTCATCGATAAGGAAATTTAGGTAAAAGAAGTCATTGTGGCAAAGGCATTTTGGTGCATTATCGGCCTGTACAAAGCGCTCCAATTCATCGATTTCGGCGGACATTTCCCTGTAGCCTGGAATGTCGATGGGACCTTTTTCCAGAAGAAGTGATTCGTAGCGCTTCGCTTCGAGGTAGAAGTCAAATTCGGTTTCGACATTTGCACCACTCTCGTGAAGCGAACGACACATCTGCATCATTCGATTCATTTGGGCAGCATCATGCGGATCAGGCTGCTTTGCGTTGGGTACAAACTTCGAAATTTTCCAACCACGCTTTGGGTCCTCATGAATGAACGTGTCGTCAAGGCCGAGTTCCTTGGCTTTTTTAAGTGCGGCTACTTCTCCATTTCTGTTAATAAGCAGTTCGGTCCCGACTCCCGGATGGCGGTAAACGTACTCTCCGTCATTGGTTCTAAAGTGGCACGATAGATTCGTAAGACCTTGTTTAAGGGGATAAACGTCGTGAATCTCTGATTTGGAGCAGCCGAGCACTTGCTCGATGTTATCGAAAATATCGGAGTCAACGTTTTCGATAAAATGCGGATCAAAGGCACGCAGCTCATCAAGAGAATCGAATTCGTTGATCTCGCCCTCAGGATACTTCTTGATAACCATATCGAGCTCTTTGATGTGCTCGATATATAGATCTTCCCAAAGCTTGTCCGTTGTTTCGGGCTTGTTATATTCCGTTTCGAGAATCTGCTTAAATGCAAGCGAGAAGGCTTTATCAAAGTAGACATGTCCGAGCATATACCAAGCATCGGAACCGCCAATCGTAACATTGGTAATTCTGTCCATTGCTCCGGTTTGAATGCACCATTCTTTGGTGGCGCCTTCAGCATATTGAGCAGAATAAAATGCTTTCCAAACGTATGCTTCGAACGGATTGTTTAGAAGGTAATCATCGCTTGAGCAAATATAGGTGTTGCCAAGCCGCTCTTTTACGCACATAAGCGATGCGTGGTTATTTTTGGATGCATATTCGTTGTTGACGACAATCGAGACGCCGAACTTGCTTTCGAGATAGAAGAAATATTCTTTTTTATAGCCGACAACGACGGTGATATTGCTGATACCTGCGTCTTGCAGCTGCCTAATCTGTCGCTCAATGAGGATCTCACCACGTACTTTTAAAAGGCCTTTGGGCTTTTCATACGAAATGGGAGCAAAGCGGCTCGAAAGCCCCGCAGCCAATATCACTGCGTTTTCAACCTTATAGGGATGAAGCGCTTCGTAACCGCTGTCGGTTAGGCTGTCCGATTCGAGAAGGCCCTGATTCGTAAGCTCTTTATTTGCTGCGTTTACCGATCCAAGTGAGAGGCCAGTGCGCTCGGCAACTTCTCGCTGGCTGGCATATGGGTTCTTTAGGTATTCGTACAGAACTGTAAAGTTACGCTTGGTCAGTTCCACTGCAGGCCTCCAATTAAGATGTTCATTGCTTAGGAAAAGAATAGAATGATTGAACGATATGTTCAATCAATTGTATTTAGCTACATAGACTGAACAGAAAGTAGCGAAAATCAATCTCGAAAGGTGGATTAAAATAACTAAATAGGATATCTGGGAGGGTCGCTTATGTATCGATTCGAAAAGAAGGCCACGCTTGTTTGTGCTGCTGCGTCATTAATCACTGCTTGCTGCTTGCCCCTGAGTGCGAATGTCGCGTTTGCACAGGATTCCGTTGAGGCTCAGAGTATTGAGTCAAAAGCGGATTTTTCTTCTGTGGTTTCCGATGATTTGCAACCTGATAATTCTTCCGTCATAAAAGATGGCTGGCAACGAGACGAGTCGTCTGGAGTTTGGTATTACGGAAAAAACGGTAAACACCAAACTGGCTGGCTGCAAAGCGGGGGCTATTGGTATTGGCTTGATCCGGCCAATGATGGTGCAATGCAGACAGGTTATTTCAATGTGACCGATGCTGGCGGATCGACTGCTTCGTTTTATGCGAATGACGGCAATGCCGCAACGCCTTTTGGCGCGCTATATCAGAACTGCTGGCTACGTAACTCAGATGGAAATTGGTTTTATGCCAATGCTGGAGGCGATTTAGCTGCTGATTGGTTTTATCAAGACGGCACATGGTATTACCTGGATCCTGCCACCCATATAATGCAGGTTGGTTTTGTCGACCTCGGGAGCGGGAAATACTATTTAGATGCCACTGGTGCTATGAAAACCGGCTGGATTCTCGTTGACGGGAATTGGTACTGGGCTTATTCATCGGGTGCCCTTGCTTCGTCATGGCAAACGATAGGTGGGGCTCGCTATTATTTTGACCCACAGACGTTCATCATGTTTAAGGGTCGTCAAAAGATTGATGGAAGAACCTACATTTTTGGTGACTATGGCCTCGCAAATGGATGGTACAAAGACGGAGCAGATTGGTATTGCTGCTCTAACGGTATTGCGGCCACTGGCTGGAAACTCGTTAACGGCGCTTGGTATTATCTCGACCCAGCTTCCGACGGCAAAATGTTCGTTGGGTATTTAGACCTTGGTAACGCGGCATATTATTTGAACCCCAATGGGGCTATGGCTGTTGGTTGGGCTCAGTCCGAGGACGGCTGGTATTTCGCCTCCCAATCTGGTGCACTTATTTCTGGCTGGTATAAAGAGGGCACGAGCTGGTATTACCTGGACCCTGTTAGCCATCTCATGAAAACGGGCTTATTTGAGGTGGGCGGCAACGATTGTTTTGCAAACCAGAGCGGTAGGCTTGTGGTTTCAAGCTGGGTTACCGTTAATGACGGCGTTCAAAGATACGCTAATGATAATGGATATCTTTGCAAGGATGTGATTCGCGAAAACGGCACTATCCTAAAAACCGCTGGAGCTGATGGTTGGCAGGTTGCGTCCGGCTGGGTTAATGTCGCAAATCTTAGGTTTTACGCTGAGCCCGGAACGGGTGCCATTCATCTTGGGTGGCTGCAGATTGACGGCGATTGGTATTGGCTTGATGCCGATTCTGGCGTGATGAAGACCGGATGGGTTTTTACTGGCGGTGCATGGTATTACCTAAACGCTGACGGAAAAATGGCAACTGGTTGGAAATGCCTGAATGGAACATGGTATTACCTTGAGTCCAATGGAAGCATGCATGTTGGCTGGCTTAAAGATTCGGGTAAGTGGTATTGGTTAGACGGCAGCGGCGCTATGGCAACGGGCGCAAGGACCATCGATGGCGTTCGTCGAGTTTTCTGGAGCGATGGACAGTGCGACAAAGTTGGCTGGCAAAATCCATCCCAGTATCCTCAGGTCAGTTCTTGGACTGTTCAGCTGCCTAGCTATTGCACCGGATACTTTACCTATGTGACCCCTTCTCGCATTTCTGTCGAAGCAACGCGGGAAGATTGCGTGAACGCTTTTATCCAGCGCGCCTATGAGTATATTGGTACGCAATATATTGAGCCTTGGTCTACCGCTCCCGGTGGAGCTGTTGATTGCTCTGGTTTTGTCTTGCAGTGCCTTTATGCTACTGGCATGGATATGGGTGTTTACAACCCTTATAACCATCGCTGGGATCCAAGCCAAACCTACAATTCGATGAATTGGTATCGAAGCAATATCTTTATGCCCGTGAGCACGAACTCGGTTCAGCGCGGCGATGTGATTTATTACCGTGGGCATATCGCAATTGCACTTGGCGGCGGTATGATGATTGACTCCTGGCCTCATCAGGGCGTCGGAATTCATCCCATTAGCGCAAGGGGAAATGTGATCGGCGCAGCCCGTCCATTTATTTAATTGATTTGCTGTAAGACGGTCGATATCGGTTTGGGGGCCTGAAATGAATGTCCAGATTGAACATCGAATTTGTTGGCGAGTAATTGGCTTGATGCTATTTTCCGCCTTGCTCTCAGTTTCAGTTCCCGCATTTTCTTGCACTGCTTATGCCGTGGAAGAGGGGGCGGATAACGGTGTCGTTGACCGCGACTCGACAGGAGGGTCGGGAGCATTTGTCGATGGCGGTTGCTCTCAAGATTCCAGTGATTGTGCCGGCAAAACATCGGAAGATTCGAACCAACAGGTTGTCGAAAGCCAAGAACCGTCGAGGACAGAAAAGCTATCTGGATGGCAATGGAACGGTTTGTCCTGGTATTACTATCTTGACGGCTGTCGTTTGACCGGAATGCAGAATATTGACGACTCGTTGTACTATTTGGACCCCGCTCGTGACGGTGCAATGAGCTGCGGCTGGATTTTTACTGACAATAAGTGGTATTACGCGAGTCCATCAGGCGCTTTGGCAAGTGGCTGGCAGTTTATAGGAGGTCAATGGTACTGGTTTGACTCCCTTAACAGCTGTTCTATGGCTACTGGTCGACGTGTTATTGATGGGCATCCTTATCTTCTTGGAGCCTATGGGCTGATTAATGGATGGTGTCTTGATAACGGTTTATGGTATTGGGGTTGCCATGGTGAAGTTTTAACAGGCTGGCTCCAAGCTGACAATAGTTGGTATTGGCTTGATCCCGCCAATGATGGCGCCATGTCTAGGGGTATCGTTTCCGTCGGTTCGTCTCGTTACTATTTATCTGATTCCGGCGCAATGGTTGTAGGCTGGGCGTTTGATGGTACGGACTGGTATTACGCTGACGGTTCCGGCGCACTTGCGTCGGGCTGGCGTTCGGTGAACGGCGCTTGGTATTGGCTTGATGTCGCAAATGACAATAGAATGGTTACCGGCTTTTATGTCATCGGATCCAATCGGTATCATTTTTCTTCAACGGGAGCGCTGTCACTCGGCTGGTTTATGAGCGATGGAGACTGGTATTACGCTGAGCCTTCTCATGCCTCGGGCATTGTAAAGACGGGATGGCTGAAGGACGGTAGTCAATGCTATTATCTCGATCCTGCCGCCGACGGTAGAATGCTGCTTGGCCATTTCTCTGTAAATGGGAAAAGCTATTATGCAAAAGCTTCAGGCGCTGTTGCTTGTCGTGAATGGGTAGATGCTCAGGGCTCGTATGCAGAAGAGCCGTCTAAGGCTTTTGCTGGTTCTGATTGCTCATTGTGTGGAGCATTGCGTAATGGAAAACTGTTTACATCAAACGGCGATGGCGAATTAGCCGAAGCTCACGGGTTTGTGACGCTTGGGGGCTGCAAGTTCTATGCTGATCCAACCGATGGCTCCCCCTGCGTTGGGTGGAAGAGCGTAAATGGAAAATGGTATTTCTTTGATGAGACCGCTGGCTATGCACGATCTGGCTGGCTGTACAAGGATAGCTCCTGGTTCTATTTGGGCCCATCTACCTACGTTATGAAAACCGGCTGGCTTTCCGTTAACGGATCTTGGTATTACTTGAATTCGTCTGGTTATATGCAAACAGGGTGGCTTAACCTGGGGGGTACCTGGTATTGGCTTGACGCTAGTGGCGCCATGGCTACTGGCTGGCGCGTTGTGGACGGATCCTGGAATTACTTCATGGCCAACGGTGCGTGGGTGTCAGACTATATGGATGCTAAAGCTCAAAGTTATTCAAGCAATACAAATTGGTTGATACTTGTCGATACGTCACGTTGTGTTACGAGCATTTATACTGGGTCATGGAATAATTGGACCTTAAACCGTCGATATGTATGCTCGACGGGCAAAGCCAGCACACCTACGGTGAAAGGGGAGTACCAAGTCTACGGAAAGGGATACTCCTTTGGGCATGGATATACTTGCTATTACTACACGCAGTTCTATGGTGATTACCTGTTCCATTCCTCGCCCTACTACGTTAACAGCAACCGCGTGATGGATCCCACGATGGGTGTTCCATCCTCTGCGGGATGTGTTCGCCTTGAGATTCAGAACGCAAAATGGATTTACGATAATATTCCTTATGGAACAAAGGTTGTTACGTATTAAGAGATTTCTGCATCAATATCTTCAACGGAAGAATAAGTCGCATGTCTTTTGTAAGAGGGTCAAGTTTCGTACTGGTTTGATAAATGGACGATTCATCAAAGATATCTACTAAGTGGATTAATTAGTCTGGGCATTGGAGTAATTCAAGAGATGAAAAAAACCTGTTTTGTTCTTAGTGGTAATGCGTATCTATGTCCTTATTTGTTCAACTTTTATGTCGATAATACTCCCGGGGAAAAATACCTTGTCTACTGGAATAGGGATGGCGTGGAAGAGACGCTAGGGTCGATTAAGGGCATTGAATATGCTAAGCCCTGCCCAGATACTGGTTTATTACGCAGGCTTTACAGTTATTTTGCCTATATGTTGTTTGTAAATAAACAGCTATTAAATAGTGATTTTGATCACATAGTTTTACTTAATACTATTGCTGGTTATTTTGCGTTTCCTGCACTGCTTATTAAGTATCGCAAACGCTATGTAATGGATGTTCGAGATTACGGAGGAGAGTTTAATCCGATTCTGGGCCTCATGTCTCGCGCTATAGTGTCCTTTGCTGGAATCGTGGTGCTTTCATCACGTTTTTATGCCGCTTTTCTCGCCCCTTCTGAATACAGTTATGTCCACAATCTACAGCGACCGTCATTCTCTGATCTTGATGCTAGTTCATGTGTGAATAGTTTAAATGGCAATCCTTCTTTACCGATCGTGATTGCATTCATTGGTAGTGTTGGCCAGTATATTGAGCAACATGTTAAGTTGATTAATATGTTTAAAAATGATTCACGTTTCCGTTTGATGTTTGCAGGAGCTGGATCTGAAAAGCTAAAGGATTATTGTAGAAATAATCACGTAGAAAACGTCCAACTGTTAGGGAGGTTTGCACCTGAAAAAATGTACTCTTTATATACAGGAGTCAACATAATCCACAATCTGTACGGCAATGGGGATCCATTTCTCGATTACGCTATTTCTAACAAAATGTATATAGCTGCCCAGCTTCATATGCCAATTCTTGTTTGCCCGAATACCGCAATGGAAACAATGGCAAGTGATTATGGTATTGGTTTTACACTTGATTTAGATAATACAAATGTTAATTGGCCCGATTTATTGTTCGAATACTATACCAGTCTAGATTCGAATAGCTTTATTAAGGGTTGCGAGAAATTGTTAACCGATGCATATGATGACAATCAGAACTATTCGGATAGATATACTTCGTTCATTTCTTAAGGCTTGGTTTTTTAATGACGAATGAAATTCTTTCTTTTGATGCGGTGAAACACGAAGAACTGAAAATCTTGGTGGAATTTCACGATTTTTGTGAGAAATATAATTTGTGCTATTCGCTGTCGTATGGAACTCTAATCGGTGCCGTGCGTCATAAGGGTTTTATCCCCTGGGATGATGATATAGATGTTGTCATGCCGCGGAAGGATTACGATAAATTTCTTGGCCTTGTTCAAAGCGGTAGGTTCTCTCCGTGGCTTCGCGTTCAGGCTACAGAGATTGATGGGTATTTACCTTCATTCGCAAAAGTAATTAATCCTATGATCTCCGTTCGGACAGAGAGGGATCGCCCTTCAGTTCCAGAATGGCTTTGGATAGATGTGTTCCCAATTGACGGTATATCCGATTCAAATCTAAAGGCCACTATTATGTTTTATGAAGTGAAATTGCTTGATTTGATTTGTATTGTATCAAGGCTCAACTTCCATTATCCACATCCGATTAGCATGAAAATTCTCATGGCTATTTTTTATCCCATTTCGCTAGTGCTGCCTATAGAGAAATGGGCTTCCGAGCGTTTACATAAACTTTCAAGAAAATATGTTATTGGCGAAACAAAGAGAGCGGGACAAATCGGATGGGGGTTTGGTCTCAGGGAGGCATTTCCAAATAGTTATTTTACGGATGTAATGGATGCAGAATTTGAGGGCCATCAATTTAAAATCCCAACTCATTATGATGAGATGCTTACTCAGCTTTATGGCGACTATATGATCATTCCTCCTGCTGATAAACAGGTGTCTCATCAATTAACTGCATCAGTTAATTCAAGAACGGAGTAATTGTTGGGTTCCGATAAAGTTCTTTCGATAAAGTCTAATATTTTATGGAGTTCTATTGGCTCGATTATCGGTTTATCTTGCCAATGGTTAATAAGTGTGCTGGTGGTTCGCCTATCCTTTGGTTTTTCTGATGCTGGCTTATACTCGCTTTCGATGTCTGTCTATGGCATTTTTTTCCCAATTGCTCAATATAGGATGTATACATATCAAGTTTCAGATGTTAATGGGGAAAACACGGTAGGGGAGTATCTTTCCTTTAGATTACTAACCATACTTTTATCACTTGTTTTGACTTTTGCTTATTCGCTATTTACTTGTCGCCCTGTTTCCGTTTTCTGCATTTTTCTCTACGGCTTATATAAAAGCGCCAACCAATTGATAGATGTCCTTCATGCTGCTGATCAGCAGTTTTCCCGGATGGATTATGTTGGAGTCTCACTTGCGCTTCAGGGAGCCTTGTCTCTAGTTTTTTTCTGTGTTGCTTTATCTTGCTTTCGTTCGGTGCCGCTAGCTATATTTGCAATGTTTATTGCGGTCGTATTAGTTGGATGGTTTTACGATTTGCCACGAACTTCCGCGCTAACAAGCATTGTTGTTGGAATTAGCCGAAATAAGGCAAAGCGATTATTGATAACATGCTTGCCGGCTGTGGTTGCTGGCATAGCGGTTTCCGCGTCATCGTCAATTCCACGCCAATATTTATCTTCTGCATTGGGGGATTCTGCTCTTGGGGTCTACTCATCTATTGCGGCTCCTATTGCTATCATTCAAATGGGTGTTTCATATTTGTATAACCCCCTGCTCGGTTATTTCTCGAAAAGTTATTCAGATAAAGACAGGCGTTCTTTCTTTCGCCTATACTTTGCCTGCTTACTTGGTGCGTTAATCATCGCCGTTGTGTTCGGTATTGGTTTTGAGGTGTTTGGAAATAGCTTATTTTCATTTGTATTTGGTGATGAAATACTACCTTTCATGTATTTAGTTCCACCTATGATAGCTTCTGCTGTTTTGACTGGTCTGATGTGGCTTGTCAATGATTTGTTGATTTCATTTAGGTATTTTTCGCATACCCTTGTTGCTGGCGTGTTGATGTTTATCGTTTCACTTAGTTCAATGAAGTATTCCGTAGAAGTATTCAATTTAAATGGTGTTACAGTGTGTAGCTTAATATCTTGTCTTTTTGGACTTGTATATATGGTTGTCGTATTGTCTATCTTGTTGAGACGTCATTTTAATAATCTCGTTTAATTGCATCATTTGATTTCAGGGCGAATTGCTCTCTCCCTGACTTCTCCCTCTGAATTATTTAAATGATTATTATTTGTTCGTAATGACTATATGTATTTCAATGGTTTTTTAAGGGGCTGGTTCTTGAAATGAAAAAGGTAATGCTAGTTTTCGGAACTCGTCCGGAAGCAATTAAGATGTGCCCACTTGTGAATGTGCTCAAAACTCATCCGGATGATTTCAGTACCGTTGTTGTCGTGACTGGTCAACATCGGGAGATGCTTGAGCAGGTTTTGCATGTCTTTAATGTGGAACCCGATATTGACCTAGCAGTCATGAAGCCTGGTCAGACTCTTTTCGATGTTACGTGTAACATTCTTCTTAAAATCAAGAAGGTTCTTGAGGGGGAAAGACCGGATGTCGTGCTTGTCCATGGAGATACCACGACAAGCTTTGCTGCAGCCTTAGCTTGTTTTTATCTGCTAATTCCGGTCGGTCATGTTGAGGCTGGTTTACGCACACATGATATTGGCAGTCCTTGGCCAGAGGAGTTTAACCGCCAAGCAGTTGACATCGTGAGTCAATATTATTTCGCACCAACCGAGGTGAGCAGACAAAACCTTCTCGATGAGGGAAAAAGACCCGATAAGATTTGGGTTACAGGTAACACGGGAATTGATGCACTTCATACTACTGTGGATCCGGAGTATTCACATCATGAGCTTGACTGGGCAAAGGGTTCTCGTTTGATTCTTATCACCGCACATCGCCGTGAAAACCTTGGTGAACCTATGCATCGCATGTTCCGTGCTATTCGTCGCGTAATGGAAGATTATCCCGATACCAAAGCTATATACCCTATTCATATGAATCCTCTTGTTCGCAAGGCTGCCCATGAAGAGCTAGATGGATTTGATCGACTGCATATTATTGACCCCCTTGAAGTATTTGATTTTCATAACTTTATGGCTAAAAGCTATCTGATACTTACTGACTCAGGCGGTATTCAAGAAGAAGCGCCAAGCCTTGGCAAGCCTGTTCTTGTCATGCGTGACACTACTGAGCGTCCTGAGGGCGTTAAGGCGGGGACTTTGAAACTTGTTGGCACAGAGGAAGATGTAATTTACAACGAGTTTAGCAGGTTGCTCTCGGATGTCTCAGAGTATGAAGCGATGAGTCACGCATCCAATCCTTATGGTGATGGCCATGCAAGCGAAAGAATCGCTTCGGTTCTTTCTGACGGTCATTTACGATGAGCCGTGCTAGTAGAATCTTAGCTATATTTGATTAAGCAACTCATCTGTCTAGTTCTTTTCTATAAGATTCGTGGCATTTGCAAGAGGGTAGATGCAGGACACTTTGCGGCTATCACAGTGGTCACTACGCCGACCACAGATTGTCGATGGTGTTAACAGCTATAGTGTTTATATGTTCTAGGGCTGTTGTGGATACTGTGTTGCCTATCATGCTAGCTCCTTGCATAACATGTTGTTCGTCTTGTTGGTGCTACTTTTACTTTTAGCTAAGGATAACGGGCTATCATTGAAAGGTTGTTCATGAGCAATCATTATAGGGTGCTAGTTATTGTGCCTGCTTATAATGAAGCTGAATCAATTTGTGCGACAGTTAAAGCCGTGATTGATTCAGGATATGATTATGTCGTGGTCAATGATGGTTCAACTGATAACACGCTTGAGATTTGTCATGCTAACCATCTCAATGTACTTGATCTACCGCAGAATCTTGGCATTGGAGGGGCTGTACAAGCCGGTCATAAGTACGCTAAAAAATATGGATATAACATCGACGTTCAGGTGGATGGCGATGGGCAGCATGATCCTTGTTTTATTTCCAGTATGGTTGAGCAGATTGAAGCTGGCTGTGACTTGGTTATCGGGTCTAGGTTTCTCGAGCGAACTGGGGGGTTTCAGTCTACGTTTTTACGCCGAGTGGGTATTTCATGGCTTACTAGGGTGATTAAAATGTGTACTGGTAAGTACATAGCTGATCCGACATCTGGATTTAGGGCCTGCGGACCGAAGGCTATTGACTATTTCTGTAATAACTATCCAGTTGATTACCCTGAACCCGATTCTATTGTCTCAGTGCTTGCTCGTGGTCTGTCTGTATCTGAGGTTCCCGTTGTCATGAAAGAGAGACAAGGGGGCTCATCATCCATTTCGGGCTTTTCGAGTGCCTATTACATGGTCAAAGTTACCCTTGCAATTATTATTTCCGCATGTTCAAAAACGAGGTGTTAAAGTGCCGGTAACCCTTCGCGTTTCTGTAGCAGCGGCCTGTATTTTACTCGCTGCATACGTAGTTAAGCTTATTGTGAGTGGCAGGCTCCAACTTAAGTATTCTCTATTGTGGCTGGCGTTGGTCCTAGTCCTAGTCCTGTCTGCTCTATTTCCGCAGCCCCTGTGTTATTTATCGTCGGCGATGGGGTTTGCCACGCCTTCCAATTTTATATTTGTTCTGGGGTTTGTCTTTGGAATCTTAATCATGCTTTCACTTAGTTTAATTGCCAGCAAACAGGCCGATGCGATTAAGAACTTAACTCAACGAGTTGCATTGCTTGAAAAAGATATCGAGAGCATTCTGAGGGATAAGTAGTTCTATGTTTACGTGTAATGATCATACATTCGTAGTTTGCGCCTATGGCGAATCACCGTATTTGAGCGACTGTATATCGTCTTTAATGAACCAGCAACAACCCAGTAGGATCCTTATCTCTACTTCTACTCCGAATAAGCATATTGAGCAGGTTGCTTCTAGCTATAACTTGCCTGTATTTATTAACAATGGGATGCCAGGGATTGGTCATGACTGGAATTGTGCAATTTCTCATGCTCAAACTCCATTGGTCACCATTGCTCATCAAGATGATCTGTATTCCCCTAATTATTCAATTGAAATGCTTCGCTCTGTTAACGCCTCCAATCATCCCCTGATCTTCTTTTCTAATTATGGGGAGATTCGTAATGGGGAATATGTCGATAACATCTCGATTCTTAAAGTGAAAAGAATAATACTAAGAAAATTCGCTCGAGTTGGTAATTCATCTATAGTCAGAGACAAGCGTCGGGCTTTGCGGTTTGGATCTGCGATTTGTTGCCCTTCGGTCACGTATGTTATGTCTAATCTCGAGACACCTTTGTTTTCGAGTGAGATGAAGTGTGACTTGGACTGGGAAGCGTGGGAGAGATTCTCGCGACTTGAAGGTTCTTTTGTTTATTCTCCCGAGATTCTCATGCGTCATCGAATTCACGAAGAATCTGAGACGACCTCCTTGATCCAAAATAATACACGGAGCTCCGAAGACCTTGCTATGCTTGAGAAATTTTGGCCTAAAAAGGTTGCGAAAGTAATTCATCGACTATATTCAGTCAGCATGAATAGCAACACTCTTTAACGTCTCTGTGTTGAACGTTTCCTCTGAGTCAGTTGGCGAGCGCTTCGTGTATGACTGAATTCGGATATTAGCCTCCGAAGTCGGATGCTACGGCACTGTTCATGCGTTGATATCATCGACGCAAGCTCTGAGAAAATAATTAGCTTGTTGATATACTTGCTGCCACTATATTTAGTTGCGCTTATGTGAGTTTTGAAATTGAAGGATTCCAGCATGACGAGTTTTGTAAGATGTAAACCTGCTTTTCTTGCTTTTGCCGGTTTATTTGCAGTTTATTCAGTATTTTGGTACTTAAATAATCCTAGATTGCTTGTTCTGCTTACAATTGCGATTTCGTTAATTATAATTCTCGTACTCGGCAGCGTATTTGCTAGGGATAAGGATCGCCTTAAAAGTGAGTGGGTATTCTTGGTACTGCTCATATCATTTTTAATCATATTCTGCTTTATATTCCCTCCGTTCACCGCGCCCGATGAGGGCCATCATTATTTTTCGACTTATTGGTTGGTTGATAGCCTTCCATTTAATGCCCATGTGACTAATGACGGTGCTTTTCTGGTGCGAGATATTGATTACGCGCTATACAATAGCCGCCAACCGGGCGATGCAATTAATTCAGCTTCATTTGATTCTGTTATTGATGGTTTTTCACTATTTGGAAATGGGCAGCTGGTTCCTTTCAGTGAATTTTCTTTTAGTGCCGGCGGCGAGAATATTACTGCAAAACTGGGCTCTATCATTGGCTTGCAGATAGGGTTGTTCTTTGGACTTGGAGCTTATCCCGCGTTCTATATGGGTCGAATTGGTTCGGCTCTCGTTTTTTGCTTCTGCGCTTTCCAGGCATTTCGAATCGCACCTAAAGGCAAATCGGTCATTGTATTCGTTTCATTGTTGCCCATGACGCTTCATTTGGCAGCTTCATATTCCTATGATTCTGGAATCATTGCTTATTCACTTCTGGTATTCGCATGTTTGATGCGCGGTTTTTTTGGCGAACAGCGGTCGATAGGCAAAAGAGAAGTCTTTATATATTTAATCATTTCGGTTCTTTTGGCTCCGTGCAAGGTTATCTATTCAGGGTTGATTTTACTTGGATTGTTCGTCCCTCTTTCGCAGTTCATTGATGAGAAGACCGGGCGTTTTAGCAGGTTCTTGTTGATCTTTTGCGTTATGCTTTCTGTATTGGCCTTACGTTTGGCATCGATGAGCAGCTTGGTTTCTCAGACTTCAGATTCCTCTCGGGGCCATGAAGCGGGGCAGTTATATTCGCTCGGCGATATTCTGCTGCATCCAAAGAATAGTTTCCTTGTTTTTTGTAGAACTCTCGACTCTCTAGGTGATTTCTATTGGGAAACGACTTTGGGCTATTCCCTTGGATGGCTTCAAGAGAACTTGCGTTTCCCTGCATTCTATATGATTCCTTATTTGTTTTTCGGGTTTATTTGCTGCCTTGACTCTAGTGATGAGCCTTCGTTTCTTGCTGCTCCTGTATCGTTTCTTTTCATTTTTGCTTTCCTTTTGGCTGCACTCGGTTCCATTGCATCAATGTGGTTGGCATGGACCTTCAACTATGAAAATGTAATACAGGGTGTTCAGGGGCGCTATTTTCTTCCGGCTTTACCAGCTTTGTTGTTTGGACTAAGAACACGATTATTTAGGTTCAACTCTACTTCCATTTCCGTTGTTACTACTGGCGTCTGTGTTATGAACTGCCTATATCTTATTCGTTTTATTAGCGTCGCCTCCTGTTTGTAGATTCATCTCGCGTGCAGTTGCTTTGGTAATTTCTTGTAGTTGGGGACTTCATCTCAGGGTTGACTAGGCCTGGTCTATCAAAGGCCAATTAGATTTTATGGGAAAAGTGCAATGTTGAGAAATCGTTATTTGAGTTTTATCGGTGTGGTCTGCCTTGTATCAATTTGTTTCATCCCTCTATTATGCCCCACGGTTGCTTTTTCATTACCCGAAGATTGTGCGGTTCTAGGCGCTGATATTTCTACAGATCAATCGGTACAGGGTCCAGTTGGGCCATCGGATAGTGATCGGTTACTTTCGGATTCAGTTAACTTCACAGCGTCTATCGATTTGTCGACATATGAATACACTGGTGATGCGATTACTCCGAGGGTGTCGGTTTTTGCTGATAGCGGTTTTATGCTTACATGTGGGACTGATTATGAAGTCTTATATGCGAATAATGTTGCACCTGGCTGTGCTGATATAGCTGTAAATGGGCTTGGGGACTACGCTGGCGCTACCACCCGGTTGTCGTTCCAGATTGTTCGCTCTTCTGATAGCAAAATCGCTCTTCCTGGTTCTTGGGTTTACGAAAACGGTAAATGGTGGTGGAGATATGAGGCCGGTGGTTGGCCGTCAAACTGTTTTCTGACTATTGGGGGAGCTGAATATTATTTTGATTCCGAAGGCTACGCAGCTACTGGCTGGAGATACCTGAGTGATGGATGGCACTTATTCTCTGAATCCTGTGCGCATTTGAAGGGATGGGCTGCCACCGGCGGTCACTGGTTCTTCCTTGACGAAACATCAGGTTCAATGAAGACCGGCTGGGTTTTAGACAATCATAACTGGTACTATTTGGACTGTTCGGGCGCTATGCATACTGGCTGGCTGCTCCTTGGCAATACTTGGTATTGGCTTGAGCCTTCCGGATTAATGGCTACAGGCTTTAAACTTGTGGACGGCAGTTTGTATCATTTCTCTCAATCTGGATCCATGAACACTGGTTGGTTTGTTAATGATGGGACATGGTATTGCGCCAATGCTTCTGGAGCGATTCGTACAGGATGGTTTTACTTTGATTCTAACTGGTATTTGCTTGATTCCAATAATAATGGCGCCATGCTCGAAGGATTTCAGTCTGTAAATGGTAATTGCTATTATTTGGATTCGGATGGTGGCGGCGCATTAGTGTGCAACGCCTGGGTCTTCTCGCAAGATGGAAACGCATATTATGCGTGCAGCAGCGGCGCAATTGTGTTATCGGGTGTCAAGGACAGCGTGGGCGCAATTAAGCTCAACGACGCTGAAGGAAAGCCTATAGTAGGCTGGTATTGGTCTTCCGCGGCTCAGACGTGGTTTTACACAGATTCAAACGGGGTGCTACAGCACGGTTGGCAATTAATTGGCGAGAGGTGGTATCACCTCGACAACGAATCTGGCGTTATGAATACAGGCTGGTTCCGCGATGACGACGGGCTATGGTATTACCTTATGTCGTCAGGTCAAATGGCAACCGGCTGGAACAGTATCGATAATGGCGAGTATTTCTTTAATGTAGCTGGTGCTTGGGTAGAGCCCGAACGTTCTGCTTGTACTTCCTCTCAGTCTCAAATTGTTAGCCGCTGCTACAACGTTCCTTCTCCTGGAGTGGGATTGTGCTCGGAGTGGGTTAGCGAGGTTTTTTATCCCGTGCTAGGGTCTTATCCCAACGGTGACGCATGCGACATGTTCTGGAATTGGTGTCATAGTCGAGATATATCGCAGCTTAAGGTTGGAATGATTGTTGCGGTCCCTACTCATACGCATACTAATGCGGGGGCTCGCTGGGGACACATTGCCATTTACGTCGGTAACGGTCTGGTTATGGATAACATCGGCTACATTAGGACGACATCACTGGCCTGGTGGCTGAACTACTACCACACTACCGCTACGCCTCAGTGGGGCTGGGTTTTAAATACGCCTTTGGAATAAGATGCTCTCTGACTGTCGAGATCGCGTCGGAAATGTTGGTGTAAGCGCGCCGACGGCTGACCGCCAAACGCAAGCGGCCCCTGTCCTAGAATCTGGAA
>NZ_WQPL01000053.1 GCF_018785245.1 Collinsella aerofaciens | reverse complement strand
GGCCTAGGATATCAACTGATTCCGGATATCGGACACAGGGGCCGCAAGGGCCCTTACACCAACTTTCTCGACACTACCCTCATCACTAAGCTCTTCTTCGCTACCGGGCTTTGTAACCCCCGCGGGATTGCCACCGGTGGACTCATCGGTACCGGGCTGGGTCTTCCCCGCCAGCGGCCGGGCGCCTGTGGGTTCAATTACCACATGCTGCGCTACGGCGCCGCTGGCATCGATAACACAGGCAGTACTAAAGGCCCCGCCCATCGGCGTCACAAACTGCGCCGACTTAAGTGAGCCACTCTCGCAGGCAGCATCGGCTATGGCGCTGGTCGCGTCCACCCAGGAGGCGTCCACGGCAAACTGGTCATCGAAGGCATACAGGCCAAAGAGGCGGCAGTCATCGCCCGATCCGATACCAGCGGCAGCAACATGTGCACCACCGCGTACGGTAACGGTAGCCCCGCGCACGCCGGCCACCGAAGCATCGATCATGCCCCTGCCGTCTGCCCGGCCATCGATCAAGCAGCCGTCGATTACCAGCGCACCAAGCGCAAAGACGCCGCATTGCGAACCCGTCGCGCGCAGCGAGCCTGCGCCGCAAAACGTAAGGTTACCCCACACCTCAAGACAGCTCGTGCACATGTCAGCATCCTCGGCCTACGCCTCGTCTACAACATTTTGACCCACCAGCGTTACCACCAGATCGCCTTCCGCGCCAATGGTCTCGTCAGTGTAATCATTAAGCTGCAGATGGTCGGCATCGGACCAAGACCAGCCGAGGCCCGAGACGCCGGGCTCATCATACGTCTGGCCCGCGATGGTAAGGCCATCCGCACCCGCGGCATAAGAAGGCCTGCCTAGCAAAACGCATAGGCAGGCCGTCGGCAGCATCAATACAAATGCGCCACCACGCTGTCGACAAAATCCTGAATCGCCGTATTATCTAACAAGCTGGAGGCTTCAATTGCGTATAAGCCAGCACCAGCTATGCAGAACAAAACATACAAAAACGAACGATGGCCAGTACAGCACTGGCCATCGTAAGCTTATCGAAGCAGTAAAATACCCGCAGCTAAGGCAGCTCTACTCACAGCCTTCATTAGAAAAATCGAAGGCTTGGCCGAGCCCCATAGCCTTAGCGCGATTATAAAGCCAAGTCGCAACCGAGACGTCAATGTACGACAAGCCAATTGCGTTGAAGTAAATAAACTGACTATCGTTCAATCGGCCTTGTTTCTCCCCCGTGATAATCTCATAAAGATTAGCGTGCACGTCGTTATCGGTAAGCAGGCCCTTCTCAAACATACGAGCGATCGTAGGAGAACCGCGATGCTTAAGTGCATGCCAGTCATCGCATACGATCATATCGGCCTTTCGGGGGACATCATATTCATCCTCCCAACCGCCAACATGGCAGTAAAGAGCACCGCCTTCAATCCAATCAGCCTTTAACACAGGAGCCTGTCCGCTAATTGCCGTCACAATAATATCGGCGCCGCTCACAGCCTTTGCCATATCAGAACCCATAGATTCGGCCTGAATGCCCTCATCGCATAACTGTTCAGCAAGCGTATCAGCGTGATCAGGAGTGCGACCAGACACGCGCACAACAACCCCGGAACCCTTAGGAGCAATCATTTTTGCATGGAAAGCAGCTTGCTCACCGGTGCCCACAAGCGCCAAAGACTTTGTCTTAGACTTTGCGAGGTAGCGAGCAGCGAGAGCATCCACAGCTGCGGTCCTCAAAGCAGTAAGCATCGAAGCATCCATGACAGAAACAGTAGATCCATTTTCCATGCTAGAGAGGACCATGACGCCACCGACGTTACGCATGCCGAGCTTTTTAGGATTCTCCGGGAATACAGAGACCCATTTTACGCCGGCTTTTCCCAGAGTTCGCACAGTAGAGGGCATGCAGTTGATTCGCGACTGAGTTACATCATCAAAAACCTGCGAAGCCTTCTCGGGCAAAATCACGCGATCGGCAGCGAACTCACGGAAGCCATACTCAACAGCCTCCAAAAGTCCCGAAACATCGCCGCCCCATGCCTTAAGCAAATCAGAACGATTAAGCAAAAGAGAACTCAACTGCACGCGATTAGAAAAATTGCACTCGCGAGATTGGTCAAGCATGGCGTATCCGCCCTTTTTCAAAACAGCAGGATCAAAAGTCTCGAGAATCATATCCTCGCCCTTCTCATCCATAACGTTCAGCTTCTTATTGACCTGCTCAATTTCATCTGCGAGCTCGCTATAGTTCGATGCCAAAACGTCAATCTCGGCAAGTCTCTGATTAACATCGCAACTCAAGCCAATACGCTCGCCCTCGGCAACACGAGGAATGCAGGTAACGACTTCATTGATGTTGTTCAGCGACCGAACGGCAGATAGGTCTCCTACAACTCCGGGTTTAATCGTCGGAAATAAAACAGCGGCTGCACGCCCACCCAAAAGGGCAGCATTCTCGATTCGAGGCACCTTAGGCATCTGCCCGGTAAGCGCAAAACGAACAAGCGCTTCCGGCAGATCAACCCCAGTTGCCTTTTTTAGAATCCGCTCATAGTCGACACCAGGAAACCTAAGACCCGGGTCAAAGAATCTGAACTTGTCCCCATCGACAAAACCCTGCATGAATGCAGGGCCATTCGTGAAGCCCATGTTCTTAAGCATCTTCACTACGCGGGAATGTGCCGAACACAAAAAGAGCTCAGTGAAGCGGGAGGGAGAAATAGCACCGTGAACAACCTTCTCCAAGCCATTTGCCTCACTGCCAGTAAAACTGTCGGCAGTTCTAACCAGATACGCTTCTCCATCAACGAAGAAATACGTAGCTTGAAACTCCTGGCAGCCACCCATGTAACGCTCAATTACAACATGGCCGTCGGAAGACTCATCTTTCGCGGTAACAATAGCGCAATCAAGCTCATCATACGAAGCACAAACAGCCTGTCCACGAGAGCCGCGACTGTCGCTAGGCTTTACAAAAACCGGAAAATCGACAACTCGGTTTTTAACATCTGCCTCACTAAAGCTCGGGATAATGTCTACCCCGTTCTCGATACACATAGCCTTAAAAGCACGTTTATCCGTCATCAAACGGAACTGCTCAGCAGATCCGTAGCAAGGCACATTGAGCTTTGAGCAAACTTGTTGATATGGCCGTTGCGCAGGATCAATCCAACCACAAACGACCCCATCAACTTGCTCGCTTTTTGCCATAGCAACTATTCCATCGACATCTTTAATATCGAGAACGTATGCCTTGTCGGCAGAAGCCTTCGTCGGGCTCGTCTCAAGCCAATCGGCAACAATAACGTAGACTCCGAGATTGTGAGCTGCCTCCACAAGCTTAAGCTGTTGCGGCGTACCGCCCAGAACAAGCAGACGCTTTCCAGTCAAAGAACTCGTCTCGCTCATCGCGCACATCCCAAAACAACATCACAAATACGGTCGACATCATCGAGAGCCAAATCGGCGAACATAGGAAGCGTAAGTACTCGATCGGAAACCCACTTAGCCACGGGAGTGCGCTCGCTTGCGTAAACGCTGCGATAGCATGCGTAATCGCTAATAAGAGGATAGAAATACTTGCGAGCACCAACGCCAGCAACATCAAGCGCAGCAAATACATCGTCACGCGTTGCGCCAAATTCGTCTTCGAAAACAACCGGCAGATATGCATAGTTAGAAGTGATACCATCACCGGGACGACAAACCTGAACGCCCTTCGCGCCCTCCAAGCGCTCCCAGTAGCGCTCAGCGACGGCTTTGCGTTTGGCAATTTCCTGCGGCAGATGGCGCAAGTTGCACACGCCCATAGCCGCACAGAACTCATTCATCTTGGCATTACCGCCGACGTACTCAACATCCTCTGGGCCCATAATGCCAAAGTTCTTCCACTGATTGAGAAGCGGATACAGATTAGAATCCTTAAAAGCAACAGCGCCGCCCTCGATAGTGTTAAACACCTTCGTGGCATGGAAACTAAACATAGAGGCATCTCCAAATGTGGCAACAGAAATATCACCACGCTTGACGCCAAACGCATGTGCAGCATCATAAATGACCTTAAGACCATACTTGTCAGCAATAGCCTGAATGGCATCGACATCGCAAAGATTACCGTAAACATGAACGGGAACAATTGCACACGTGCGCGGAGTTATGAGCTTTTCAATAGACTCAGGATCAATCGTGTAATCGTCATTCCTAATGTCAGCAAAAACCGGCGTAAGCCCCTTGCGAACGATAGCGTGCGTAGTGCTTGCAAACGAAAACGGAGTGGTAATGACTTCGCCCTCAAGGCCCATAGCCTCAAGAATGCATTCGAGAGCATTGTGGCCATTGGTAAAGAGAGCAATATTATCGATACCCAAGTACTGTTTGAGTCCGGCTTCAAGCTTCTTATGCTCAACACCCATATTGGTAAGCCAATGGCTCTCCCAAAGAGGAGCGATCTCCTCGATATACTCCGACATCGGAGGCATTGAGGATTTTGTAACTAGAATGCGATCGGACATATACGTTTCCTTCCCTTCATAAGCACAATTAAAAAACAGCGAAACTAAATTGTAAGTCAAACACCATTAATTCCGTTTAGCATCAAGATAATCCCTTACCGTGATTACGAGATAGTCAAATGCTTCAAAATGTAACAATTTAGAAAGACCTAAATAAACAAAAGCCATGACGAGCATCTCAAGAACAATGGTAAGGATTGAAGAAGCATTTAAAAATACAACCGAATAGGCGCATAGCCCTGAAACAAATGAGATGAAGAACGCAGGAGCGATGTCTCGCAGCTGTTCAGCATACGAGTATCCTATTACCCACTTGTTAGGAGCTGCGTTAATAAATGTACTAAGAATGCCAGTAAATATATAACTAAATACAATGAGATAGATATTGTGAAAAACGAACGCCATAACCAGGAGATTAATTAACCCAATGGCTTTTTTTATCAACTCAAGCCTAAGGAAGAGATCACTTCTTCCGAGACCATTCAAGGCCTGAAGGTTAGTGGTGTGAATCGGCAGAAGCATATAGACAACGCAATACATCTGCAGAAACGGAACACACGAAAGCCATTTGTCGCCCAGCAAAAGACTAATAAGCGGGCGAGCCGCAATAGCAAACAGCGTCATGGAGGGCACGATGCAAAAACAGGACATTTTTAGTGCACGACGAACTATAGATTTGACCTTATCAAGATCCATCTGCGTCTTAGACACCGCGCTCAGCATAACGGGTTGAATAGCGCCGTCAAGGAGCGATCCAACAGCAGCAGGGTACTTTTTACCCTGCGATACAAGGCCAAGTTTTGACGCGTTAAACTGACCGCCAATAATCAAGTCAGAAAGACTCTGATAACCTTGATCGAGAATACCGGAGGCAAGAAGCTTCCAGCCAAAGCCAAATAACACCTTAGCGCGGTTCACGCTAAACTCAAAACGAGGACGCCAGTCTAACTGAATAAAATGTGCGAAACAATTTACAATCTGGAAAGACAGCTGCTGCAACACTAGGGCCCAGAGACCCGCGCCAGCAAAAGCCGAGCTAATGCCAACCGTTGCAGATACCAAAACGGACCACATCGTGGCGTTAAAGATTTTTCGAAACTCCATCGACCTCTGGATTAAAGCTACCTGAACAGAGTTGAGCGCGTTAATCACCAAGATTAACGTAAGCGCCCTAAGCGGCCAAACAAGATATGGCATTCTATATACGTCGGCGACAACAGGGGCAAACGCAAAGATCAAAATATATAGGACGACCGAAATCGAAAGACTGAGCCAAAAAGCTGTAGACGCATCGCTCGATTCGAGCCTAGGAGTCTGGATGAGTGCAGTTGGAAGTCCAGACTGCACAAACACATTACCAAGATTAACGAATACAAGAATTATCGCCAAGGCACCAAACTGCTCGGGAGCCAAAAGGCGTGCCATAACAATTTGCACGACAATCTGAACAAGCTGATTACCAGCGCGTTCAAGAAGCTTCCACACAAAGGCGCTCATTGATTGCTTTTTTAGAGACGACTGAGACATCTATTAAACCTTACAGACCCGAATGAAATGCAACAGTATTTTATAGATAGGACAATTTGAGCTACCAACCAAGAAATCCGATGTCAAATATGTACTGAAGAAACTTATGGGCAAATTAATCAAACCAAATAAATGCATGTTTGTTAAATTTGCCATTGAAAATAACCAGAGGGCATATGCCACGACATCGCATTAACAAAACTTGTACAAGGCCAGCTTTAACGAGGCATTTGGTTATTTCGAGAAGCAATTCTTACAAGTTTGCGCCCTTCGTCTTTACCAAAGCCCTTCGGCTCGATCGCATAGCCAAAGAATCGTAGGCAGCGCTTAACAGCAACAATTGACCAATCTTTGAAACACAAGGAATTAATGGCCTCCTTAACAAATACTGTCAAGTCGGGCATGGCTTCCGAAGAAAAAACCGTCCTCAAAAGAGGATGACTCGCTTCAATGAAAGATGAATGCCAACGATGGCCAGTGAATTGATCTATAGTCTCATACATTTCAAGCCAACGTTTAGCATTAAGCACACGTTTATTATCGGTATTCAAGCTTGAAGTCCATGAACCGGGAACCTGATACCTATACACGGACATCTCATCAGGAAAATAATGCACGCGACCAGTTGCCGAAGCGTACAGCACCGAAGGGAAATCTCCAACAGGAAAAGTCGCTGGCCAGTCAATATGTTTTGAAACAAATAGCGATTTACGGTAAAGCCAGCTAGCAGTAGGAACATTCCAATTGGCAATAATTTCTTCACTAGAAAGATCATGCTCAGTATCGCCCATCCCCATGCGACACAATTTTTCGTCCGATATTCCATCAACCACGACGGCAGCATGACAGACAAGGGCGCACTCAGGATGAGACTGCAGATAATCAACTTGTTTCTGTAATTTATTTACGTCAGCCCAATAATCATCGCCCTCACAAGCGGCAATATATTCACCCCTAGCCGATGGAACCAAAAGGCCTTGGGTATAACCGCCGGGATATGTATCTTTCTGGTACTGGTTTTCTTTCTCATAAAAGACTCGAAATATGCCAGGGTATTTATTTTCATATTTCTGAAGAATCTCTATTGTTCCATCAGTAGAAGCATCGTCATGCACAAGAATTTCGATTTCAAATGAAGCATGTTGCGCAAGAATGCTATCGAGGCACTTCTCGATATATGAAATGTGGTTATACGTGATAACGCAAACGCTTACTAATGGCTTTCCACCCAATGTGAACCTCTTTCAAAACAATCACGAAACATAATTAAAAGGTCGCGAACCCAGATCCCCAAACCGCTTTTCTAAAAAGTAAAAGCATGCATATCAATAGCAAATACCAACCTCTAAAAGACTCAACACTGAAATCCCGAATGCTGAGTGATTAATTTCCAGATAGACAATAAATGGGTTAAAGACAAATGAAAAGAATGGATAAAGATGCTGTCGGCAGTATTAGCGACAGATACTAGCCGTTCTCACCCATTTCTTCGATAGACGGAACGAACCAGAAGATCGGCAGCAAAAAGCAACAGAACATAAATCCAAAATACCGGTTGTGCAAACTCTGAAACAAAAAAGGAAATTGCCAATGAATACAAAACAAGGTAATAACCCAAGTGGATGAACGGATTGTTAAGTGTTCTTGCTTTCATCTCGATACAGCAGCTGAAATAACCAATAAAAAACGAGTACAGCACAACACCCAGAAGGCCAAAATCGCGATAGGCAGGCGTTATGAACGGATACGTATTAAACGTCGGCAAGAGCATTAAACCGCTTGTTGATAATAGGTCGGACGGAACCATACTCTTGCTTGCAGTAAGGACAAGGAGGGGGAACGCCGTGTTCACACCAAACGAAAACTGATTTAGATTGCTAATCAAATAATTAAAATTGTCAAAATTAAAAGAAATGTAGAGATACAACTGCCAAAAAGACATCTCATTTTTTGAGGTAGTCAAGGGTAAATTAAATACACTTGCAAGATATGCAGTACTCTGATTTCTAAATGATGAAAGAAACGTCCACAAGACCAGAACTCCCAGTATCAGAGCGCAAATCTTACCGAGCGTTATTAAGTTTTCTTTCCCTCCAAAAATAAAATAAGTCATAGTAAACAAAATTAATTCGAGCAGCATTAATTGTCTTGACACAATTAATAGAGGCACAATCGAACAGAAAGAAACGAAGGCGAACAGAGATTTATCGTTTGATATTTTTAACTGTGCCGACTTTAGATAACAAAAATACAGAGAGGGCAGGAAACAACATGAAACGGTAAGATAATGAACATAGGGCATACCAAAACTCATATAGGCCGACTGCGATTCGCCAAATACTGGAAGACTTTTTGAGTATATGCAGTCTGCGCCCAGACCAGACGCTACTAATAAACACCAAATTAGAAGCACGAATCGAAAGGCATCTGAATCTATTTCCGAATAGCTTCCAGTGGTATATTTTCGACGATGGAATTGTTGAAAATGAAAATAAGTATTGTAACCGAACATAAATAAGGGCAATGCAACACTTATACACAAAATGGTCATAAGAGACCATTCAATTTGATCCGGATGTATCCTAATTAGACTTAATCCAATTGATACCATCCAGCTCGTGCTCAGAATCCCTTTCGCATTAATCAATGAGCCGTAGTACCTGCCATATGTCTTGAAGCATATTAAGCCAAGCATAATTGTTATGAACCCAACAGGGCGAGTCAACAACTCAATGCAGTTAGCCAAAAGAATAAAAAGAAATAGCAACGCGCTAACAATCAGATCAAAACCAGATGTATCTGAACAACAGCTTTGCAATGTTTCTTTTTTCATGATATTCCTTCAAAACAAACGATAATCTGGCCTATCTTCCGTAAACCCCTCTTCCAACAACCGCTCCGTATTAGATGAATGACGGCAGACAAACCTTTTGTCTCACTGATTGAGATAAACTCTCCAATGATATGCAGCTGCTCGTTGTCCAGAATATCTTCAAAATACGACCGAACAGCTCCGGCCTGGCGGATGGTATCCACAACACTATTCTTCATTTGATCAAGGTGTAAAGCCTTATTTAGAGGAGAATACTTAAGAGCGCCAACCTCATTATTACTATGTTGCCTATACAGCGAGGTAGGCACATCCAAATAACCAATCTGACCAAAGGCAGACGCAATAAGACAGAGCCACCAATCATGCATAATTACATCATCGGTATTCTCAATACGTAACGCCAATTCACGGACCATGGAATTAATCATCATTGTGCAGCCGGCGCCAATTGATTGTGCAAGTACTTGGCGAAACCCTGTTCTTGTAGGATCAATCGCCGAAAATCGCTCAAACGAATCGTCGATAATATCCAAATTTGTCGAGACGACTTTCATGTCAGTAAAAACAAGCGTAGGAACAAGTGGCGCCTTGGCCTCAAGCTGCATCATAGCTTCCAAGGTAATTTCAACTTTATTAGGTAGCCACACATCGTCTTGATCGCAAAACATACAATAAGAAGAATCCGAATACCCCATTGCAGCGAAAAAATTCTCTTTCGCTCCGCCATATTTGCAATTTGCAGACACAATTTCGATGCGACTATCCATTGAAGCAAAACGACGAACGATATCAAGAGTGCCGTCCGTCGAACAGTCATCTGAAATCAACAAACGCCAGTTAGTATAAGTCTGTTGCTGAATTGACTCAATCTGTTCAGCTATATAGCATTCACCGTTATAGGTTGCTAAAAGTATGTCAACTAGGGGCTCAAGCAAGTTAATAGTCCTCATCATTCTAAATCGAAAGAAGCTTCATATATTCCGTTAGCTCTTCCTCCCAGTCGGGCATATAGAAGCCCACAAACTCGAGCATAGACAGGTCGAGCGCGGAGTGGACCGGGCGCGGGGCGACGGGACCGGCGGCGTTGGCGTAGTAGTCGGCGGTCGAAACCGGCACGACCCTGTCCCCGTTGCCGTTGGCGGACTCGAAGACGGCGCGGGCGATGT
>NZ_WQPL01000052.1 GCF_018785245.1 Collinsella aerofaciens | reverse complement strand
ATGAAGGAGACCGAGAAGATCGAGATCATGCACTTCGACCAGGAGGGCTACCTCGAGGACGGCAGGAACGTCTACGAGGCCGGCAAGAAGATGACCGCCCTGGCCGACCGCGTGCACGAGGAGGGCTACGACGCCGTCTTCCTGATGGGCGTCGGCGGCACCTGGGACGAGTTCATGCAGCTCGAGTACCTCATGAACAAGTTCGGCGACCGCGACCTCGAGGTCTACCTGATCCACGCCGCCGAGTGGAACGTCATGGGCCACAAGCGCATGACCGACAGGTCCGTCGTGCTGACCGCCTCCGAGTCCGGCACCACCCCCGAGGTGCTCGAGGCCGTCGGCAAGATGAGGGAGATGGGCGTGCGCGTCTTCGCCATGACCAACCCCGAGGGCAAGATCGGGCAGGCCGTGGGCGCCGAGAACTGCGTCATGATGGCCTCCGACCACGGCGCCGGCGGCTGCGAGAAGGGCTACTACCTCGCCGACTGCTTCGGCCTGCGCCTGCTCAACCGCCGCGGCTGCTTCCCCAAGTTCGACCTGTTCATCGAGCAGACGAAGGACGTCTGGAAGGACATGCTCGACATCCGCAAGCGCTTCGAGCCGCGCGCCGAGGAGCTCGCCAGGAAGTACGCGCTGGCCGACTACACCATGTTCATCGGCTCGGGGGCCCTCTGGGGCGAGACCATCCTGTACTCCATGTGCCTGCTCGAGGAGATGCAGTGGAAGCGCATCCGCCACATCACCTCGCACGACTTCTTCCACGGCACGCTCGAGCTGCTCGAGCCCGGCGTCCCGGTGTTCCTGTTCATGGGAGAGGACGAGTGCCGCGCCCTCGACGAGCGCGTCCGCGCCTTCCTCACCAGCGGCGTGACCGGCGACGAGGACTACGTCATCATCGACACCGCCGAGTACGCGATCCCGGGCCTGGACGACGACTTCCGCGTCATCGTGTCGCCGTGGATCCTGTCCGCGCTGACCACCGACCGCCTCGCGCGCAACTACGAGCTGGTCACCAAGCACAACCTCAAGTACCGCCGCTACTACCACCAGTTCGACTACTAA
>NZ_WQPL01000051.1 GCF_018785245.1 Collinsella aerofaciens | reverse complement strand
CCGAGAGTACTGCGGGGCCAGCCCGTGGGAGGCCAGGGCGCCGCTGACCGGTGGACGGCACCGAGCCGTACGCTTGAACTTAGAAGGGGGAGGCCTCGCGGCCTCCCCCTTTTTTGCGTTGTATAAGCTGATATTTGCCCTTTCTGTTTTAGGAGTGCTTGGATTGACTTTAGTCGAGGGCATCGTTGTCGTCCGCGGTGAGGTAGAGCCGATCTTCTTGCTTATGTCACTTTCTGGTGGCGCTCAGTTGGCTCCAGGGTTCTGTCGCCACGTTTATCCGGACGGATCTTTTGCTCCTTATTTCCAGTAAATCAATTAAGGGGTAGCGTTTCAATCAAATACACTCCGCCTGCTGGGGCTCTATCTAATTAGTGATAGAGCCCCCGCAGGCGTTTTATAGGTTTGTTAACGTTGTCCTTCAATTTATGACGGGTTAATTAGCGGATACAAACGAGGGTATAAAGATGCTATGTCTACAGTGGACAGCGAGATTCCCGAGGTCATACGGTCTGTCCAAGGTTTATGACCATATGTGTGACTCTGAGCAACTCGGAGCCCAGTTAATTCATTTGTGAACAAAATATGGAGTGCGCGATTCCCGCCCCCGGGGCCCCTCCGGTCTGGCAATATATCTCCTTGCCGCGCGGCCCGGTCGGACCGGATGAGCCGCGGGGCGTGCACCTTGAGAACCGGATACTGCGAGGATGGACACTTACTTCAGTGTCGCATCCGGGCAGACATCGA
>NZ_WQPL01000005.1 GCF_018785245.1 Collinsella aerofaciens | reverse complement strand
TCCAGATTCTAGGACAGGGGCCGCTTGCGTTTGGCGGTCAGCCGTCGGCGCGCTTACACCAACATTTCCGACGCGATCCCTTGAGCATCTGCGCATTGATCTTAACCGAATCGCCCAGCCCATGAATCAGCTGACGATTTGAAGGACGGCAGGAGATAAAGACCCCAACCCCCATAGCGCGCAGGCCGCGAATCCTGTCGATGAGGTCTTCGGTATCGTGCTGATCGAGGTTTGGCACATTATCAATCGCGATAAGGGAGTGCGGTTTGTCTTTGAGTTCTTCGGTAACCACCTCGAGCTGCATAAACACCTCGCGCCCAATGGCGCGATCGGCCTCGATAATCCGCACGGGGCCTCGCGTTGGGTCGCATTTAACCTCATGGGTGTACTGCAGCAGCACCGAGGTCTTCCCAAACCCGTCGGGCGCATAAAGAACCACGATGCCGGCCTTTCGGCCCTTGGCGATAAGCTCATTCATCAAGCGTTCGCGTCGCACCATATAGCCTCCGCCCAGCGGCATCAGCTCGAGGTCGTCTATACCGCTCAAATCGTTTACCATGCCCGCTCCTCAAGTCGACCGTATGGACACTGTAGCCGCAAGACCATACAAGCCGCGCTATGAATAGAGCGACCTTGTGTTTTAGGTTGTCTTTTGGTACGCAAGCGGCAAGTTTTTGTACAGCGAGGGCCGATTGTTATTAATCCCCGACTAATCGGTCTTTAAGCAGGTAAATGAGCTTGTCAGCTTGTCCCATCTAAGCGTCAGTGTAACGCAGATGAACAAGGTTCAGCCATGTCATTCAACTCGCCTAGCACCCGCTACCGTCTACGACCTTTTAGTGGCATTTTTGCATAGAATCTGATATGGAATGAATCAAGCTGTTGGACATCCGGTATTCGTCAAGCTTACGGCAAGTTTTTGGTCAAGTGGACAGAAAGGGATAGCAAAAAGGCCCCCGCAAAGCGGAGGCCTTAGGCAAGGTTATGTCGAGCCGCAGGATTCGCGCTACTCGCAGAGCGAAAGAGCGGCCTCGTCGGCAACGACAACGCAGTTGGTGTGCAGCTGCAGGATCGAAGCCGGGCACTCGGGTGTAACCGGACCATAGCACATGTCATGCACAGCCTGAGCCTTGGCCTCGCCGTTGGCGACGACCAGGATCATGCGGGCATACATGATGGTCTGGGTACCCATGGTGTAGGCCTGACGGGGAACATCGTCGATGCTGTCGAACAGGCGGCTGTTGGCCTGAATGGTACTCTCGGTGAGGTCGACGCAGTGCGTACCCTTGGAGAAGTGGTCATCGGGCTCGTTGAAGCCGATGTGGCCGTTGTTGCCAATGCCGAGCAGCTGCAGATCCGGGTAACCGGCGTCAGCGACGATCTTGTCGTACTCAGAGCACGCAGCGGCGGCGTCGGGGTTGGAACCGTCGGGCACATGCGTGTTGTTCAGGTCGATGTTGATGTGATCGAAGAAGTTCTCACGCATGAAGTAGTGATAGCTCTGGGGATCGTCGTGCGAAAGGCCGCGATACTCGTCCAGGTTGTAGGTGCTGACCTCGGCAAAGTCGACGTCGCCCTTCTTGTACCAAGCAGCGAGCTGCTTGTAGGCACCGATCGGGGTGGAGCCGGTGGCAAGGCCCAGCACACAGTCGGGCTTGAGGATAACCTGCGCCGAGATGATATTGGCGGCCTTGCGGCTCATATCCTCGTAGTCTTTAGCTTTAATGATCTTCATTACGCGTCCTTTCTCGTACAAGAGAGGCAAGGCTCCCTTACAAGCACTTGCCCGCGGCCCGCGTCGGCCGCAACCAACGTGTGCGGCCACCAGGGCGAGGTCGCGTAATGTATGTGTCTCGTGTCTAACCGCGTCGAGGCCCCTGCCCGTCCACGGTGACCCAAAGCCTTTTAGCTTCGGACAAATCCCATCTTGCCACGGAGGGCGTCCTCTTTCAAGGGCGCCCTCCGTAAACGTGTTTGAATTGTAGACTAATGGCCACGTGCACTTGCTAGCGCTCGCGAGCAACGATGAGCTGGTCCATCTCTTCGACATGCACGCCAACGGAGCCCTTGATGCTCGAGAACTCAACGGAGTTGCATACCAAGATGGGAATCGTCACATCGTAGCCCTCGGCAGCAATTGCCTCGCGATCGAACTCAATGAGTACATCGCCCTTATGGACGATGTCACCCACTTGCGCATGTACGGTAAAGTGCTTACCCTCGAGCTGAACGGTATCCAAACCAACGTGGATGAGCACGTCCAGACCATCGACCGTGTTAAGCGCTACGGCGTGTCCCGTGGGAAAAATGGCCTCGACCTTGGCATCAGCCGGCGCAATCACACGCGTTCCGGTGGGCTGAATCGCCACGCCTTGGCCCAAAAGGCCGGTGGCAAACGTCTGGTCGTTTACCTCGGAAAGCGGAATGACGTCGCCCGAGATGGGAGCATCCAGCGTAAGGACTCGACCACGCATACCAAAAGACCTTAGGACTTTAGTGAACATGCTCCCCCTCGGACATACCGATCAACCAAAATAACCTTAACAGTTTACCACTTGGCACCCGTTTTTGACCATTAGGGAAGTTCGCGCTTGACAACCTCGACGATGTCGTCGACAACGCGCTGGGTCAGCTCGTGCGTCTCGGCCTCGGCCATCACGCGGACCAGCGGCTCGGTACCGCTCGGGCGTACCAGAATGCGGCCGCGGCCGTCAAGCTCCTTCTCGGCAGCAGCAACGGCATCCCAGATGGGCTGACAATCGTCCAAGCCGGCCTTGTTGTCGGAATGCACGTTGACGAGCACCTGCGGGTACTTCTTCATGATGCCGGCAAGATCGGTGAGGGTACGACCAGTGCGCTTGAGCACGGCCAGCAGCTGCAGAGCCGTCACCAGGCCGTCACCGGTGGTGTTGTGCTCCAGGAAGATGATGTGGCCGGACTGTTCGCCGCCGATGACGGCGCCGTCCGCGAGCATGCGCTCCAGAACGTAGCGGTCGCCCACGGCGGTCTGGACCATCTCGAAGCCCTGTTCCTTCATAGCGATGGAGAAGCCCAGGTTGCACATGACGGTCGAAACGATCTCGGAGTTGGCGAGCTTGCCGCGAGCGGCGAGATCAGAACCGCAGATAGCCAGGATGTAGTCACCGTCGATCTCATTGCCCTCGCTGTCCACGAACAGCACACGGTCGGCGTCGCCGTCGTGGGCCAGGCCGATGTCGGCGTGGGTGCGCAGCACGAGCTCGCGCAGTGGCTCAAGGTGAGTGGAGCCGCACTCAACGTTAATGTCAGTGCCGCAGTAATCGGTGTTGATGGCATGGACCGTGGCGCCCAGGCGCTGCAGCGCGGCGGGCGTAGTCTGGCAGGAAGCACCGTGGCCGCAGTCGACGGCAACGACCAGGCCGTCGAGCCTCAGGCCATCAAGCGTATCGATGGCGTGATCGACGTATGCCTTGCGAGCGTCCTTCATCTTGATAATGTGGCCCACGCCGGCACCGGTCGGCAGCGTGTCGGCAGCCATGGCTTCCTCGGACATGACCCAGGCGCTGATCTCTTCCTCGACAGCATCGGGAAGCTTCATTCCTTTGCGGCTAAAGAACTTGATGCCGTTGAACTCCGGCGGATTGTGCGAAGCGGAGATGACGATGCCGCCGTCGAGCTCGTTTTGAACAGTGAGCAACGCCACGGCAGGCGTGGGGATGACGCCGCAGCAGTGCGGACGGCCGCCCTCGGCCATGATGCCGGCGGTCAGAGCGCTCTCGAGCATGGTGCCCGAAAGACGCGTGTCGCGGCCGATGCAGATATCCGGACCAAGGAACTTGGTCGCCGCGCGGCCCAGGCGAAACGCGAGGTCGCACGAAAGATCGGCGTTGGCGACGCCACGGACGCCGTCGGTACCGAAGATGTTCTGGGGCATAGGATCGCTCCTTCCCTAGCAGGCGATATGCAACCGCCCACCCTAGTCGAAAAAGAAAAGCGGGACCCGCCGAGGAATCGGCAGGCCCCGCTTGTACATTGTATCTCGAAAGGAGATAAAACCTTAGCGCTTGGAGAACTGGGGAGCGCGGCGGGCCTTCTTGAGGCCGTACTTCTTGCGCTCGACCACGCGAGCATCGCGCGTAAGGAAACCGGCCTTCTTGAGGTCAGCACGGTAGTCGCCAGCGTTCAGAAGAGCGCGAGCGATGCCCAGGCGCAGAGCGCCGGACTGACCGGAAATGCCGCCGCCATCGCACAGAGCGATAACGTCGAACTGACCGGCGGTGTCGGTCACCTTGAAGGGAGCAAGGGCGTTCTCAACGAGCTGATGACGGCCGAAATACTGCTCGGCGTCACGCTTGTTGATGGTCACCTTGCCGGTGCCGGGGACGAGACGGACGCGGGCGACGGCGTTCTTACGACGGCCGGTACCCTGGTAGACAACGGTGTTCTCAGCCATCTTTAAGCCTCCAGCTCAATCTTCGTGGGGTTCTGGGCAGCGTGCGGATGCTCGGCACCAGCGTAGACCTTAAGCTTGGTCATCTGGGCACGGCCGAGGGTGGTCTTGGGCAGCATGCCGCGAACGGCGCGCTCGATGACCTTCTCCGGGTGCTTCTCCATAGCCTGGCGGAAGCTCTCAGCCTTGAGGCCGCCGTTGTAGCCGCTGTGGCGATAATAGGTCTTCGTGTCGGCCTTGTTACCGGTAAGCTGGACCTTATCGGCGTTGATGACGACAACGAAGTCGCCGCAGTCGCTGTTGGGCGTGAACTGGGGCTTGTTCTTACCGCGCAGGATCATTGCGATCTGGGTGGCAAGACGGCCCAGGACAGCACCATCGGCGTCGACGAGAACCCAGTTGCGCTGGACCTCGCCCTGCTTGGCGTAGTGAGTCGATTTCGAAATCACTTAGACTCCTCCATGTACAGTACGTGTTGTTACAGAGATTCACGGGGCTCTGCAAGTAACCCGTCCATATTACCCCGCTCGCCGTACGAGTCAACAGGTATTTTGGCTCCGACCAGAGTTTCTGCACATGTCATCCACGAGCCGTGATTTTTCCAGCTCTTTAACTGTTGCCATTTTTTGATGGTTCGCCGTCGCTAGCGCTCAACGAACTCTTGGATTTCCGCGAGCAGGCGCTTTGCCTCCTGACGGCCCTGGATATACAGGTCGAGGAGCTTTGCCGAATCGTGCTCGACGTGGCCGACCTCGACCGGCTTTTGCGGAGCGACGACCAACGCGCGGCCCTCGCGCTCATACTTCCACAGGTGCATGCGCTGGATGTTGTAGCGGTCGTGGCGCGTCTCGATAGCCTCGAGCAGATAGGGGTAGTCGGCATAACGCGCACGCGCGGCCGGCAAAAACTCGTAGGGCTTTTTCTCATACGAACGGTCCTGCGTGACGATGACGACCGCACGATCGAAGCCCGCCTCCTCGAGCACATGCTCGATAGGAACCGAATCGGCCACGCCGCCGTCGACGTATTTGTGCCCGTCAATCTCGACCGGCGGCGTCACCAGCGGCAACGACGTCGAGGCGCGCACGGCGTCGAGATCGAGCACGGCGCTTTTGACCGGGAGGTACGTGGCGGTTCCAAAGAGCATGTCCGTAGCGACGGCGTACATCTCGATGGGGCTTGCGTCGAACGTCTCATTGTCAAAGGGATCCAGGCGGTCCTGGACATCGTTGAAGATGAAGTCGTAACCCACAATAGAGCCCGTGGACGCAAACGATGCGGCGCCCATGAAGCGGCTGTCGTTGCAGAAAGCCAGGTTGATGCGGTTGGCACGGCCGATCTGGTGCGACTTGTAGTTCACGCCGTTGAGGGCGCCGGCCGATACGCCATATACCGCCGGAATCTCGACGCCAGCCTCCATGAGGACGTCGAGCACGCCTGCGGTAAATTGCCCGCGGAAGCTGCCGCCCTCCAAAACGAGCGCGACCTTGCCGGCGTTCTTTGCCTTATCTTCTGCAGTCATGTTGACCTCCTGCGATTGCGTTTTGGCTTTCTTCTACCCAGTTTTGGGATGGCGAGCGCGCAGGTTTTTCGAGGCGGCAGGTGAAGCGGAAAGTGTGCCCCAGTTTGAGGCGGGATTCCGGGATGCGCTTTCCACTTGGACCGCCGCTGGGAAAGCGCGTCCCGTTCTGAGCGCGGATTCCGGGACGTACTTTCCGCCTGGGCCGCCATTGGGAAAGCGCGCCCCACTCTGCGTCACTGAGGCGTTTTCTTTACGCACGCGCCCTGCACAGAGTTCGATTCTCCGCGGTGCGGACTAGAAATAAAAAGGCAGGTAGATACGAATATCTACCTGCCTGTTACTTCTGGTGGAGGCGCGGAGAATCGAACTCCGGTCCACGAAAGCCCCCTGATTGGCATCTCCAAGCTCAGTCGCTGGTTTAGTCTCGGACGCTTTGCGCGCAGCGACACGCTCGCGGCGTCCTAACCGGTTCGGTCTTAGCCTGCGCCATACCGATTACGTGCGCAGGAGCATTCCCCTAACATGACGTCGCGCCGGTGTCGGGGAAATCACCGGGTTGACGCGCCGCTATAAACTAAGCAGCGAGAGCCATAGGCTCAAAAGAAGAGTTGTTGTCAATTCAATTTGACGGTACCCCTGTTTAACGAGGCGAGGAGACCTCGGCTTGCTTCCTCTCTCAGAGCTATCGTGTCGAAACCAGTCGCCCCCGAATGTCGGGAAAGTCTGGATGGCATTGGACACGAGCGCCCAACACCCGTCGACTTTTCAAGGAACATGCGGGGTGAGCCCCGCTTGTGGAGTGTTATCTTACCACGTTCTAAAGGCAGACAGCTGTTCTATGCACGAGCTGTGAAGACCCCAATGTGCTCCGCACTTCGCACTTTTGCTACCGATCGCGTCACGTATATTTTCGCCAAGCAAAATTGACCCGTCGAAAGGACCGTTATGGATACCAAGCAGCAGCTCGTCAATGCCCTCGCAGGCCTGGGCTCAACCATTACCGAAGCTATGGATGTCATCGAAGGCTTTGTCCCCTGCGGACATCCCGCCCTCACGGTATCGAACGCACTCGTCGCGCTGGACGCTGACGATGGTGCAGCTCTCGCCCAGCAGCTTGAGACCGTCGAGGGCTTTATCGACCACGTGAGCGAAAACCGCGGCGTGGCCGCCTACCACGGCATCGAGGTAGAGCTCGCAGGTCCCAAGGCCGATCTGCTCGCAGCAATCCGCGAGGTAGGTACCCTTATGCAGACTGCAGGCGTCAAGAACACCCAGGTCAACGAGTGGGTCTACCGCGGTCTGGCTGCACTGAACGATTCCGATGAAAAGGCAGCCGAGAAGCTCGCCGAAGCCCCTGCCATCAAGGCCGCGCTTTTGTAATTAAAGGATGCGTGCCCTTCGGAATGTCGACGTTCCGAAGGGCACGCAGACAGCAAGGCGCTAGCGGGATGCCCGCCCACCGCGTTCGGCCAGCGCGAGAATCGGCATCATTTGGCGCGGCGTCTTTGCTGCAAGATCGGCATGTTCGAGCAGTTTGCGATCGTTAGTTACCAAGTAATCAACCTGGGCGCGCTTGCATGCAGCGAGTACCAAGTTGTCCTCGTAATCGCGATGGAGCGTCAGATATTTGTCGGCTAGCCACAGATCGGATGCATCAGCGCCCACGGCTGTAGCGTTTTCGGTCATATTCCGAACAAACGCCAGCGCAGCCTCGCCGATCGCTTGCGCCGACGCTTCGTCGACCGAGCCTTTTTCGACAAGAACCCTGCGCTTGAACTCGTGCTGAACTACGTACAGCACGTCCTTGGCGATATGCACCGGAAAGAGCAGCGCCGCGCCCGATTCCGCTGCCTGCCCAATAAACGCACGCGCGGCAAGCGACTCGGCATGGTCGGCGCAAAACGAATCGACCCACACATTGGCATCCACCATGATCTTAAGAGGGGCTCCACTCACAGGATCATCCCCTTTTGGCGATAGCGATCGTGCATGGCTTCGGAATAGATTGTGTCCCAATCACGATCATCGGATGCAGGTGACGCATCGATACCTAAGTCCGCGTAAAGCTGATCAGCCGCCGCCCAGGATGCGGCAAACGGAGAATCCAGCGCGGCACCCCGCTGTCGGTCGTTAACGGCCTCAAGGATTTCCTCACACGAACCGCCGCCCTGCGCAACCTTGGCCACGACTTTTTTAATAAGGTCGGGCAGCGTTCCGCCCGATAGTCGCAGCGCTTCCTCGGCACGCTCTTTAACCGAGCGATCCACGCGAACATTTACCTGCGCCGTGCTGCCAGCAACGCTCATATTGATCACACTTCTCCCGCCTGCTATCACTGCTAGCACCACTATAAATGGCTGATAGCACACGGTCAAACATAAAAAGCCTGCATCCGGACGACAGCAGTGCCGCCCGGGTGCAGGCCATAAACTCAAGCAAAAGCGTTAGCGTAGATAGGCCTTTGCGTTGCTCAGGCTGTAGGCGATCGTCGAGCCGTTGTGCAGGAGCGACGACGTCTGCGGAGTGATCATGCCGGTAATACCCAATGCCAACAGCGCTGAGTTGGTAAGCATCACCTTGGAATACGAACTCGTCAGACGATCGATGAGACCCTGGCTCATACGGCGCAGGCGCACGATCGCGGCAAGGTCCGTATCGGTCAGAATGATATCGGCGACCTCCTTGGCGATGTCGCTTCCGCCACCCATCGCCAGGCCCACGTCGGCCAAACCGAGCGCCGGCGAATCGTTGACGCCGTCGCCCACCATGGCAACGTGGCGCCCCTCGCCCTTAATGCGCTCAACATACGCGTACTTGTCCTCGGGCAGTAGCTCGGCCTTAAACTCGTCGACCCCTGCCTCGCGCGCAATGCGCTCGGCCGTGCGCTCGGAGTCACCCGTGAGCATGACCACGTGCTTAACGCCCAACGCGTGCAAGTCGGCGATGGCCTCGCGCACGCCAGGTTTGAGCGGATCCTCGATACCGAGCACGCCCACAACCGTGCCGTCGACCGCCAGATACAGCGGCGACAGGCCCTGCATCTGGGACTCGATGCGCTCCTTGATGTCGGATTCGAGCTGCGCGCCCTCATCCTCAAACACAAAATGCGCGGAACCGATGATGGCACGACGCCCCTCAATGGACGAAGCGATGCCGTGCGCCACGATGTACTCGACCGCAGCGTGACGCTCGCGGTGCTCGAGCCCGCGCTCGCGTGCCGCATTGACCACGGCGCGTGCCACCGGATGCGGGAAATGCTCCTCCAAGCAAGCGGAAAGGCGCAGGACCTCGTCCTCGCTCCAGCCATCGGTCGTGAGCACGCAAGCCAGGCGCGGCTGCGCCTCGGTGAGCGTGCCGGTCTTGTCAAAGACAATGGTGTCGGCCTTGGCAAACGACTCAAAGTACTTTGCGCCCTTGACCATGACGCCCATCTTGGCGGCATCGCTCATGGCAGTCATGACGGCAACGGAACCCGTGAGCTTGAGCGCGCACGAGTAGTCGACCATCAACGCCGCCGAGGTCTTGATGAGGCTGCGCGTGGTGAGCGCAACCAGGCCCGCGAGCAGGAAGTTCCACGGGACGATCTTGTTGGCGAGGTCCTCCATGTGCGACTGACCCTCGGACTTGAGCGAGTCGGCCGTCTGCACGAGCGAGACGATCGAGCGCAGCTTGGTCTGCGCCGTGTTGGCGCGCACGCGCACCAAGATGCTGCCGTCTTCCACGACGGTGCCGGCGAATACATCGTCGCCCGCGCTGCGCTCGACGGCCAGCGGCTCGCCGGTCAGGGTCGCCTGGTTAACCATGGCGCTTCCCTGCTCGACCACGCCGTCGATGCAGATGGACATACCAGTGCGTACAGCGACCAGATCGCCGGGCTCGAGCTCGGTAGCGGCAACGCTTACTTCGGTGTCGCCGACCACTTTTTGCGCCTTGTCGGGAACGTCGAGCAGCGAGTTGATGAGTTCGTTTTCGCTCATGGCGCGGGTGTAGTCCTCGAGCAGCTCGCCCACGTTGAGCAGGAACATCGTCTGGCCCGCGGTGTCGACATCACGCTTGACGAACGAAATGCCGATGGCCGAAGCGTCGAGCACAGGAACGGTCAGGCGCGGCTGCGCCAGCTCATGAAGGGCAGCGCGCAAAAATGCCATGTAACCGGCCACGACAAAGATGGCACGCAGCGGCGTCGGCAAGAACCAGCGGCGCGCGTAGTGGGCGCCGATAAGTGTGGCAAGATCCATGACGAGCTTGTGCTTGCGTGGCTCAAGCTGCATCACGTAACCCGTCTTTGCGTCGGCAATGGCCTGGGCATCGAGCGCACCCAAGGCGTCGAGCACGCTCGCGCGGCGCGGCTCGTCATATTCGAGCGCCATCTGGCCAATACGGCCATACACGCGCACCTTGCGCACGCCGTCGATATCGCCGCTGAGCTTAAGAAGTGCATCGAGATCGCTCTCTGGCACAGGACCCGCCAATTGAAGACGGGTCCTGCCGGGGATCTCGCTAATAATCGAGAATCTCATAGTTTGTGCCTGGGAGCGTTACTCGGCTGCCTCGTCAGCAGCGGCCTCGCTCTGGGTGATGTAGGCCGCCTCGGCGACCATGTCGTCGACATTGGCCTTGGCCTGCTCGACCATGTCCTGGTAGCAGTTCTTGACGCGCATACCGCACGCGATGCCCTGCACGCAGGCGTTCTTTACCGGAGCGCTGGTGAGCAGCTTGATGCCGGCCGTACCAAGCAGAAAACCGCCACCGACAAGCAGGGTGTTAAACGTCGACTTCTTCATGTTGCTTCTCCCTTTTGCCGCATTGGACGCGGCACGGTGCCTCAGCACCCGAGTAAACAAGTTTGCTCGAGCACACTTTTGAGACTAGTTTAGTATAATTATTTGGTCAACAACGGCTAACTTTTTGGAAACTATGGGGGTGAACTCAATATGACAAAGGGACTGTCCCTTTGTCACACTCCTACAGCTGCCAGGCCGCCGCTTCCTTTTGCAGCGCAACCATGCGGGCGAATTCTCCACCTGCCGCCTTGAGCTGCGCCGGGGTGCCCTGTTCGGCAACCACGCCATTCTTGAGCACAACGATTTTGTCGGCATTTTCCACCGTACGCATACGGTGGGCAATAACGATAACCGTCTTACCTGCAAGCAGACGGGAGAGTGCCTGTTGCACCACGGTCTCGTTCTCCACATCCAAGCTTGCCGTCGCCTCGTCCAACAGCACGATGGGCGCGTCTTTGAGCAGTGCGCGGGCGATGGAGATGCGCTGGCGCTCGCCGCCGGAGAGTTTGGAGCCGTTCTCTCCAATCATAGTGTCATAGCCCTGCGGCATGCGGTTCACGAACTCGTCACAGTTGGCGGCACGCGCGGCTGCAAGCACTTCCTCATCGGTGGCATCACGACGCCCGAGGCGGATGTTTCCCATCACCGTGTCGTCAAAGAGCAGCACGTCTTGGAACACAATGGCGTAGTCGCGCAGCAGCACCTCGGGATCCACGCCCGCAACATCCACACCGCCCACGGCAACCTTGCCCGCAGTGGCATCCCAAAAGCGCGCGGCCAGGCGGCTCACCGTAGACTTACCGGAACCCGAAGGACCGACCAGCGCCGTGACCTCGCCTTCCTTGGCGGTAAAGCTCACATCGGTAAGAACTTTCTCGCCGGCGCGTCCGTCCTCGCCCGCACCATAGCCAAATGCCACGTGATCGAACACCACATCGTGGCCCGCAGGCTTAAAGTTCTCGCTGCCCCGCGCCACAGGCTCTTCCATGATGGAACGCATGCGCTTGGCAGACGACTCGGCGGCAAACAGCTCGGACATTAACATTAATGCCTGGTCAAAGGGCGCATAGATACGGCTCACCATAAGCAGGAAGGCAAACAACACCAAAAAGTCGACCTGCCCGGAGGCGACCATCGCGGCGCCCGTGACCAGCGTGGTGGCAATGCCCAGACGCAGGATGGCAAAGGCGGAGTTGACCAAAAGCCCGTTAACGAGCTCGCCCTTGGTGGTCTCGCGCTCCTCGGCATCGATCACGGCGTTGAGTCCCTCAAGATAATGGGCCTCCTGGTTGGTGGCGCGAATCTCGCGAACGCAGTCGAGCGTCTCTTGAATAGCCTCGGTAACCTTGACCTTCTCGGCGCGCACGCGATCAAACACCGGAGTCATGGGGCCGCGCGTCAGATACAACACGGCAAAGGCCACGGGAACGCTCCAAAACGCCGCAATCGCCAGCTGCCAGCAAAAGAACAGCGACGCCACGAACACAATGGCGCTTGCGATGATGGCACCCCAAAGCTCTCCCAGCACGTGGCTGTAGGCGTGCTCCATGGCCTGGACGTCGCCCATGATGGTCTCGGTTAAATCGGCCAGATCACGACGACCGAAAAACGACAGCGGCAGTTTGCGCAAGCGCTCGGCGATCTCCATACGCTGCTTGCCGCACTCCTCGTAAAAGATGCAGTAGGTGTAGTAATACTGCTGCCAGTTAGAAGCAAAGAGCAACACAAAAAAGACCAGGAGGCCGCACACAATCGGCAGGGCATCCGGCAGGTCAGCCCCGCTGGCGAGATGCTCGACAAAGCCGGCCATAACCAGGAATAAAAAGCCCATGCCAGCCATGGTGATGAGATTGGTGAGCGTGGTCCAGAAAATGCCGCGTTTTACGCCGGCGACGCCTTTATCGGATAGGAAATACTTCTTTTGGAATGAGGCGAACATTTAGGCCTCGCCTCCCTTCGTGACGGCGGCATCCGCGGTCGCAGCAGTAATCTTCCAGCTCGCGGCCTGCTCGTATTCGGCCCACATCTTGGCATACAGGCCATTTTGGGACAGCAACTCGGCATGGGTACCCGACTCCTGCACGCTGCCCTGGTTGAGCACCACGATTTGGTCTGCGCCCACCACGGTCGAAAGCCGGTGCGCAATCATAATGACCGTGCGACCCGCCGCCAGCTTGCTAAAGGCGCGCTGAATGAGCGCCTCGTTCTCGGGATCGGCAAACGCCGTGGCCTCATCGAGCACCACGATAGGCGCGTCTTTAAGGATCGCGCGGGCGAGGGCCACGCGCTGGACCTCGCCGCCCGAAAGATATGCTCCGCCGGCACCGAGCATGGTATTGATGCCCTGTGGGAGCTTGGCCACAATGTCGTCGCACTGAGCTGAGGAGAGGGCCGCACGCACTTCGTCGTCAGTGGCCGTAGGCTTGGAGGCGCGTACGTTGTCGGCAAGTGTTTGCCGGAACAGCTGGTTGGTCTGGAACACGAAGGCGACCTGGTCCATAAGCTCGTGCGGATCCATATCGCGAACGTCCACACCACCTACGAGCACTCGACCCGAGGAAACATCCCAAAAACGCGGAATCAGGCTTGCGCAGGTTGACTTACCGCCACCCGAGGGACCCACCAGGGCGAGGGTGCCACCAGCGGGAACGCTGAAACTTACATGGCTAACGGCGGGTGCTTCGGCACCCTCGTACGTAAAGCTCACGTCCTCAAATCGCACGTCGCCGCCGGCAGGGTGCTTGGGTTGGGCGGGCACGGAGAGCTGCTTGGAATCCATGACGCTTCGAATACGAGCCAGCGAATCGGCACTCATCTGAGAGGCCTCGCCCACAAACATGAGCTTGGTCATAGCCGTCGGTACCACGGCCGAAAATATCGCGTAAAACGTGAAGTTGGTCATAAAATGCGCGAAGTCCGTCTCGCCTGGCGCCAACAGCAACGCCACGGGCAATAGGAATGCCACAAGACCATTGAGCGCGGTAAGGTTGAGTACCTGCGGACCTCGGCAGAACGTGCCCGCATAGTTTTGTGCCATGTCGGCGTATTCGGCGATCGCATCGTGGAAGGCCTTAAAGGAGTAGACCGTCTGCTGAAACACCTTGACCACGGGGATGCCACGTACGTATTCGGTGCCGGTCTTGTTCATCTTGACCAGCGCTCCCATGTAGGCCTTCATGAACTCGGCGCCTTTGCCGCTCATCATGGTGGCCATGGCGCCAAACGAAACGACGACCGAGATAAGGCATGCCGCCCCCAAACGCCAATCGAGCGCGAAAAGCAGCACGAGCAGGCCTGCGACCATGGCGGTGGCGCCTGCGATATCGGGCAGCATGTGTGCGAGCAAAGTCTCGGTGGAGGCGGCGCATCCGTCTACAATACGGCGCAGCTCACCGGTGGCGTGCGTGTCAAAGTAGCCAAGCGGCAGCTTAAGCAGGTGCTCGCTCGTAGTCTTGCGGATATTGGACGCGCAGCGAAACGCGGACAGATGCGTGCACATGAGCCCCACGAAATAAGCTACGATGCTTGCCAGCGCAAACCCCACGGCCCACCAGCCATACGTCGCGATGTCGCAGGCTTCGCTCCAGTTAGGTGCCACGGCGATCAGATCGCGCGCGACAAGCCAAATGCACACGTACGGGCCAAAGCTCAGCAGCTGCGAGAGCGCCGAGAGCGCCATGCCCAAATACGTTAGGAATTTACGGTCGCCGGCATATGCAAGCAGCTCGCCGATACCGCCGCCTTCCCTTTTTGATCCCTTTGCCATGAGATTCCTTTCTAACGGCTTGAGAGTTAACCGTAATGAACTTATCATTGATGTGTTAGCCATGGCTCACAATTAAGCCAGGCATGGACGTTTCTGCAAAGGAAGGGGACGCTTTTGCAAATGCATCGGGCCGCGACCGACATAACCGAGCTCTATGCACCACAGTTTGAGCAGTTTGGCCTGGAGCTTTCCGGCAAGGGCGCCGTCTTTACCGGCGAGGTGGCAAACGACCGGGCGCACGGACGCGCATGGATCATGCCCCTCTCCCCCACCTGCATCGTCATGGAGCATTTCATCACCCCGACGCACGATATGTACCTGGCCGAATACACACCCGAGCCATACGCCTGCGTGAGCGAGGTCAGCGCGCCCACACTTACATGCATGCCCGAGGCTGGCATAACGCCCGCGAACCTCAAACCATTGCATGGACCGTGGCCGAACAATGCCGTTTGCAGCTTTATCCAAAACAACTGTGGCGAGGAGTTAAGCCCGCTGTTTGCGGAGGAGCTCTATCACTCGCGCTCGGTGCTCTTTTTGCCTGGATATTTTGACGAACTGGAGCACCGCTATCCCACCGAGTTCGTGGGAATCTTTGAGGCGTTTGCCGAGCCATGGCATGAGGAAGCGACGTCTGCCATCTGCCACACGCTACGCCGGATTAACGAGGACCGCGCCCGCACCGTAGGCGGACACGTCTATATGCAGGGCATCGTGGAGACCATGGTCGCGGAGCTCGCCTGTTCGCGCGCGGCCCACAAGCAGGCGCGGCAGGCGGCAGACACACGCGTCAGCATAACCATTGCCGAAGAAGCAACGGCAATGATTGAGCGCGCGCTCGACAAAGGCAGACATGTGGGTATCAACGAGGTGGCCGAGAGGCTCTACACAAGCCGCTCCAAACTATGCGCCACCTTTAAGGCCCAAACTGGCGAGTCCCTGGGCGCCTACATTCGCAGACGCCGTATGGAGCGAGCACAGGACCTTTTGGCAGACAGCTCGCTCACGATAGCGCAGGTGGCAGAGCGTCTAGGCTACCCTCAGCAGGCCGCCTTCACCCAAGCCTTCAAACAATACACCGGCACCACCCCCACCACCTGGCGTTCCCAACATATATAAAGAATGAGGGCGCCAACGGCGCCCTCATTCACCAAATTCAATCCAGCCAACCTGACCCGAACGGCCGAGTCGTCACAGAACCCGGGAGCCCCGGCAGGGCGGGTGCTTCCTCAAAATGAGTTCCGCACGCAAAGAAGGCCACTTAATGTGGCCTTCGTCTTGCGCAGGACTGTTCGAAATTTTGAGGAAGCACCCGCCCTGCCGGGGCTTCCGGGTTCCCGTTTACGAGAGCGACGTTCTCAGCAACTCGTTGAAGAGCTTCGGGTTGCCCTTGCCGCGGCTCGCCTTCATGCACTGGCCCACCAAAAAGCCGATGACCTTCTGGTTGCCGTCACGATACTGTTGTGCCTGATCGGCACAGTTTGCCAGCACCTCGTCCACGATCGGCTGTAGCGCGCCGGCATCGCTCACCTGACGCATACCACGCTCGTCAACGATCTTGTTGGGGTCGTCGCCGGTCTGGGCCATGGCCTCAAAGACCTCGTGCGCCTGGTTGGAGCTGATGGCATCGGTCGCCAGCAGCTTGGCGAGCGCCGCCACCTGAGCCGGTGCGATACCGGATTCGGCGAGCGACACGCCTGCACCCTTAAGGTAGGCGATCATCTCGTTGACCAGCAGGTTTGCGACCGTCTGGGCCTCCTTGCCGGCCATACCGGCAGCAGCGGCCTCAAAGAAGTCGGCAAACTCGGGGTCGCCGGCAATCTGTTCGGCGTCGGCCGCTTTAATGCCAAAGTCGGCCTCAAAACGGGCGCGCTTGGCATCGGGCAGCTCGGGAATCTCGCCACGGCAGCGGTCGATGAATTCGTCGTCCAGATCGAACGGCGCCAGATCGGGGTCGGGGAACAGACGATAGTCGTCTGCCGTCTCCTTCACACGCATGACTACGGTGCGCTTGCGACTGGGCTCCCAGTGGCGGGTCTCCTGATAGATGATGCCACCCTCCTCGAGCACCTCGGCCTGGCGGCAAATCTCGTAGGCAAGGCCGTCATGCAGGCTCTTAAACGAGTTGAGGTTCTTGAGCTCGGTCTTGGTGCCCAGCTTGGTCTCGCCGCGACGGCGCAGCGACACGTTGCCGTCGCAGCGCATGGAGCCCTTCTCCATGGAGCAGTCCGAAATGCCCAGCGTCACAAAAATGCGACGGAGCTTTTCCATAAACAGACGCGCTTCCTCGGGCGTACGCAGATCGGGCTCGGTGACGAGCTCGATGAGCGGCGTGCCGCAACGGTTGTAGTCGACGAGCGACTCGGCCGCAGCGGTAATGCGACCCTCGGCACCGCCCACGTGCACCATCTTGGCAGCGTCCTCCTCCATGTGGATGCGCAGGATGCGGATGGGCACCGTGTAGGAACCGTCCTCGCGACGCTCGGGCATCTGCAGGTTGGACGCGTCGTAGCTGGCCAGATGGCCGGCGCGCTGGTTGCCCTCACGCATGGTCGACGTCATGGACGTGGACAGGCCCTCGGCGTTGGCTGAGGCGCTCGCCAGGCTCTGGGCCTCGGCCTCGCCAAACGCGCAGTCGGGGCGCTCGGCAGCTCCGCGACCGGTCACGTCCAGATCCAGGTGACCGTACATGGCAAAGGCGACCGGACCCTGCGTGGTCTGGAAGTTCTTGGCCATATCGGGATAGAAGTAGTGCTTGCGGTAGAACATCGAGTGGCGCTGGATCTCGCAGTTGGTGGCGAGACCGGCCTTGACGATGCTCTCGATGGCGCGCTTGTTGGGCACCGGCAGGGCGCCGGGCAGGCCCAGGCACACCGGGCACACGTTGGCGTTGGGCTCGTCATCGTGGCTGAGCTTGCAGTTGCAGAACATCTTGGTATCGAGCGCGGTGAGCTCGGTATGGATCTCCAGGCCGATCACGGCCTCCCAATCCTGCAGGACCTCGGAAAGCTCCTTCATTACAGCTCGCCTCCCTTCCCGGCAAAATCGGGCGCGACGGAAAGCGCGGGCGCACCCGTGGCGGCATCGGCAAAGCCGCGCTCAAGGGCGCGGGCAAACGTGAGCAGCTGACGGTCCTTAAACGCCGGACCAACCAGCTGGGCAGAAACGGGCAGCTGAGTATCCTCGCCCAGGCCCAGCGGCACCGAGATGCCACCGTTGCCGCAGATGTTGAGCGAAATGGTGTACAGGTCCGAAAGGTACATCTGCGTGGGGTCGCTGATCTCGCCAAACTTAAAGGCCGTGCGCGGCGAGGCGGGCATGAGGATGGTGTCCACCTTGGCATACGCGGCGTCGTAGTCCTGCGTGATGAGCGTGCGGGCCTTTTGCGCAGCGTAGTAGTACTTGTCGTACACGCCCGAGCTCAGCAGGTAGGCGCCGAGCATCTGACGGCGCTTGGCCTCGGCGCCAAAGCCGTGGGCGCGCGAAAGCGAACTCTGGTCGGACAGGTTGGCGCAGCCCTCCTCCTGATAGCCGTAGCGAATGCCGTCAAAACGGGCCAGGTTGGAGAACGCCTCGGCCGGGCCGATGACGTAGTAGGCGGCGATGGCGGCGTCCAGGTGCGGCAGGTCGACCTCGACCAGCTCGGCGCCCTGATTCTGCAGCTCCTGGGCGGCGCGCTGAACAGCGGCCTTGACCTCGGGCGTCAGGCCCTCGGCCTCCATAAACGCGGGGATGATGCCCACGCGCTTGCCCTCGATGCTGTCGTTGAGATGCTCGGTAAAGTCGACGGCGCAATCCTGGCTGGTGCAGTCGTACGGATCGTGGCCCGCGCCGGTAAGCGCGTTCATGGCCAGCGCGACGTCCTCGACCGTGCGGCCAAAGGGGCCCACCTGGTCGAGCGACGAGCCAAAGGCGACCACGCCGTAACGGCTCACGGCGCCATACGTGGGCTTAAAGCCCACCACGCCGCACAGCGACGCCGGCTGGCGGATGGAGCCGCCGGTGTCCGAGCCCAGTGAGAGCGCGACTTCGCCCGCGGCGACGGCTGCAGCGGAGCCGCCCGAGGAGCCGCCGGGCACGCGCTCGGTATCCCAGGGGTTGTTGGTGCGATGGAACGCCGAGCTCTCGGTGGAGCTGCCAAAGGCAAACTCGTCCATGTTAGCCTTGCCCATGGGCAGGCAGCCGGCGTCGAGCATGCGTTGGACGCAGGTGGCGGTGTAAACACTCTGGTAGTTCTCGAGCATGCGGGAAGCGCAGGTGGTGTGCGTGCCCACGAGGTTCATGTTGTCCTTAATGGCCAGCGGCACGCCTGCAAGCGGGGGCAGCGGCTTGCCTGCGGCACGGTCGGCATCCACGCGCGCAGCAGCCTCGAGCGCAAGCTCGGGCGCCACCTGCAGGAATGCCTGGACCCCGCCCTCGCGCGCCTCGATGGCGGCAAGGGATGCCTGGGCCACCTCGGTAGCGGTAAAGTCGCCGGCGGCAACGCCTGCGGCGATCTGGGCGGCGGTAAGGGAATCGAAGCTCTGCGCCATTACTCGCTCTCCCCCTCTCCCAAAATGGACGGCACGCGGAAGTAGCGGTCGCGCGCGCTGCCGGCGTTTTCGAGCGCGACGTCGAGCGGCAGGTCGCGCTCGGGCTCGCGCAGGTCATCGCCCATCACGTTGGACAGGCTTCCGATGGGATGGAACGTGGGCTCCACGTCGGGCAAGTCATATTGCAAGACGGGCTCGAGCATCTGGACGGCGTCGTTCAGGTAGGACGTCATCTGGGTGAGCTCGTCATCGGTCAGTGCGATCTTTGCGTACTCGGCGATGCCGCGCACGTCTTTCTCGCTGAGTGCCATAGGCGCTCCCTTCCGCATAACAGTTAAACCGCTCTAGTATACAGGGCAACGCCGCTCGGAGCAGGTGCTTTACCTAAATGCAGCGAAAACGTAACGAGGGCGGCGGCTGGCAGGCGGCGGGCTGGCGGTTCTGCAGCGAAACCGTACCGTCCGTAGCGAAAACCATCCCACCCGCAACGAGAACCGCGCCGCCCGAAACGAAAACCGTCCCGCCCGCAGCGAAAAGCATCACAACATTCGACGCTTATCGTCAAAATCGCAATTTTCATCGAATGTTGTGATGGTTTAGAAGCCCCGACCACCACAAAGGTGCCTGTCCCCATTGTGGTGGTTCTGGAGAATGTCTTATGCCGAGACCTTGGCCTTGCGGCGCTTGCGGATCGCGTGGATCACGATGTCCAGCAGCAACAGCACAATGGCCACGACCACGATGAGCACGGCAAACTCGCGCTTGCCCCAGTGGCGGCCGGCCAGCGACTTTTGCTTGTCGGCGTCCTTCTTGTTGTACTTGGTGCGCACGCAGTGCACCAGCAGGCGATGGTCGTTCACGCCATAGGGCGTGCAGGTGACGAGCGTCACCTTGTCGGCGCCGGGCTCGATGGTCAGCGACTCCATCTCCTCGGGCAGCACCACCTCGGAGTCCACCATCTTGTAGGCGAGCGTCTTGCTCATGGTGTGCAGCAGCACCAGGTCGCCGGGCTCCAGCGAATGGATGTCGTCGAACATGCTCAGGTTGTGCATGCCCGAGTGCGCGGTGAGCACGCAATGCGTCGAGGCGCCCCCCACCGGCAGGCTCGTGCCCTCCAGGTGGCCGACGCCCGCCATGAGGACCTCCTCGCTCGTGCCGTGGTAGATGGGCATGCTCACGTCGATGGAGGGAATCTCGACCCAGCTCATCATGGGGTCGCGGTCAAAGATGAGCTGCTGGGCATAGGGCTCGATCTGGTCGGCGGGAAGCTCAGTGGCCTCGCCCGCCAGCTGTTCGTTAAAGGAGCGCGCCTGGAGCAGGATGCGCTCGCGCTCCTCGGCAGACAGCGCGTCCACGGTGCTGGACACGGTGCTGATCTGGTTGAACACGCCCGAGGCCTCGAGCCGGTCCAAGATCCACGGCCAGGTCATAAGGCCCACGCCAATAAGGATGATGACGATGGTGATGAGCCGGTCGGCCCAGCGCGGCAGTCGCTTGCGACGGCGCTTGGGCTTTGGTTGAGGTTTGGGCTGAGGGCTTGAGCCGCCGTTGTCCGCGGCGTTACTGCTCTTCATATGTTTGGCGCCCTGCACCATCGCCGGTCACTCCTCTACAACTCAAGTTGTCTGAACAAATAATAGCCGATTAGCGAGCTCATGCGCTGCGCAACGCAGCCTGGCAGCATTGCGCAGTGCAAGTATGGGCCCGCATTTGAGTTTTCAAAATATCCCGAATCGGCTGGGCGATTCGGGATACAATGGCAATAGAAAACGACGCATCCCGCGTAAGTGTTCGAAAGCGCGGGCGGCCTAGTTTTCTGGTTTTGTTAAATGCCCGGGCCTCTAACCCCGGGCATTCTTATTTGCGCTTGTTGCAGCGCAAATGCCTTCTACCGTCCGCACCGCGCGTGCGCCTACGGACCTTAAACCGAACCTCATACGAGTCAAGAAACGCGATGACGAACGAGCCTACCGCCGCGAGGGCGGCGAGCGCGTTAAGGAATTTCAGCATTTGGGGACCTCCGATCGAGTCGTCGGCCGCCCGCGCACGGAATGCGTCGCAAGGGTATTTTACTGCGAGCACTCGCACTTACAGCTGGTAAACGCAATATTTGCAAACATTTGTTCGCTAATCATACGCTCGATCATACGAGCGACGGCGCCCCGGCTGCGCTGTTCAAAAAGAACGGGGCAAACTCCAGCGCGGAGTCTGCCCCGAAAAGAGAATGGCAAAGCAAGAACGTGGATGGACGAGAAAAGTGTCCGCAAGTCTCATGGCCATCACATCCCACCTGCCAAAGGGATGGGTGAGTGAGCGTTACTCCTGCTCGGACTCCTCAGCCTGCTTACGGCTGCGGATGAGGTGCGCCACGCCGATGCACAGCACCGCGCCACCAGCGATCCAAGTGAAGGTCACGCCGTTGAGACCGGTCAGCGGGAGGCCGGTGCCCTTCTGGTCGACGATGGTGAAGCTGAGCTTACCGGTAGATACGGCGGCAGAATCGGCCTTTATAACACCGTCAGCAGCAGTAACGTTGGCAGAACCCTTGTCCGGTTTCACTTCGGAGCCATCCTGCTTAAGCGTGCCGCGGGCAATAGTAAACGTGACACCATTGGAGGCAGAGTTATTGTAACCAGGCGCCGGAGTTACCTCTTTAAGGATGTAGGTGCCCTCATCGAGACCGACAACGTTGATCTTACCTTCGTTGTTGGTGGTCAGTATTGCGGCATCTTTATCTGTCGTCGTGGTACCGTCGGCCTTGATAAATTTGTCGGAGTCTTTCTCCTGCAGCGTGAACTGAACGTCCTTGAGCCCCTTAGTATCGTCATCGGAGCCCACCTTGGTGACATCGATGCCGTAGGTGTAGTCGTAGGCAGGGTGTTCAACCGTGGTTCCCGTACCCTCGGTACCCTCGGAATGCGGGTTGTTGGAATAGGTCAGTTTGACCTTGTTCTCTTGTGCTTTACCGAGCATGCCCGCCGAAATCTTCGTAGGATCAAGCTTGGCCTTGTAATTCACATAGACCTTCGAATCGCCGTTAACGGTAATGGCATTGTTGCTGGAATCCTTGGCTTCTTTCAGATTATCGAAAGAGACGGACAGGGTATTCTTGCCGTCATCCGTATTGTAGGACACTGTATAGGAATCGGGACTAACGATGCTCTCGCCAATTTTAACCTCGACAACGGGCTTGTTGTCATTGCCAAGCTCTGGAACCATCGTGAGAGGAAGCTCGTCCGTGAAGGCGTAGAAGTACTTATTGTACGTGTTGATGTTGCTCGCGACAGTACCGGCAAGCTGATACTCAACCAGCTGACCAGCAGCGGAGTCAGCTGCCTTGTTTGCAGCTTGGAAAACAGTTTTGTTGTCGTCCGTAACCCACTTGTCGTCCTTGTCGTCCTTGATGGCCTTGGTGACATTGGGGACGTCCTTCTTGGGCTCCGCATTTACATTGGCGCCGCCGACGATGGTAAAGATCGGCGAGGTGAACGCGTCTTCATTACCGTTGGTCTTATTAGCGTCCTTAGTCGAACCGACCTGAGCGGTCACAAAGAGCCAGTAACCAGCGGGCAGATTGTTGAATTTACCATCGGTCGAAGTCTTCCAGCCAGTGCTCTCGTTAGTTGTGGCAACTTCCTCCAAGGCTTTGGCGATTTTGTCGAGTGTGCTACCGGCATCGACCTTTACTCCCTCGCCAACGTTATCGCCAGCTTTTTTCGTAATGTAATCTGCCCAATCCTGCGCAGTAGCAGTATCGACAGGCTTATCGATCGCATCAGCAAATACGCCCTTTACAGCCCTTTCGGCATCAGATGACGCCCACGTGATATCAGAAAGCGTCTTGGGACCATTCCAAGCGTTGTCCTTATTATCCTGCGTGACCGTTGCCTTGAAAATCTGGATACCCTTGAAAGTCGTATCCGTGTAGGTATCCTCCCTAATAGTAACGTCGCCTTTCTCCGTAGCCACAGGCGTACCCTCAGCAAACGCCATGGTCACCGGGGCCATCACACCGCCGAAGCTCAACGCCGCCGTGAGGCCTGCTGTCACTGCCAGGCGTGCGATGTTCTTGTTCATGCTCATCTTCTTTTCCTCCGTTTTCCGTTTGATTCTCATTCGATCGGTCATCGTCTGTCTGTGTCTTAGCATCTGCTTCGCTACGTCTCGCCCCGCTCTCTGTGGGGCTGCCAGCTACTCTTTATGGCTGCCACCTCCCCGCTTGACCAGGAGCGCGACCACGATGAGCGCGGCTCCGGCGACCGCTGCGGCGGCCGCGGCGTACATTGCCATATCGCCAGTCGAGGGCATAAAGCCTCCGGTGGTAATGCTAGGGGGTGTGCCGGTGGGCGTGTTGATGAGCGACGCCTCCAGGCTGCCCATCGACCCGTCCGCGCTGTCGGCGCGCAGGGGCGACTCGGCCGTGATGGTGAGCTTGGGCTTGGCGGCGGCCACTTGGTCGACGTCCAGGCCCTCGGCCTTGACCGTCACGGAGCGCGTGCCCTCAAAGGCGGTGTAGCCCTTGGGTGCCTTGAGCTCGCGGACCTCCAGCTTGCCCGAGTCCACGCCCGAGACGGTCACGCGGCCGTCCTCGCCCGTGGTAACGGTGGCCTTGCCCTCCGCATTCCACGTGCCGTCGGCCGCCAGTGTGCGGCCGCGGTCATCGGTGATGCTCAGGACCGCCCCGGCGAGCGGCTTGTCGCCGTCGCTGCCGCGCTTGGTGAGCGCGAGATCCCAGGTGTAGGCGCACGCATCGTCACTCGGCGTGCGGGTGAAGCCGGCGTCGCCGGACTGGTCGGCAAAGGGAGAGCGCGGGTAGCGCAGGTAGACCTCGTTGGGGTTGCCCTTCGCGATGCCATGGTTGCACGCGCTGTTGAGCGGCGCGTTGTACACGGCGACCACGCGGGCGCCCGCGGTAAAGGCGTCGGCCCCGCCGAGCGCGGCGATGAGGTCGCCGGTGTGCACGGTGAAGGTCTTACCGTCGGCCGAGACCCTGCACTGGGCCGTGATGTCGGTCCAGCCCTTCGCGGGCTCGGTGCCGGCGCGGCCGTCCTTGCCGGTCTGGACGGCGTCAAAGCCGCCGTCCGCGCCCGCCGCCACGTACACGCGCATGCTCGCGGCCACCTTGGAGGGGTCGAGCCCCGCGCTCATGGTGTCGACGAACCGCACCGTATAGGTGTCGTAGGCGGTAAGACCCGCCGGGACCGTGGCAGAGAGGCGCCAGTACAGGTCGTCGGCGACCGTGGCGTCGGCGGCCTTCTGCCATGCGGCGGCGCTGTCCTCCAGCACATGCTTGGACACCTTGGGGGTCGCCGCCTTGGGCTTGACGGTGACGGCGCTGCCGCCCACCAGCGCCATGATCGGCGCGGTGCCGGCCTCGTTCTGGGAAATGGCTTCGTCGTCGGCGACGATGAGCCAGTAGCCACAGGGCAGCTCGGCCGCCGTGCCCGCATTGAGGGCCACGGGCACGGCGCCAGAGCTCTGGAGGGAACGAGCGAGCTGTGCGCTCAGCGCGCTCGTAAGGTGGGAATCGGTGTTGAGCCACTCGGCAGCTTCCTGCGCGGTGGTCTGGGATTTGGGCATGCCGGCGCTGTGCAGCACAGGCAGCGCGGCGTCGCGCACGGCGTCGCTTGCCCAGGCGAGGTCGGTGGCGATCTTGGCGTCGCTGTCGCCGTCGACGACGTTGGCACTAAAGATCTGGCAGGCGTCGTAGCTGCGCGCCACGGTGCCGCTCACCGTGATGGAACCGGTCGAGGTCGGCGCGGCCTGCGCGGATGCGGGGAACACAACCGCGCAGGTGCCGATCAGGAGGGCAAGCAGCGCAAACAAGATCGGGAAGGAGCAAACTCTCTTATTCACGACGCTCGCCCCCCTTCGCATTCGCCTTGCGACGAATGTGCATCCAGGCCGCAGCAGCGCAAAGCACCGCCGCGCCGGCAAGGTACGTCAGAGTGACGCCCGACATACCAGAAAGGGGCAGAGTGGTGGAGTAGGTGTTGGTAAAGGTGGGGGTGGAGGTTGAACTCGTGCTCTCATTACCGTTGGCGCCGACCTCGTAGTAGGCCGGCGTGCAGGCCAGGTTACCTTTGCCGTCGTCTTGAGCCGTCACCACAACCTTGAAGGTCTTGGTGTCGTTCTTGTAGCCTTCGTGCTCGGTGCCTTCGTTCTCGTTGGCGGCACATTCACGGATATAGTAGGTGACTGTTGCTTTGCCTTCAGTGAGATCTTTGACGCCAAGTGGGCCAATTGTCTGCTCAGCAAACGTCACCGTTGCCTCATTGCCCGTCCCCTTACTAGTGTATTGGGTATTGAGCACCTTCTCATTGCCACTGGCATCCTTGGTGTACAACTCGAACTTGAACCTCTTCATCTCGCCACCGTCGACCTTCTTGGTCACCTGAGGTGTCCAAGTGCCCGAGGTCTGGTAGGGCGGGAGCTCGTTCGTAAACGCAGGTTTGGAGCTGTTGCCGATTTCTACGGTCGAGATTGTACTGTCATTCGGATCTACACTCCAGTTATAGAACTCAAGAGATTTACACTCGGTGAAGTCCGCTGCGCCTTTCCTTTTAACGGATACTGTGGAAGCGCTCTTATCAACTCCATAACGATTAATATCGATCCCCAAGAGCTTGGTCGTATTAACTGGTGTCGTACCAACCTTTATATGTATTTTGTAAATGGCCTTATCAAAGGTCGTGCCTTCCTCATTGATAGGGACTTCAACAAGGTAGAGGTCGTAATTGCCCGACTGGTAGTTCGCGCCCGTGTCAATGAGAATCTCTCCGTTTTCTTCATTAACGTTGACCGTGGGCGTCGCCTCACACCCGTTTTCGTTAAGCGTGCCGTCCGTATTCCAATACGGCTCCCCAGCTGAATCGGCGGCTTTACCCAACAGCTTGAACTTATAGCCGTGGCCCGTGAGGCCTTGCGGTTTGCCGTCCTTCATGAGGACCTTGTTAGCCTTGACCTTGATTGCAGGATACACATCCAGGGAAGTAACCTCACCGACGATGAGGTCGCCGTTGGTCATGATGCCGCCGCCGTGGGTGTAAGAGTAGTTACCGCTGATGATGGTCGTAGCCGCTGACTGTGCATCAATTTTAGCCTGATTGGTAGGATGGGCCTCAAGGCCGAACATCCACTTAGCCTCGGCGCCGCCGTTGGCATCGATCTTAATCTCTTTGCCATCGCGGGTGCCCTTCCAGCCAGCCGAGCCGCCACCGGGCATCTTGCCAAGAACGACAGCGATTGTCTTATCCGCGCCAGTCTTATTACGGACCAAGAAGAAATCCTCATGACCGGAATTTTGGAAGAGATGAGTAACGTAATTTACTTCATCGCGGTCTTCAATTTTGTTGTCGCCGCCAGCGGAATAATGAAACGCTGGATGTTTATGTTCATTTTGATCAAGGTCTGGCAGCTTTTTGCCATCTTGATCAACGTTATCTGCGTTGTCATAGATAGCAGCGCCATTTGAGTGCGAAACGATTGTCTCGCCCGTAGGACAAGCACCGACGCCACCGCCCCAGCCACCGGCGCGATTATTAGTGATCAGCGTCTTGAAAATATTGAGCCTGCCGCCCTTCTGGATAAAGACACCGCCACCGCCCCAGTCGCCGCCACGTTTGCCGCCACGCTCACAATCTACGCCCGTCATAGTCTTGTTATTCGTGATATAAATCTTGCTATTGGGGCTAGCTTCAATTTTCGCCTGCATACCAGGGTTGTTGCCGCCAGCGATACGCAAACCGCCGCCCTCGCCGTTAAGAGATTCGTTGCCCGCAATCGTGCCACCTGTCATGGTAAACTGAATTTTTTTGTCCCAGAAACCGGCATAAATACCGCCGCCGGCTTCTTTGGAGTAGTTAGCTGTAACGGAGCCGCCCTCCATGGTTAGTGTGCCGCCGTCAACAGATGCAATGCCACCGCCGCCAAGCAGGCCCTTGTTATAAATGTTCGAGTCGTTGATATACGAATCAACACGGTTGTTTGTGATGTTGGCCGAACCACTGATGTTAACGTTGACGCCTTTGGTAAAGACACCGCCGCCATAGCCATTGCCGGGACTCCCGCCTTCGTTATAGACGCCGTCATACGTGGCGTTACCCGAAATAACTCCACCAGAAAAATTCAGTTTGGCGCCTTTGTCAGCATAGATACCGCCGCCAGAAGCAGCCTTGTTTGCAGCGATTACGCCGTTGGTCATTTTGAGCTCGGCATTTGCGCCCGTCACGCACATGCCACCGCCCCAGCCGCCGCCGTTACCGTTGGTGACATACCCGCCAGAAATATTGACAGTGCCCCGAGAGAAAATAACGTGACCGTCGTAGCCCAGGGTACGAGGCGTTGTGATCATGCCACCCTTAAGGTTGAGCGTACCGCCTTCCTGAACGGAAATGACTTGATTTACAAAGCCCGCTTTGCATGCAACGATAGCGCCGAAATTGGTAACAGTGTGCTGATAGGTCTTTTCGCTTGTACCAAGACTGTTAGGCGTGCTTTCAGTTACGTAGTATGTGAGTGATTGTGGAACACTTTCATCATCGAACTGCATCGTTGCTGGCCGATCAGGATCACCATTGGCAGCTTCAGTCCGCGAGTCATTCGCCTTACCATCGACAGTTAGCGTAAAGCCACTTTTAATTGTGATAAATGTACAAACAGAATTTCTGTCGTCCTTGTTAATGTTACCGTTGCTGTAATAAAGCTTGTGACCCGCAAGGTCGATCGTAGTGTCTTGTTCGATGGTGATCGGCGAGCTCGAACTAACATCAGCAGCCAGACGCAGCTGTGTGGGCTTGTTCCCCGCGGCAAGGTACGCTGTCAGGTCTCCGTCACTCGTCAGCAGCGTGTACCCATCCTTATCTTTTTTAAGTCCCGGAACCTCACCTTCATTTGCAACAGTAGCGACCTTATAGACAGACTGTCCATCATCCGCGGGCTGCGCAGCGCTCTCGGCTTCCGTGTCATCAGACAACGGGGCCGTCTCGAGAGCGTCGTCGCCAGTCTCGTCGCCCTCGGTGTCGTCACTATTCTGGTTTTCGGTATCCCCGTTGGCAGTGTTGTCTACATCAGTGGGCTCACTTGAGGAATCCCCCATCACAGTTTCCTCGGCTGCACCCGCCTGGGCATCGTTGGCAATGGCCTGCGAGATCGGGGGCATGACGAGCGACAGTACCAGGCTCAACACGGAGGCTCCGCACAAAACGCCTGCCAGTACACGGCGCGTCGCTTTATTACTCTGCTTAGATTTGTCTGAATTCGCTTTCATCGATGTCTCCTCCCCAAGAGACCGCGATCTTGCTCTTTCACTATCAAACGTATCTGCGCAACCTGTAATTGCGCACGTTTAGTAATCCATATTGTAACGATTGTTTGAACATCTGAGCAACAAAACCGACAATTTTGTAGCGAATTCTCAATTCTCTTGACATTTTCTCAGATTTACCTTCGTTTATTCGCTATTTATTTTTTGTTTCTACTGGTAATTTAGTTGCCAATCATTTTTTAATGGCATTAGATTAATTTGCACAACATTTTGCTCAAGAGTAAACATCCTGCGAACAGTCGAAAACGACCATGAACGGTAGATCATTAACCGGGATGAATATCCTACCAAATTGATGAGAATATCTTAAACCCATCGGTGGTTAGAAGCATGATGTTCAGACAACAATATTTGAATTTTCACACAGATTTTTGGTATCAATTCGCCCAAATCGCCTGAGGCCACTGCAAAAGAGCCTGTCCCCTTTTGCAGTGGTTCTCCCCCAGCGCTACAGCAGATGCTCCTCGATAAAGATCGCGATGCCGTCTTCGTCGTTGCTCGCGGTTACAAAATCGGCGGCGGCACGGGTGGCGTCGCTGCCATTTGCCATGGCAACGCCCACGCCGGCGTCGGCCACCATGCAGGTGTCGTTATCGGCATCGCCAAACACGCAGATGTCCTGGAGCTCCATGTCTTTGAGCTCTGCCACGCGCACAAGGCCGCGCGTCTTGGACACGCGCGGATCCATGAACTCGTAGAGCCGCTGCGTGGTTTGTAGAGCCGCCGCCTTAACAGTGTCGTCGGCAAACGTCGATGCTCGCTCAATCACCCGCGGCATTACCTCGGGCGCCATGGTAAACATCACCTTGGGCTGCGGCTCGCGCAAGAACTCGGCAAAATCGACCACCTGGTAGGGCACGCCGTCGACGCGCGACAGGTGCTCGACGCACGCGTTGCTCTCGGGCACGTAGAACACGCCGTCTCGGGGGCAGACGGGCGTTGCAGGAAGGTCCGCCATGTGCTTGCAGATGCGCGCGATGGTCTCGCCCGGCAGCGGATAGCTCAGCTCGTTGATGTCGTGCGCGCGGTCGATGACCTCGGCGCCACCGCAGCCCACCATCACGTCTACCAGGCCTTCGATGCCCCAGAGCTCGTACATGGCCTCGGTCGCGTGGGCGTCGCGCCCGGTGCACAGGCCAAAGAGCACACCGCGCTCGCGCAGGGCGCGGATGGCCGCCACGGTGCGCGGGGACACCGTGTGCTGGCTCGTGAGCAGCGTGCCGTCGATATCGCAGAACACGGCTTTGATGTGGCTAAAGGTGGTGTCCATGGGGGCCTTTCTGGGTTGTGCGACGGTGTGGGGTGTATTCGTGAACGGCGTACATGGTATACCAAGGCGCAGGCCGCTGGGACCCGATCGCCACAAAGGTGCCTGGCCCCTCTGTGGTGGCCGGGCCCGAAGGGTAGCCTGCCTGGGGCGCAAACCATCACAACATTCGACGTTTTTCGGCAAAATCGCGGTTTTCATCGAATGTTGTGATGGTTTTTACTGCCTTGCGGCACGATCAAAATGCCGGCGTCCAAACAGCAGCAACGCCGCGGGAACCGCCGTCACGACCATGCCCGCCCCTACGAGCGTCTGCTGCACGCCAAACGTCGCCGCCAGCCACGGGGCAATCGCCAGCGGCGCCACGCCGGCGAACATGTTGCCAAAGCCCATGACCGAGTTCACGCGGCCGAGCTGCTCGAGCGGAGCCGTCGTTTGCACGATGGTGTTGTGGAGCGGGTTGACGACGCCCCAGGCCACGCCCAGGGCAATCTGGCCGACAAGGGCTACGCCCACGTACGGCGTTCCCACGTAGAGCAGGCTTCCCAGACCCACGGACATGAGCGCCACAAGCAGCGTCTTAAGGTTGACCAGGTGCGGCGGCAAGCGGAGCGCGGCCACGGCGCCCAGCACCGCGCCCACACCGCTGGCCGACGAGAGCCAGCCCATCCATTCGACACCGACGTGTAGGACATCGCGGTAAAAGAACGACTCCAGCGGATCGAAGGCACCGTAGCCAAAGTTCGAGAGGAAGATGATGCAGAACAGTAGGGCGAGGACGCTGTTGGTGAAGACTGTCTTGATGCTGGTCGCGATGGTCGCGCGGGCGGACGTGCTGGGGTTGGAGCTTTGTCCCGCACGCTCCCCTTCCTCTGTCGAATCGGCATCCGCATCCCCGGCGACATGGCTGGTCTTCGGCCTAAAGCCCCAACCGGCGACGAGCGCCAGCACGGTAAAGAGCATCATGAGCACAAACACCGCGCGCGACGACGCAGCAGCCGCGACAAAGCCGCCCAGCGTGGGGCCAACGATGATACTCACGTTTGAAAACATGGCGATGGCAGAGTTGATGTCTTTGAGCTCGACGGGGTCGTTGGTGAGGTAGGCCGGATAGGACGTGGCAATGGGCTGGGCGAACCCCATCACAAAGCCCAGGAGCACCGCGCCGAGCAGGACGATGCCGGTCGCGCTGCCAAAAACGAGGATCGCCGCGCTGGTTGCCAGCGTGCCCACGATGCTCAGCAAGAAATGCCGGCACGGACCCCAGGCGTCGAGCGCCGCACCGCCCGCAAAGGATCCCAAGATCACGAATACGTTCATAAACAGGACGGCCAGCGATGTCGCCACGACCGAAGCATCGTCTGCATAGGTGAGCGTTCCGATGACGCCGATGAAGTAGCTGGTCTGAAAACCGGTGTAGATGAGAAAGCGCATCGCCACCAGGCGCTTGGCCTGCACGGACAGCGATGATTGAGGCTTTGAGAAAAGAGGGGCGAGCATGGAGACTCCTTGTTTCATACGAATGCGGACGGCGGGCATTCGCCACCGTCTGTCAAATCAATCTATTCGCACGAAACATTAAGGACGCATCAAGAGCCCCTTCTCTCCGTTTTTCGCCCGTCATGAACTACTTGGTAGATTGTAAGGCATGTCCCACACATCTACTTAAACAAAAACCACCACAAAGGTGCCTGGCCCCTTTGTGGTGGAAGTGACGTTTGCCCAGATAAAACCTACCAAAATAAACCTGTCCCTATTTGGTAGGTTTTAGGCCAGATGGTCTTGGATGAGATCGCAGATGGCTCGGGCGTCGTTGATGTTGATGGCTCGGGTCGCGAAGCCGGCGTCGAAGGCCTGACGCGCCAGGGCTTCGTTGCAGGCAAGGGCCAGCGTGTGACCGTCGACCAGGTCGAGCGAGCTCTTGCCGCGCAGACGGTCGACACCGGAGCGCGCGACCACGATGTTGTCGAAGCCCTCGGTCTTGTAGCCCTCGATGATCACCACGTCGACATCGTTGTAGCGCGACAGTAGCTCGCGCGCGGGCATCTCGTCCTCCTCGCGCGTGTCGGCGTACTCTGCCCAGCGCGTGGCGCAGATGAGGCCCACGTGCTTGGATCCGGCTTGATGATGGCGCCAGGTGTCCTTAGCGGGCACATCGATATCAAAGCCGTGATGCCCATGATGCTTGAGCGAACCCACACGCAGGCCGCGGCGGGTGAGCTCGGCAATGACCTTCTCGACGAGCGTGGTCTTGCCCGAGTTTTGGTAGCCGATAAACGCGATCGCAGGGACAGCCGGGGCCGGAGCCGCAGGCGCGACGGCGACGGGCGCGCTTGCGAGCGTGGCACCGTCAGCGGCCACGGCCTCAACGGCAGCGGCCTGACGCTCTGCACGATCCCACACGCCCGAGCGGCCACCCTCCTTGTGCAGCAGGCGCACGTCGACGATCTCCATGCCGCGATCGACCGCCTTGCACATGTCATAAATCGTTAGGCACGCGGCACTCGCGCCGGTCAGGGCCTCCATCTCGATACCCGTCTTGCCCGTCACGCCGGCCGTAACCAGCACGTGAAAGCCAACCTGCCCGTCCGCGCGCGCCGGCGCCCAGCCCTCGGGCACGTCCTCGGTCGGCGTCCCCGCCGGAGCGATGGGCGCAATGTCGCACTTACTCTTGGTAATGAGCAACGGATGACACATGGGAATGATGTCGCTCGTGCGTTTGATGGCCATAATGCCCGCCACGCGCGCGCAGGCGAGCACATCGCCCTTTTTGGCGCGGTCCTGCAGCACCATGGCCTGCGTCTCGGGATGCATGAGGATGGTGCCCTCGGCGATGGCGATGCGATGGGTCTCGGCCTTGTCAGACACATCGACCATGCGCACCTCGCCCTTGGCGTCCACGTGCGTCAGCTCGTCGCGACAGGCGTCGCGGGCGGGCTCGGTGGCAGCGCTGGCAGTCGGCTGCGCGGACGCGTCGGCGTTGCCAGCATTCGCCGCAGCCGTGACTTTGTGGGCAGACATCGCGGCCCTGCGAGCGGCCTTGGTGGCATCGGCGTACCTGCTCTTGGCCATATGATCATCCTCCGATTTGGGACATAAATCGTTGCGTGCCCTCAATTATCGCGTGTTCCTGCGGTTTGTGGGCCACGGCATCGCGCCAAATCGAAAGTACCTGCATATCATCACCACGGCGCAGCGCCTCACGCACCGAATACTCTGCATCACTAAACAGGCACGGACGCACGTTGCCATCGGCCGTCAGGCGCAGACGGTTGCAATTCGCACAAAAATGGTTGGACATGGCGCTAATAAAGCCAACCGTTCCCGCCGCGCCCGGAAAGTGCCAATAGCGCGCGGGGCCCGCACCAGCAGGAGCGTCGTTGATGCCGAGCGGCTCGAGCTCGCCCATTCCCGCCGCGGCGGCCCCGGCATTGATGCGCGCCCGCAGCTCGTCGCTCGGCACGGTGTCGCTCGCGTCCCACAGCTCGGGATTGAGTGCGGGCGCATGCGGGTCCACGGCGCAATGCGAGCTCGTGCACTCGTCGCCGATGGGCATATATTCGATAAAGCGCAGGTGGATGGGGCGGTCGACGGTCAGCCGTGCGAGGGCCGTCACATCCTGGTTGAGCCGACGCACAACAACGCAGTTGACCTTTACGGGCTCAAAGCCCCAAGCCAGCGCCGCGTCGATGCCAGCCATGGTCTGTTCGAGCCGGCCCAGGCGCGTGATCTTTCCAAAGAGCGCGGGGTCGAGCGTGTCGAGCGAGATGTTAACGCGGTTAAGACCGGCATCTTTGAGCTGCGGTGCCAGCTTGGGCAGCAGGGCGCCATTGGTGGTAAGCGAGATGTCCTCGATCTGCGGGATCGCGCGGATGTCACGAATAAGCGGGATGATACGGCGGCTGACCAGCGGCTCGCCACCCGTCAGGCGTACGCGGCGAATGCCCTCCCCCGCCACCAGGCGCACAAAGCGGGCGATTTCCTCGGCACTGAGCAGCTCGTCGTGCGCGCGGGGCGCCACGCCATCGGCCGGCATGCAGTAAATGCAGCGGAAATTGCACTTGTCGGTAACGGCAATGCGCAGGTAGTTGATATCGCGGCCAAAGCCGTCATGTTGCATGTGCCCGTCCACGCAGCCCTCCCCTCACGCGGCGTTTTATTCTTCGGAAAACATAATACCCCACGAGAGAATCATGCCGACACCCGTACGACAGGACAGGTCACTTCGAACAAGACCGGCCTCCCGAGCCCATCCTCAGCGCAAACCATCACAACATTCGATGCATTTCCCGTTTTTGGCAAAAAACGTCGAATGTTGTGATGGTTTGTCTGCCCACGGCACCCCGTAGAAGGGCCGGAACGCCCCTAAAGGCCGCCGTCCCAGTGCCGAATCACAAATTCTCGCAGGTCGTTCTGACGTTTCTGGAACGCTTCGCTTCGGTCGCACTTAAGGCCCATAGCGAGCGCGATGGCGTTCATCGCCCGATGCAATTGCAACTGATGGGCAAACTGAGTCCCGGTGAGGACGATCATCCTAAAGCCCAGCGCGCTCAGCACGGTCATACGCTCCGCATCCGACGCGCTGCGCTGTTTATCAAGATGGTCCGAGCCGTTGTATTCAATCCCCGTACCGCTCGCAGGCGCATATACGTCGATCTCGAAATACCCGGCCTTTACGAGATACTTGAACTCGTTGGGAACATCGACCCGATGGTTGAGCTCGATCTTGGCGTATCCCAGCCCGCCCTGGGAACGTTTTGCTACGACCATGATTGCGGTGGCCGTCTCCATGGGCGACCGCGCGCCATCGTGCACGCGCTTGAGCACGGCGGCCGCGCGTATAGCCCCCTGACGAGATCGGTTCTCATTGCAATAGGCGATCAAGTCGGCAACGGTATACCTCTGCCCCATCTCGATATAATCGCCTGTCGACAGATGATTCAAATGGTATCGGGCACAGATTTCGTAGCCATATTCCAGCTGCTCGGGCTCGCTCATCCACGAACCCGCTTGGACAAAGCACATGGCCTCATCAACCACCAGAAGGCCCTCTGCCACCTCGATAAGATGGCCTGGAGGTACCGGCGCCCCAAACACGTGGCACCTAAATCCAGCCGGCGTCGAGCGCTCAAAATCGAAGTTGACGAGCGTGTCGATATGATCGAGCTCTTCTCGTGGAATACCGAGCGAAACCAGATAGTCGGTAACGATCCCAACTGCCGTTGAAGCCCTCAGCCCCTTGGCATCGAGTCCCAATTTGGGCAGGTTCGCGGTCGGTTCCGCCTCGTTAGCAAGCGAGTCCTCATCGTATAGGCTGCTTGCTCGCGAGAGCGGCTCGGACGGGCGCGCCACGTTGTGGTACAGCCAGGCAGTCTTATGGGACAGGACGATCGGCAGGTCCATGAGCCCTCCAATGGAGTCGGATAACCAACCTTATTCCCCTGCCCACGGGTCCGCACACCTTCGTGCGCAAGAAAGCGATTCCACCCGATCGAGTGGCAGAAAAACCATCACAACATTCGATGCTTTTCCCGTTTTTGGCAAAAAACGTCGAATGTTGTGATGGTTTGAGGCGAGGTGAGGGGCGCTAAGCCTACGCGGCGCATGCCCGTATTCAAATGGAAATGAATACAGGCTCACTTATTTCGCCCCACTGCCAACACAATCCTTGACTCTACAATCGTTGTAGGGTTTTCACTACACTGGTACGGAAACAAACCCAGCCAGAAAGCCCCGCCCATGGAACACGACCTCACACGCGGCAATGTCCTTAAGACCATCGCGGTCTTTGCCCTGCCCTATATGCTCTCGTACTTTTTGCAGATGCTCTACGGTATGGCCGACCTGTACATGATGGGGCAGTTTAGCGGCGCTGCCGGCATCACCGCCGTAGGCAATGGCGCGCAGACGCTCTATATCATTACCGTGACGCTCGTGGGCCTGGCCATGGGAACGACGGTCATCGTCGGCCACGCCGTGGGCTCGCGTCGGTTTGACCGCGCCGAGACCGCCATCGGTAACACCATCACGCTCTTTATGGGCGTCTCGGTGGTGCTGGCCGCTGTCCTGCTCGCGCTGTGCCCGCAAATCGTGGCACTCATTGGCACGCCGGCCGAGGCGGTCGAAGGCACCTCCGCCTACCTGCGTATCTGCTTTATGGGCATTCCCTTTATCGCCGCATATAACATTCTCTCGGCCATCTTTCGCGGGCTGGGCGATTCGCGCTCGCCCATGTACGTGATTGGCGTGGCATGCATCATCAACATCGCGCTCGACTTTCTGTTTATCGGCCACATGGGGCTCGGCCCCGTGGGTGCGGCACTCGGCACAGTAACCGCCCAGACGGCAAGCGTTGTCCTCGCGCTCGTGTGGCTCAAGAGCCGCCGCACGAACATCCACGTTAAGCGCAGCGACCTGCGCCCCCAGCCCGAGGTGCTCGGCAGCATTCTTAAGATCGGCGTGCCTGTGGCCGTGCAGGACGGCTGCATCCAGGTGGCGTTTATGTTTATCACCGTCATCGCCAACCATCGAGGGCTCGTCGACGCCGCCGCCGTGGGCCTGGTCGAGAAGATGATCAGCTTTTTGTTCATTGTGCCGAGTTCCATGGGCGCCACCGTCAGCGCGCTCACGGCGCAAAACGCCGGAGCAGGCAAGGGCGACCGTGCACGTCAGGCGCTCAAGGACGCCATGACGATCTCGGTGTTGTACGGCTGCCTGATCACGGTGCTGATGTGGCTGGTGGCGCCGGCGTTTATCGGCTTTTTTGCCAAGGACCCCGCGGTGGTCGCCGCCGGTACCGGCTATATGCACAGCTATATTTTCGATGCAATCTTTGCCGGCATCCACATTTGCTTTAGCGGCTTTTTCGCTGCGTACGGCAAGAGCTACATCGGCTTTGCGCACAACGTGCTGGCCGTGGCGCTCATTCGCGTGCCGGGCGCGTGGCTGCTGTCAAACGCCTATTCCGACACGCTGTTTCCCATGGGCATCGCTTCGCCGTGCGGATCGATTTTGTCGGCAGTCATCTGTGTTGTCGCGTTTACCGTGCTCAACCGGCGCGGGGCTTTTGACAAGTTGGCAGCGTAGCGGGGCGACGCGAGTCTGGCGCCCCTCCCCGACCCTATTGAAAGGAGCGGTCCTGTGACCGACTCGCCAACTGAACATACTGAGGGCCTGCTCCGCATTGGCGAAGTTGCGCGCTTGTTTAACCTGAGCGTGGGGACGCTACGTCATTACGAGCAGATGGGCTTGCTGGACCCGGCGCACATCGATCCGGCAAGTGGATATCGCTACTACGGATCGCGGCAGCTCTCCACCCTCAACACCATCAGCCACCTGCGTGTTCTCGACTTGCCGTTGGCGCAGATCCGTGAGTTTGTGACCACGCGCGATGTGGACCTTATGCAGCGGCAGCTGGCTCAGCAGCAGGAGCTCATCGAGCGCAAGCGCCGAGAGCTGGAGCGCGTGTCGCGCAAGATCGATAACCGGCTTGCCCTGCTGCACGATGCCCTGAACACCGAGCTCGACACCATTTGCACAATCGATGCGCCCGAGCTCCGCTGCGCCGTGTTGCGTGAACGCGTCAACCCCACCGACGCCTATGCATTGGAGTGGCAAATTCGTCAACTGCAGAAGGGCCAGCACGAGACCTTTGTCTTCCTGGGCAACTTGGGCGTCGGGATTGGCGCCGAGCGCCTGGCCGCCGGCGACTTTGATGGCTACGACGAGGTCTTTTTGCTGCTCGATGACACCGATGAGTACATGGGCGACGTCGAGACGCGACCCGCCGCGCGCTGCCTGACCATAAGCTTCCGCGGCACGCACGGGCAAGCAGGCCCGCGCTATGAGCAGCTACTCGGCTATATGCGCGAGCAAGGCCTGACACCCGCCGGTCCCTCACGCGAGATTGCCCTTATCGATGACATCATCAGCGACGACCCAGCGACCTACGTGACGCAGATCACGGTGCCGGTTGCCCCGTCCAAATAAGAACCGCCCGGAAGGCAGTTCAATCATGCTTTCCGGGCGGATCTTCAATTTGGTTATCGATGCGCTAAGCCTCCGGCACCTCACCGGTAGCCAAGATTTGCTCGAGTGCGTCCTCATCCAGCACGGGCACACCCAGCTGCTCAGCCTTGGTGAGCTTGGAGCCCGCTTTGGGGCCAGCGACCAGATAGCTCGTCTTCTTTGAAACACTGCCCGAGACCTTGGCACCAAGCACCTTGAGCGCCGCGCCCGCCTCGTCGCGGGTGCGGTTGACAAGCGTGCCGGTGAGCACGAAGGTCAAACCCGCGAGCGGCTGTGCGTCGGCGAGCTCGCCTGCCACGCCGGCATCGGCTGCGGCCTGCGCGTGTGCGGCACCCAGGTCGACCTCGAGCGACAGACCCGCCTGGCGCAGGCGCTCCAGGACGGCAAGGTTTTCGGGAACGGCCAGGAACTGCTTGACGCTCGCCGCAATCTTGGGACCGATGCCCTCGCACTCGGCGATGTCCTCTTCGCTCGCCAAGATGAGCTTATCAATCGACAGGAATCGCTCGGCGATAACCTCGCCCACGCTCTTGCCCACGTGGCGGATGCCCAGGGCAAACAGCACGCGACCGAGCGGCTGGCTCTTGGACTTGTTGAGCTCGGCGATGATTTTCTCAGCCGTCTTGAGGCCTACCGGAATGGGGTCGCCCTTCTTGACGCCCTTTTTGCTGTTGGAACTGGCATAGGTGCGCCCCGTGTCCAGGCCTGCGATGTCATCGACCGTGAGCTGGTAGAAGTCTGCGACATCGTGGATCAGGCCGGCGGCGATCATCTTGTCGACGATCTCGTCGCCCAGGCCGTCGACGTCCATGCAGCCGCGGCTCACCCAGTGCAGCAGACGTTCCTTGAGCTGTGCGGGACAGTCGATGGACACGCAGCGGTAGGCGACCTCGCCATCCTCGTGGACCACAGGGCTGCCGCACACGGGGCAGACCTCGGGCATGTACCAGTCGACCGAATCGGCCGGGCGCTTATCGAGCACCGGGCCCACAACCTCGGGAATCACGTCGCCCGCCTTGTGCACGATGATAGTGTCGCCCTCGCGCACGTTTTTGCGGCGGATCTCGTCGATGTTGTGCAGCGTGGCGCGCGCGATGGTGGAGCCGGCGACCGTCACCGGGTCGAACTCGGCGACCGGCGTGAGCACACCGGTGCGGCCCACCTGGATGCGAATTTCGCGCAGAATGGTCTGCTTTTCCTCGGGCGGGAACTTAAAGGCAATGGCCCAGCGCGGTGCGCGGGCGGTAAAGCCCAAGTCAAGCTGCTGTTGGAAGCTGTCGACCTTTACGACCACGCCGTCGATGTCGTAGTCCAGGTCGCCGCGATGTTCGAGCGCCTGGGCGCAGAACTCGTGGACCTCGGCCGGTGTGGCGCAACGAGCCACGTTGGGGTTGACGCTAAAGCCGGCGCTACGCAGCCAGTCGAGGAACTCGCGCTGGCTGTGGACGTGCAGCGGATCGGTATCGGCGATGGCATAGATAAAGGTGGCCAGGTCGCGGCGCGCCGTGACTTTGGGGTCTTTTTGGCGCAGGGATCCTGCAGCGGCGTTGCGCGGGTTGGCGAAGGGGTCGCGTCCCTCGGCATCGGCCTCCTCGTTCAGGCGCACAAAGCTGCCCTTGGGCATATAGACCTCGCCGCGTACTTCGATGGTACGCTCACGGTCGGCACCCATGTGGGCGAGCGCCGGCTCGGACAGGTGCATGGGCACATCCTTGATGGTGCGCACGTTGAGCGACACATCCTCACCCGTGGTGCCATCGCCGCGTGTGGCTGCGCGTACGAAGGTGCCGTTTTGGTAGGTAAGGGCCACGCCCAGGCCGTCGATCTTGAGCTCGCAGGTATAGGTGACGCTACCGGCGCCGAGCGCATCCTCGGTACGCTGGAGCCATGCGTCGAGCTCGTCCAGGTCCATGGCATCGTCCATGGAATACATGCGTGCCATGTGCGTGACCGGCGTAAACTGCTCGCTCACGTAGCCGCCCACGCGCTGGGTATAGCTGTCGGGCGTCACCAGGTCGGGGTAGGTCGCCTCGATTTCCTGCAGCTCAACGAGCATTTTGTCAAAGGCGGCGTCCGTGATCTCGGGCGCGTCGAGCATGTAGTAGCGATAGGCGTGGTAGTCGAGCTCGTGGCGCAGCTCGGCCGCGCGCGCTGCCGCCTGGGCACGGGCGTCGGTCGGTACGGCGGCATCCGCGCTCGCGGGCGTTTCGGTATCGATGTCCACGCCGTCACCAAACAGGCTCGATTGCTCCATAGCGGCACTCCTTCGCTCGATTTCAAACGGATACAAGAGTACCACCGGTCGCGATGGAGCCAAATCGCCCTTTCCAACCGCACCGAATCGGCAGCCGCCAGACTGGGGTGGACAGTTAGTTCAGATACGTATAAATCCTAGAGCTGGATCGGGCACAAACACCTCTGTTTCGACTAATTTTGGGTTCCTCGAGACCATGTAAACGTCCCACTCTCCCTTCCAAACACCCATCCGAGCCCCATCCCAATCAAAAATTGCTCAAAACGCATCCCAAGCTGCCCCAGATTTATACGTATCTGAACTAACTGTCCAGACCATTACGAACCAGGCCTCATGCCAGCCACAAGTGATCCGTTTTCCTCCGTCCCCAACGGATCAATAAGAAAAGAGGGGCTGTCCCGCGTTGATGGGACAGCCCCTCTGGTTTCGATATATGCGATACGGCTCGTTAGAAACCCTGACCGTAGCCTTGACCCTGGCCCTGGCCCTGGCCCTGCTGGCCCAACAGCTCCTCCAGATACTGGCGCAGCTGCTCATCGGTAATACCGCCGTTGCCGGTGTCGGTCGCGCTGTCGTCCTGCTGCTGGTTCTGCAGCTCCTCATCGGAGCCCAGCTCGACGGTGACCTTCTTCTCTTCCTTGCCGCGCACGAGCGTGATCTCGACCTTCTCGCCCACCTCGTGGCTGCGCAGTGCGATGATCAGGCCATCGGCGCTCGTGATCTCGTCATCGCCCAGCTTGGTGATGACGTCGCCCTCCTGAATGCCGGCCTTGGCAGCAGGACCGTCCTCGACGACGCTCGCCACATACGCGCCGCTATCGGTGCTCAGCTTGTTGGTGCGGGCGTTGAGCGCGTTGACGCTCGAAAGCGTAGCGCCCATGTACGGATGCACCGGCGTCTTGCCGTCGATAATCTGGTCGGCAATGTTCTTGGCGTAGTTAACCGGAATGGCAAAGCCCACGCCCGAGCTGGAGCCCGAATAGCTCTCGATGAGCGAGTTAATACCCACAAGCTCGCCATTGTCGTTGACGAGCGCGCCGCCGGAGTTGCCCGGGTTGATGGCGGCATCGGTCTGGATCATGTTGGCATAGATGGTGTTGCCACTGGTAGAGCTCATGGCCGTGGAGCGATACAGCGCCGACACAATGCCCGTGGAAACAGACTGCTCGTTGCCGAACGGCGAGCCGATCGCCATGACCCACTCACCCACGTTGAGCTTGGAGGAGTCACCGATCTCGATCGGCGTGAGCTTGGAGGCATCGGCATCCTTGAGCTTGATGACGGCCAGGTCGCTCGAGGCGTCGTTGCCCACGAACTCGGCCTCGTAGGTGGTGCCGTCGTCCATGGTCACCACGTACTGGTCATAGCCGTCGACCACGTGGTTGTTGGTAAGGATGTGGCCCTCGGTATCGAGCACCACGCCCGAGCCGACGCTGCCCGAGCTGTCCGACTCGTCGGCAGACTGCGAAAGCGAGCCATTCTGGCTGCCGCTCGAAGTGGCGGTAATGGAAACCACAGAGGGCAATGCCTTGGCAGAAACGGCCTCGGCCAGCGTGGTGTCCTCGGAGTCGATCGTAATCTTTTGCGTCGACGAGCCAGATGCGCTCGCCGTCACGGCATTCTTGCCGCCACCGATATCGAGCGTGCCGCTCATAATGAGCGCAATGACCAGCAAGGCTCCGCAGGCGCAGCCGGCAAGCGCTGTAATAAAGATCGGCAGCTTTTTGGTCTTGGTCTTGACCACCGTGTGCTTGTTCACGACCTGCGCACCGCCCAGCGGCTTGCCGGTCTGCGTGTCGTAGGCCTGCACGTAGGGAATGTTGCTGCCGGCAGGCGTCGACTCCACCTGCACACGCGGCTGCTGCTGGGTCTCGCCGGCGTTGCCAGCGTCCTGGGGACGCTGGGAATCGTTCTCGCTCATAGCTGCGATCCTTTCGTCTAATAACCAAAGGCCCGCCAAACATGTGGCGGGCCATCATTGTTCACGTTGAGTTGTACCCCAATATGCGGGCGAACGTGTATGAGAACGCAATCTTTTAGGAAGGCTTAAGTTCTGCTGCAGACCCAAAAGGACCCGGCCTGCGTCAAAACCACCACGAAGGTGCCTGTCCCCTTTGTGGTGGAAATCTAGTCCTTAAACAGATAGCCCACGCCGCGGACGGTGGTGATGTGTGCCGCGATCTGCGGGCCCACCTTGGAGCGAATGCGTCGAATGTGCACGTCGACGGTGCGCGTGCCGCCGCAGTACTCAAAGCCCCACACGCGGTGCAGCAGCACTTCGCGGCTGTAGGCGCGGTTGGGATGCGTCGCCAAAAAGCTCAGCAGCGAGTACTCCATCAGCGTCAGGTCGATGGGCTCGTTATCGAGCGTCACCTGGTAGGTTGCCAAGTTGATCTCGAGGTTATCGATATTGAGCACATCGTCGGCGGCGACGGTCTCCTCCTCGCCCATCAGGCGCTGCGCACGAGCCTTGAGCTCGTTGGGCGTCGCCGTGGGGCATACAAAGTCGGCATGCGCGTGGTTCGGCAGACGCAAGGTACCGAGCGCCTCGTCGTCGACGATCACCAGCATGGGAACGCCGCCGCGGTCGTCGAGCCATTTGGCAATCTGATCGATGCGGTCGCTGCGGATGCCATCGGAATCGAGAATCAGCAGGTCAAAGTCGTGCGCCGCAGTCGGCGAATCAGGGGTGGCCAGACTCACCTCGACACCCAGGGTGGTCGTCAAGCTGCGGGCAAACTCGTGGAAGCGCGTCGTGCGCGCCATGAACAGGGCACTCTTTTCGGACATATCGGCCTCCAAAGAAATGAGCTCAACCGTACTGGAACAAGCCAGCGCGATTAGGAGTTCGCCAGGTAGTGCTTAATCTCCCACTCGGTGATCGTAGACTCAAACTTATGCCACTCGGCGCGCTTCTTTTTGAGGAAGAAGCTGTGGATGTGCTCGCCGAGGGCATCCTTCATAAACTGCGAGTCCTCAAACACGTCGAGCGCCTCTTTGAGCGAGCGCGGCAGCGGCGTGTAGCCGGCCTCGACCATCTGACGGTCGGTGAGCTTGAGCGTCTCGGCCGTGGCCTCGGGCGGGAGCTCCAGCTTGCGCTCGATGCCGTCAAGACCAGCCGCCAGCGTGACGGCGTTGACCAGATACGGGTTGGCCATGGGGTCGGGACTGCGAAGCTCGATGCGCGTGGACAGTTGCTTGCCGGGCTTGTAGACCGGGATGCGGACCATGCTCGCGCGGTTGCGCAGGCCCCACGTGGCGTACTGCGGCACGGAGTCGCCGCCGGTAGTAATGCGCTTGTAGGAGTTGACCGTGGGGTTGGTGATGGCGCTGATCTCGCGCGCGTGCGCCAGGATACCGGCCATGTAGTGTTTGGCGATGTCGGAGAGATGGTATCTCTCGTCGTCCTCGCCCCAAAAGACGTTGTTGCCGTCGTGGTCGAATAGCGACTGGCACAGGAACATAGCACTGCCGTCCTCGCCTGCCAACGGCTTGGGCATAAAGGAGGCGTGGCAACCGCTCTCGTAGGCCTGCTGCTTAATGATGAGTTTGGCCGTGGTGATGGCGTCGGACATGCTCAGGGCCTCGGCGTGGCGCAGACTCATGCCGTGCTGCGAGCGGCCGGCGGCGTGGAAGGTGTACTCCACGGGCACGGACATCTTCTCGAGCGTGAGGACCGTGTTGCGGCGCAGGTCGCGAGCGGCATCGCTCACCGAAAGATCGAAGTAGCCCACGTTGTCGAGCGGCTCGGGGGTGTGCTCGTCGGGGAAGTAGTAGTACTCCAGCTCGGCGCCCACGTTAAGCAGATAGCCAGCCTTCTCGGCCTTGTGGAACATGCGGCGCAGGGCATCTCGCGGGTCGCCGGCAAATGGCTTGCGATCGGGAGTGCACACGTCGCAGAACACGCGGGCGACGCCGTTGTGGCTCGGGCGCCACGGCAGAATCTGGAAGGTCGAAGCATCGGGGAATGCGAGCATGTCGGCTTCCTCGGGCGTGGCAAAGCCCTCGATGGCGGAGCCGTCAAAGCCAATACCCTCCTCAAAAGCGACCTCGAGGTCCTCGGGGCTAATGGCAAAGTTCTTGAGGCGGCCGAGAATGTCGACAAACCACAGACGCACAAAGCGGATGTCACGCTGCTCTACGGAGCGGAGTACGTAATCGATGTTCTGCTGGTTCATGTCGCTCCCCTTTCTTTCGGGCGGGTTTCGACTGGTCTATATCGCAGATACTATCGCAGAAAAATGTTTCCGCAGGGTTAAAGCGTATCAAGCGCTCAAAAAACGTGCGCGAGCAGGCGGTTGCGAACGAGCGGCTAGCGCGAGGTTGAGGCGCGGTGTTCGATGTGGCCGGGGACCTCGATACGCTTGGGGGCGAGCTTTGCGGCCTCGCCCACCGTGGTGGTGACGACGTCGATGCGCTCGGACAGGCGCTCGACCACGCGCTCGGCAATGGTAAGGGTGTCTTGCGCGGCCGTGGTCACGCCGCCAAAGAGCACGTGATTCCAGGGATAGTCGTCAAACGTTGCGATCTTGAGACCCGCCGGCAGCGAGGGACCAAGCTGCGCCAGCGCCTCGGTCAGACGCAGGAAAACCAGGCCGTTGACGGCAATGAGGCCGAGCTTTTTGCCTGCATAGCCGCGGATGGTCTCGTCCAAGCGACCGACGCCCGTGGCGCCACCGTCGGCCAGGGTGACGACCTCGCCCGCAAGGCCGCGGCGCGAAAGCTCGTCGGCAAAGGCCTCGGCGCGCTCTCGACGCACGGGGCTATCGTCGCTTGCCTCGGTGAGCAGGCACAGACGCTCGCTGCCCGCAGCTGCCAAGGCGTCTACCAAGCCGGCGACCAGCTCACGGTTGTTAGATGTCACCAGGTCAACACCGCCGTCGGCAACGTCGCGGTCGAGCAGCACGACGGGCAGACGTCCCGCTGCCGCGGCGATCGCCTCGTCATTGCCTCCGCAGGTGTTGACGACCAGACCGTCCACGCCGGCATCGATAAGTCTGGTGAGCGACTCGGCCTCCTTGGCGGGATCGTTGCCGCTAATGGCCGTCATGAGCGAGCAGCCGCGCGCCGCGGCGCTGGCGGAAAGGCCCTCGAGCATGGCGCTCGAGAACGGGTTGGCGATGTCGGCCAGGATCACGCCGATGAGGTTGGTGCGCGAGCTGCGTAGATTGCGCGCGGCGGCACGTGGGCGATAGCCGGTGCGCTCGATAACCGCCGCGATGCGAGCACGGGTTTCCTCGGTCATTTGCCCGGGGCGGTTGTTGAGATAGCGCGAGACCGTGGCCGGGCTCACGCCCGCCTCGGCGGCAATGTCCTTGATTCTCATCTGCGCCATAACGCACCCCGTTTCCCAATTGTCGGCGGTCTGAGCCATTTTAGGCATTTTTTTAAAAATCTCGGTTGCAAAACGCTGTAGGTGAGCAGCGTCGTTTTTGCGTCTCGAGCAGATGCGATGATGGGCTAAATAGACGAGTCTTTAGACAGCTCAAAATAGTCGGGATGCAGGGCGATAACCGGGCCCTGCTCCTCGGGCATCAGGTGCAAGTGCGTCTCTGCCAGATAGCTCGCCGTATCGGTGTCGCCTTCCTTAATGGCCTCCAAAATCCGACGGTGCTGACGACGAATCGGCTCCCAATCCAAATCCTGCGACACCATACGCAACCAGTTGTATCGCTCAAAATGCGTGTTGATGCTCTTCATCCAATCCCACAACATGTGACGGCCAGCAATCTCAAAACACGTCTCATGGAACAGGTTGTCCAGGTCAAAGAAACGACGCGTTTCGCTATGGTCGAGCGACTCGGACTCGGTAAGAATCTGCTCAAGCCGCTGCTTTTGCTCGGGCGAGGAAGCCGAACAGCATTTAATAAGCACGCTTCTCTCGAGCTTCTCACGCAAGAAACAGGCGTTCTCGGCGCGCTCCATGCTGATTTTTGAGACATAGGTGCCGCTTTTGGGACGCGTTTCCACCAGTTCCTGCTCACGCAAGCGCACAAAAGACTCGCGAATGGGCGTGCGCCCGATTCCCGTCTCCTTTTCCAGACCAATCGCCGAAAGGCGTGTGCCGGGCCTAAGCTCGGCATAGATGATCTTGGAGCGCAATGCGTTGTATGCCTGATCTTGCAGGCTCTGATAATGCTGGTGTTGTTCCATAAAGCCCTCGGATGAAGCCCACGGTTTGTCGAATATCACCACGTAATACTATCGCATCCCCCGCCCCCTCATAAGTTGCGGTGGAATAGTTCCTGCTCAAAGCCTTCAGCAGCAAAAACAGGAACTATTCCACCGCAACTTCCAACAGTCTTTTTGGGACGGGGCTTTTTTGGCTACCCTGAGCCGCAAGTCGGCCCCTTGCCACAAAAGGGGCCCATCTACTACGTTAACGCGGAGAGCCCAGACCATGCTGAAAAGTGCAAAAACAAAACCGCTGGTAGAGAGCTTATCGATTTTCAAAATAGCCGGCTATGGTTGACCTCTGCGGCTTAAACGTAGTAGATAGGCCCTATTCGCGGCACAGCACTACTGCACCCCAAATTGGCACCCCGAGCCCTCGTGAGTTGCCAACAAGCTGTTCGTCCAGCGCTTTATCCGCGCGGCATTTGGAAAATAGCACCACCGCAAAACCCGCGAGTAGCGCTTACTTTGCTATATCTCACTATACTTTGCTATATCTTGCTATACTTTGCTATATCTTGCTATATCTTAAGCAAAGGTGGCTCACATGCAAACAAACCCTTTTAAGCCCACAGCAGGTAAAACACCTCCCACGATTATCGGCCGCGAAGATGTACTCGAAGAATTCAGTGAAGGCCTCGCCAACGGGCCTGGTGCCCCGGGGCGCCTAATGCGCATAGCTGGCGTCCGTGGAACGGGCAAGACGGTCCTCCTTGACGAGTGCTCACGTTTGGCGCAAAGCCGTGGCTGGACGGTCATAAAAGAGGTCGCAACCGAGGGACTTTGCCAGCGCATTCTCGAACAGCTGCAGCCCAAATTCCAGGCCAAACACGCCAGATTTGAGCCCACCGTAGCTGGCATATCCATCGGCAGCATAGATATTGAGCGAATCGGCCCATCGCTACGCGACGCCATGAGACAGACAATATCCAAGAATGGAAATGGCCTGCTCATCACTCTCGACGAGGTTCAAGACGCAGAGCTCGATGAGGTCCGAACGCTCTCCATTGCGATTCAGCAGGTTATCGGCGAAGACCTTGATATCGCCTTTGTTTTTGCTGGGCTGCCTTCGATGATTGAAAGCATCATCAACGGAAAGACACTTACGTTTTTGCGCCGTGCCCTCCCCTTTGATCTGAAGGCTGTGGCAGTAACCGAAGTGTCGTACTCCCTCGAGGAAACCATTGAAGCGTCTGGCATGGAGTTGCAGCCAGGTATTGCCGGCCAACTTGCCGAGGCAACGCAAGGCTATCCTTTCATGATCCAACTCGTTGGATACTACGCATGGCAGTTGGCAAGACGCGCACATACAGCGATTATTGGAGAAGAAGAAGCCGAGCGTGGCATTGCAACGGCACGCGAACGCTTCTGCGCCATGGTGATTGAGCCCGCGCTGCAGCGCATTCCGCCCACGTGCATCGCTTATCTGCTGAGCATGGCGTCTTTGGGGCAGACGAGCTCGACCAGCATGGTTGCCGATGCCCTAAACAAAACGCCTCAACAGGTGAGCTCCGTCCGCAGCCGCCTGTTAAGAGAATCGATTATCGAGGCTCCTTCGTACGGCAAGGTCTCATTTGCCATCCCCTACATGCGCGACTACCTCTACGAACACAAAGCCGAACTGGAAGTTGAACTGTAGAAACGGTAACTGCCCTGCAAGACGAAAACCGTTTTCATACGGATTTAAAGCAGACGTAAACGGTTTTCGTCTGTTTTACGTTCGGGAATAAGACGCAAATTGCACTTTCGTATGGTTTTACGCCAAACGCAACACGCTTTCGTCCGGCTATGCGTCCCCAATCCAGACGAAAAGGGCCCCGAGCTCGTGTGAGCTCGGGGCCCTTTGTGCCGCACATCTATGAGATGGAATCGATGCGCACGGGCGCTACTCCATGTAGCCACCCTGGGATGGCGGAAACCTCGTCGTTCCCCGCCTGATGGGCGTGCTCAAGGCATCCGTCCCCCTCTTTATCGACGTGACCGGCAAAAAGCTCGTCGAGGAAACTATCCGCACGCACCGCGATGTGGCCGACGCCATCGCCTCGCGCAATCCCACCGCCGCGCATGACGCGATGTATCTGCACCTGGTGTATAACCGCAACATGATTGCGGAGGGAGCAGAAGCAAAAGGCATTTAGGGCCCGACAATAATCTTTCTTTGGCAAAACGCAAGCGGCGGCCGCCCAACACACAGGGCAGCCGCCGCTTTTTGCAATCGATTGGCGCAAAGGGGTTGATTAGAGCTCGCAGGCGACCTTGTAGCCATCGCCGATGGCGTCGCGGATGTTGCCGCACTTGTTGGCATCGCCCAGCACGTGGGTGGCAACACCGGCGGCGGCAAGGTCGTCGGCCAGCTTGGTATTGGGACGATAGCCCATGGCAAGCACCAGCGTATCGGCACCGGTGATGGTGTGGACCTCGCCGTCCTTCTCGTAACTGATGGTGTCCTCGGTAATCTCGGTCACCTTGGCCTCGGTCAGCACGTGGACGCCCTTGGAGAGCATGCGCGTGATGAGCACCGCGCGACCGGCACCGCCCTCGTTGGCGGCGAGCGTCTTGGTCATCTCGATGACGGTGACATCGCGATTGGCCGGCGAGAGGTCATTGACCAACGGGGCCAGGTAATCGGCCGTCTCGCAGCCAACGGTGCCGCCGCCCACGATGACGATCTTCTTGCCCGGGAAAGCCTTGCCGCCCAGCAGGTCGTCGGCCGTCATAACCTGCTTAAAGCCCTGCATGAAGGCCGGAGCGATGGGCTCGGCGCCATAAGCCAGGACGACCTCGTAGCCCGCGTAGTCACGCTGAATGTCCTCGGCCGAAAGCTCGGTACCAAAGACGCACTTTACGCCCGCATCGGCCAGGCGACGGTACTGATACTTGATCACGCGGGTGAGCTCCTGCTTTGCCGGCGGAACGGCTGCGATGCGCATCTCGCCGCCCGGCTCGTCCTGCTTATCCACGAGCACCACGTTGTGGCCGCGCTTGGCGGCAATGAACGCCGCCTCCATGCCCGCGGGACCGGCGCCCACAACCAGTACGTTCTTGGCCTCGGCGGCAGGCTCGTAGCCGGCCTCGTCGCGCTCCACGTCCGGGTTGACGGTGCAGGAGATGCGCTTGCCAAACATAATGCCGTTCAGGCAGCGCAGGCAGCCAATGCAGGGGCGGATGTCGTCGGCGTTGCCGGCAGCGGCCTTGTTGCAGAACTCGGCATCGCACAGATTGGCGCGGCCCATCATGCAGATGTCGGCGGCGCCGTCCTCGATCAGCTCCTCGGCGATCCAGGCCTCGTTAATGCGGCCGACCGTGGCGACAGGAATGTTGACGTGCTTTTTGATCTCGCGCGAGCAGGCGGCGTGCGAGGCCTGCTGCGTGCCGGCGGCGGGAATCGCAGAGCCGCGCTTGATGGTGGTGCCGCCCGACACATGAATCATGTCGACGCCGGCCTTCTCCAGGCGACGCGAGACGTAGATCATGTCGTTGAGGGTCAGGCCGCCATCGGTGTACTCATCGCCCGAGATGCGAACGTCGATGATAAAGTCCTTGCCGCAGCGCTCGCGAATCTCGGCGATGACCTCGAGCAGAAAGCGCATACGAGCGTCGAGCGAGCCGCCGTACTCATCGGTACGCTTGTTATAGAGCGGGGTCAAAAAGCCGCCGAGCATGCCGTGGGCGTGCGCTGCGTGGACCTCGACGCCATCGACGCCAGCCTTCTGCATACGCACGGCAGCGTCGCCAAACTGATGCGTGAGCTCGTGAATCTCATCGACCGTGATAGGACGCGGTGCCTCGCGGGCATAGGACGGTCCCACGAAGGACGGAGCGATCAGGCGCGGCGTGCCCGGAATGTTAAAGGCCATGTAGGCCGGGTGGAAGAGCTGCGGCATGATCTTGCAGCCATACTCGTGGACGGCTGCGGCGAGCTTTTCCCAGCCGGGGATGAACGTGTCGTCGTAGCAGCACATGTCACCCGGCAGATAGGTATAGGTAGGCTCGACCGTCACGACCTCGGTGATGATCAGGCCAACGCCGCCCTTGGCACGGGCACGGTAATGATCGACCAAGTCGTCGGTCACATAGCCATGATCGGCCAGGTTCGTGGACACCGGCGGCATAAAGACGCGGTTCTTGACCTCGGTCGTACCGACCTTGATCGGGCTAAAGAGCATCGGATAGGCGGAGGACTCCATACAGGCTTCCTTTCGTTTGAGCCGCTCGGCGGCAGTTGCTAACGTACCTATCGTATCAGCAACTGCCGTATCCGTAGTCAAACATGCCCAAACGCCGGTCGACTAATGAATACCGCGGCCCAAGTCTTCGGCGATTTTGTCTACGCCCTTAAGCGCGGCGCACGTCTTTTTGTTGGAACAATGCCCCGTGCAAACGCCACCCTGAGCGCAGTCGGCGCAGGTACCCTTGCGGTAGATGCGCACGCATACCGCGACAAACGCAATACCGATAACAGCCAGTACAACAATATCGATAGGTGCCATAGCAAGCCTCCTCTAGTTAACCGCCACTTACTTTACCCCATTCTCCACCTACCAAAAAGGGACAGGTTTATTTTGGTCGGTTTTATCTGCGGAAACGCCACATCTCCCCCCCCCCACCAAAAAGCCCGAGTGTCGCTGGGACACCCGGGCTCATGGAAAGGGGTTAATCCTAATTTAGACTTAAGCGGAAACTGCGGCGGAAGCAGTGTTGGTCTCGTCCTCGTCGGTCCATGCATGCTTGGGCATGGGACGGAAAATCTGGAAGAGCATCGCAACCAGCAGCACAATGGCCACAACCGTCCAGATACCAAACTGCCCAAGGACAAGCAGGTTGTAGAACTGGTTGATGAACAGGCCGATCACCCAAGCGAAGGCGCACTCGTAGCCGATGGCAATCGCGGTCCACTTGCCAGAGTCCATCTGGTTGCGGATGGTGCCAATGGCGGCAAAGCACGGAGCGCACAGCAGGTTGAAGGCGCCGAAGGCAACGCAAGCGCCCATGGTGGGGAACATGCCGGCAAACGCGGTCCACAGGCTCGGGTCGGTCTCGCCCGCGTCGGCGACGGACAGCAGCGAGCCGGCGGTGGCGACGACGTTCTCCTTGGCGACGAGGCCAGAGACGGTCAGTGCAGTTGCCTGCCAGGTGCTAAAGCCGAGCGGGGCGAAGATCCAAGCGACCAGGTTGCCCAGCATGGCGAGCACGGAGTAGTCCATGAACTCCTCGGGGATGCCGTCCATCGCAGGCAGGAAGCCAAAGGAACCGTTGTAGCTACCAAAGTTGGACAGGAACCAAACCACGACAGTGGACGCGAAGATGACCGTGCCGGCCTTCTTGATAAAGGCCCAGCAGCGCTCCCACACGTGCAGCGCCCAAGAGCGGATCGCCGGGAAGTGGTAGGCGGGAAGCTCCATAACGAACGGCGTCGGGCGACCGGCGAAGAGCTTGGTCTTCTTGAGCATAAGGCCCGAGGCGATGACGGCAAAGACGCCCAGGAAGTAGAAGAGCGGGCTGATCCACGCCGCGGTGGTAGAAGAATCGCCGATGATGGAACCCATGAGCAGGGCGATGATCGGCAGCTTAGCGCCACAGGGGATGAACGTGGTAGTCATGACCGTCATGCGGCGGTCCTTCTCGTTCTCGATGGTCTTGGTAGCCATGACGCCGGGGACGCCGCAGCCCGAAGACACGAGCATGGGGATGAACGACTTACCGGACAGGCCAAAGCGGCGGAACACGCGGTCCATGATAAAGGCGACGCGGGCCATGTAGCCGCAATCCTCCAGGAAGGACAGCATCACAAAAAGCAGGAACATCTGCGGCACAAAGCCGAAGATGGCGCCCAGGCCGCCGACGATACCGTCACAGACGAGCGAATCGACCAGGCCACCGTCCTCGGTGCCACCCGCCACAAGCGCGTCGTGGACCATGGTGGTAATACCCGGAACATACGGGCCATACTGCGCCGGGTCGACCGAGTCAGCGTCGTCACCCGCGGCCTCGACAGCCTCATCGTAGGCGTCGCGGCCCTGGCCGAGCACATACCAACCGTCGGTACCAAAGAGCTGGTCGTTGGTGAAGTCGGTCACCGTGCCGCCCAAGGTAGAAACGGCGATGTAGTACACGCAGAACATGATGACGACAAAGATCGGCAAGCCCAGGATACGGTTGGTAACCACACGGTCGATCTTCTCGGAGGTGCTCATCTTGGCCGGGGCCTTGGTGAGGCACTCATCGATGATGTGCGCGATGACGCCATAGCGCTCACCGGTGATGATGGACTCGGCATCGTCGTCGCAGTCCTGCTCGCACTGGGCGACCAGCTCCTCCACGCGAGCGGCCTTCTCCTTGGTGAGGTTGATGAGCTTGCAGGCGTCTGCATCACGCTCGAACAGCTTGACGGCGTAATAGCGACGCTTGTTAGCGGGAACGCTCGCCGGCAGGTTGTTCTCGATGTGGTCCAGAACGTCCTCGATGGAGGAGTCGAACTTGTGCTCCGGCACCTCGCCCTTGGAAGCAGCGGACTTCTTGACCTGCTCGAACAGCTCCTTGATGCCCTTGTTCTTAAGGGCCGAGATCATCATGACCGGGCAGCCGAGCTTCTTGGAGAGCTTGTCCGTGTCGATCTTGTCGCCGTTCTTCTCGACCAAGTCGGCCATGTTGAGGGCAACGACCACGGGCAGGCCGGTCTCGATAACCTGAAGCGCCAGGTACAGGTTGCGCTCGAGGTTGGTGGCGTCGACCACCTGGACGACTACATCGGGCTCGCCGCTCATGAGATAATCGCGCGAGCATTGCTCCTCGGGGCTGTAGGGGGAAAGCGAGTAGATGCCGGGGAGGTCCGTGATGGTAACGTTCTTGTCGCTTAGGAGCTTGGCCTCCTTTTTCTCAACCGTGACGCCGGGCCAGTTGCCAACGTAGCCGTTGGCGCCGGTGATCAGGTTGAAAAGCGTGGTCTTGCCGCAGTTGGGGTTACCCGCCAGCGCGACATGGATCTGAGAATCCGCCATTCAATCCTTCTTCCTTGTGTGCCTGCGCTGCTTTCTCCGCGCAGGCTGGATAATGTGCTTCAAAGATGCTGCATTAAGTTAGAAAAACCTAACTTTATCTGCAGAAATATACGTCGCAAGCCCTTACTGGACCTCGACGACGGCCGCCTCCTCCTTGCGGATGGAAAGCTCGTAGCCGCGCACGTTGATCTCGACCGGATCACCGAGCGGCGCGACCTTCACGACCTTGAACGAAGTGCCCTTGATGAGCCCCAAGTCCATAAGGTGGCGGCGAAGCGCACCCTCACCGTGAAGCTTGACGATGGTAGAGCTCTCGCCCACCTTAACGTCACCCAACGTCTTCATCCTCTTATCCCCCTTTCGGTTTTTATGAAATGCTGCTGACTAACCGACGGTCATGATGTGCATGGCAACCTTGGAATCGATGCCAAAGCGTGCGCCCAGCACCGTGACGATGATATTGGCACCACTCGAGCTCACCACGTGGATTTCGTTGCCCTCGACAAAGCCGAGGTCCTTGAGGTGGTGTTTCATGTCCTCATTGCCCTTTACACGAGACACGCGCACGGTTTCGCCCGCCTTCACCATCGAAAGCGGCATGGCCGGCATCTGCGGTCCGCAAGACATGAGTGAGCTCCTAACGTCGGTTCGTCCTCAACATCGACGCGATAAAAGTTAACCACGTCTATGTTCGCTTTAGTAAACTAGCACGTGGTTAACTTTTTGGAAAGGGTCCCCATTCAGATTTCGAAAAAGTTTCCTATACGAAACAAAGGCACCGCAAAGACCGTCTCTTTGCAGTGCCTATTGATACCAATTTATGCAACAGAGGGGACTGCCCCTTTGTCACATTGTTGAGGTTAAAGCGAGAGGTTTCTGATCGACGTGACGCAGGAGGCCTCATCCACGCCCGAAACGCGGAACACGACGTCTTCGCCACATTCGCCGCAGAGTGCCATGAGCCCTATAACGTCGCGGCCATCGGTGTAGCGGTCACCAATCGAAACCGACACGTCACTACGGTGCTTGGCAATAATGTCATAGAGCAGCGCAACCGGGCGGGCATGTAATCCCAACGGATCTTTAATCGTCTTCGTAAACTCGACCATGTCCCCTCCCGCGGCATCGCACATTCGGCCGGCAAACCCAGCCACGTGGTAGTTATTGTAGCGTTAGATGCTTGTTGAAGCCCGCCAGAAGCTCGACCGGAAAGCGCGTCCCGTTATTTGGCTGGATTCTGGGTCGCAGTTTCCAAAAGGACCCTGTTTGGGAAACTGCGACCCGTTTTGGACGCAAATTCCGGGTCGTAGTTTCCGCGACGTCCGGTCACCCCATGCCCTCACAACCTCGACGCATAAAAAACGAGGGAAGGCACGCGTCCTTCCCTCGTTGCAGGCAATATGTAGCCGCTCGCCTACATCAGGCGCAGGCTGACGTCCTTGAGCTGGGCGCCGCTAACGGCACTCGGAGCGCCCGACATGAGGTCGGAGCCGCTGGCCGTCTTGGGGAACGCCATTACGTCGCGGATGGAGTCGGAACCGGTGAGCAGCATGCACACGCGGTCCAGGCCCAAAGCGAAACCGCCCATCGGGGGCGCACCAAACTTGAGGGCCTCCATGAGGAAGCCAAACTGCGACTCGGCACGCTCCTCGGTAAAGCCCTGGAGCTTGAGCATGGACATCTGCATCTCGGCGTTGTGGATACGCATACCGCCGCCGCCGGCCTCAAAGCCGTCCATGACAAAGTCGTAGGTGCAAGAACCGGCTGCCAACGGGTCGGCCTCGATCTTGGCGATGTCGGTCTCGGTCGGCAGAGTGAACGGCTGGTGCTCGGCAGCGTAAGCCTTGCGGTCCTCGTCCCAGTGGAACAGCGGGAAGTTGACGACCCACAGGAAGTCGTGGCCCTCGCGCTTGATCTCGAGTGCATTGGCCATGTGAGAACGCATGCCGCCCAGGATCTCGTCAGAGAGCAGGCGCGGGCCGGCGGCGAACATCACAAGGTCGCCGGGCTCGACATCCATGCGCTCGCGCAGAGCCGCCATCTCCTCGTCCGAGAAGAACTTGACGATGGGGCTGTTGATGGAGCCGTCCTCGCGGAAAGCGATCCAGGCCAGACCCTTGGCGCCAAACGTGGAGGCCACGCCGGCGAGCTTATCGATCTTGGCACGTGCCCAGGCACCGGCGCCCTTGGCGTTGATGGCCTTGACGACAGAGCCCTCCTCGTTTGCGGCAGTCGCAAAGACCTTGAACTTGGAGTTGGCGAAGATGTCGGTCAGGTCGACCAGGTGCATGCCATAGCGGGTATCGGGCTTGTCGGAGCCATAGGTGTCCATGGCCTCCCAGTAGTCCATGCGACGCAGCGGCGTGGGCATCTCGACACCCATGCGGCCGAAGGCATCGGCCAGGACCTCTTCGAGCGCGCTCATGACATCGTTCTGGTCCACGAAGGACATCTCGATATCGACCTGGGTGAACTCGGGCTGACGGTCGGCACGCAGGTCCTCGTCGCGGAAGCACTTGGCAACCTGGTAGTAGCGCTCAACGCCACCAACCATGAGCAGCTGCTTCAGAAGCTGCGGGGACTGCGGCAGGGCGTAGAAGTTGCCCGGCTGGATGCGGCTGGGAACGATGAAGTCGCGGGCGCCCTCGGGCGTGGACTTAAACAGGGAGGGCGTCTCGACCTCCATGAACTCACGGTTGTGCAGCGCCTCGCGAATGGCAAAGGTGAAGTCGGAGCGCAGCTTGAGGTTGGCCATCATCTCGGGACGGCGGAGATCCAGATAGCGGTAGCGCAGGCGGGTGTCCTCGCTGGTCTCGATGCCGTCCTCGATCTGGAACGGCGGGGTGACGGACGTGTTGAGAACCTCGGCGTGGTCGGTCAGGACCTCGATCTCGCCGGTCGCGAGCTTGGTGTTGGTGGTCTCCTCGCCACGGGCGCGCACGACGCCGTGAATCTTGATGGGCCACTCGGGACGCATGGTCTCGGCGATCTTAAAGGCATCGCCGTCGGAGTGCTCGGGGTCGAAGGTGAGCTGCGTGATGCCCTCGCGGTCGCGAAGGTCGCAGAAAATAAGGCCGCCGTGGTCGCGGCGACGGCTCACCCAACCGGTGAGGGTGACCTCTTCACCCACGTTCTCGAAGCGAAGCTCGCCGCAGGTACGGGTGTGCATGGAATGCTCATCGATGGGACGGGTCTGGCTCATACCAGTGATCCTCCTTTATGGATCTGTGCCGCCCCGTGTCGTTCCGGGCAGCGTCGTACAGATTTGCCCAGCCTGCGTAAACCGCGCAGCCGGACATGGCGTTCTATCTTATCGCACCCGCGTCGATGTACCGCGGAAAAGTAGCTCTTGCCCAAAGACTTGACGGAGACGAAACAATTGACGCACCGTGACCGTCGCCCAGGCGTGCGGCGTGCGACAATGTGCCCCAATACAACTGCACTCAGAAAGGCCCCTCATGACCGCACGCCTCATCGTTATGGATATCGACTCCACGCTCATCAACCAGGAGGTTATCGACCTGTTGGGCGAGGAGGCCGGCGTGGGCGAGCAGGTAGCGCAGATCACCGAGCGCGCCATGCGCGGCGAACTGGACTTTAAGCAGGCGCTCGAGGAGCGCGTGGGGCTGCTTGCCGGCTTGGACGAGAGCGTGTTCGAGCGCACCTTTGAGCGCGTGACGTTTACCTCCGGCGCGCTGGAGCTTGTGCGCTCGGCGCACAGCAAGGGCTGGAAGGTCGGCGTGGTAAGCGGCGGCTTTCACGAGGTCGCCGATAAGATCGTGGCCGCCGCGGGCATCGACTTTTGCCTCGCTAACCGCCTGGAGGTCGTGGACGGCAAACTCACCGGTAAGCTGGCGGCAGACATCGTGACCAAGGAGTCCAAGCTCATCCAGCTGCTGGATTGGGCAGTTGAGTGCGGTGTCGATATGGCCCATACCGTCGCGATCGGCGACGGCGCCAACGACATCCCCATGATTCAGGCCGCGGGCACGGGCATCGCGTTTTGCGCCAAGCCCAAGACGCGCGAAGCCGCCCCGTTTGCCATCGACGAGCGCAACCTGATGCTCGCCATGGACATCATCCTGCGTGACTAGTCAGTTTGCTTCACAACTTCATCTAATCTGACATATCAGATTTCCGAACAATTATGCTCTAATGTTCGGAAACAACCCTTCGCGTGCTAAACTTTTCTGCGTCGAAGGGAACTTATATGGACAAACGAGATCTTGAGCAATTGCTAAGTGACGTGGCAGACGGAAGCATTACGCCGGCCGATGCCCTCACGCGCATCCAGACGGCGCCGACCGCCGACCTGGGCTTTGCACAGCTCGATCTTTCGCGCGGAGTGCGCCAGGGAGCCGGCGAGGTTGTCTACGGTGCCGGTAAAACCGCCGAGCAAATTGCCGCCATTATCGAAGCGCTGCGCGATGCCGGCCAGGAGCGCATCCTGGTCACGCGCCTGGATGCCGAAAAGGCAGCCCGCACCTCGGAGTTCCTCGGCAACGGCATCGACCTGGGATATGTCCCGGACGCGCAGCTCGCCCTCGTGGGCGGCAAGCCCTCCCCTACCGGCAACGGACGCATCGTCGTCGCCTGCGCCGGCACGAGCGACCTGCCCGTCGCCGAGGAAGCCGCGTTGACGGCCGAGTTCTATGGCAACGAGGTCGACCGCCTCTACGACGTAGGCGTCGCCGGCCTGCACCGCCTACTCGCGCATGCCGAGGAACTTGCCCAGGCACAGGTGGTCATCGCCATCGCCGGCATGGAGGGCGCGTTGGCGAGCGTTATCGGCGGTCTGGTGAGCTGTCCGGTCATCGCCGTTCCCACCAGCGTGGGCTACGGCGCAAGTTTTGGTGGCGTAGCCGCACTGCTCGCCATGCTCAATTCCTGTGCCAGCGGCGTATCGGTCGTCAATATCGACAACGGCTTTGGCGCCGCTTACCAGGCAAGTCTTATCAATCATCTGAGCGCCGGCACACCCCGCGCCCGCTAAGGAGCATTCCATGTCCAATCATCAGCACACGCTTATCATCGACGGCACCTCGGGCATCAGCGGCGATATGACCGTCGCGGCCCTGCTCGACCTAGGCGCCAGCGAGGAGCACCTGCGCGAACAGCTCGCCACACTGCCGGTCGACGGCTTTACGATCGCCGTCACGCGCGTAAACAAGCATGGCATCGACGCCTGCGATTTCGACGTTCAGCTGGCAGAAGAGCTCGAGAACCACGACCACGACATGGCATGGCTCTACGGCAACGAAGCAGCTGCCGAGCACACGCACGAGCACGAGCACCACCATCATGACCATGACGAGCATGAGCACTGCCATGAGCATGATCATGAGACCCACGGCCATGGCCACGAGGGTCACCATCACGTCCACCACCATCACCACCGTTCTTTGGCGGACGTCACCGCTATCATCGACGGCTCGCAGCTAAGCGATGGCGCCAAGCGTCGTGCGCTCGCCATCTTTACCGCGCTCGCCGCCGCCGAGGCAAAGGCCCACGGCAAAACGCCCGAGACCGTCATGTTCCACGAGGTAGGCGCCGTCGATTCCATCGTCGACGTCTGCTCTGTCGCCATCTGCCTCGATGACCTAGGTATTGAGGACATCGTGGTCGAGTCGCTCTCCGAAGGCCACGGAACCATTCGCTGCGCCCACGGCCTTATGCCCATTCCCGTCCCCGCTGTCGTCAACCTGTGCCAGGCGGGCAATATCGCCCTCACGCCCGCACCGGTCGCTGGCGAGCTCGTGACGCCCACGGGCGCCGCCATCGTCACCGCGCTGCGCACGTCCGAGCACCTGCCGGCACGCTACCACATCGAGGCCGTCGGCTACGGCGCCGGCAAGCGCCCCTACGAGGGTTGCTCCGGCACGCTCCGTTGTCTACTCGTTGACGTGGATGCATAGCCATGGATGCCCGCAAAGAAAAAAGCCGCGCTGCCATCGTTGCAGCGTTCTCCGAGCTGCTACGCGAAGAGGATTACGGCAAGATTACCGTCGGCGATATCATCGCTCGTGCCCATGTTGGTCGGGCCACGTTCTACGGCCTCTTCAAGAGCAAAGACGACCTACTGTCCGAGCTCGTGAACGACATCTGCACCCACGCCCTCGACGACGATGGTACGCCGCTCGACGACCCACTCGTGCAAGTCGAGCATATCCTCAACAACCTCTGGGAACGCCGTCAGGGCGTTCGAGCCCTCGTAGCCGGAGCCGGCTCGCGCGTCTTCGCCGACTGCTTACGCAAAACCATAATGTCCCGAGCAGCCGAAACCGTCCCTACCGACCCAAACGGCCCCGCCGGCACCATGGACCGCAGCTTCTTACTACACCACATAGCCTCAAGCTTCGTAGGAATGGTCCAATGGTGGGCCTGGCACAACTTCCAAGCAGATAAGGCCGAAGTAGCCAAAGACTACCTCTCAGCCATTAAGCCTCTCTTCGGCTAAGTAACCATCCCTTCCCAAGGTGCCAACAGCAGTCCAACGCCCCTACCAGCAACAAGCCCCTCCCATCCAAATTCAGATATATATGTTGGTTGCTTGTTCGAACGCAACAAAGACCCCGCAGCCGTCCGCATGGGGTAACTTCCCAGCGCACTCCGCAGGACGAAAGAACCCCCGCCGCACGAAGTGCGCAGCGGGGGTTCTTTCATGTCCGAGGACGCGCTGGGAAGTTACCCCATGCGGACGGCGGACAACCTATGTAGCCTCAGACTAGAACATGCCCAAGAAACCGTGCACGAACAGCGCAGCCAGAGCGGCACCGACAAACGGAGCGATGCCAGGAACGAGCAGGCCGTACTTCCAGTTGTTGTCGGCCTTGTTCTTGATCGGCAGCACCTGATAGGCCATACGAGGACCAAGGTCACGAGCCTGGTTCATGGCGAAGCCGGTGATGCCGCCCATGCCCATGCCAACGGCCCAAACGATCAGGCCGACGCAGATAGCGAGCATCAGAACGTTCTCACCAGCGCGGCTAGCGGCAGCAAGGATGGCGCTGATGAACACAAAGGTGCAGATAGCCTCGCAGAAGAAGTTACGGGCATAGTTCGTGCCCTCGGTAGTAGGGTTGGTCGAGAAGATGTTGCGCTGGGCAATAGGATCGACGACGCCCTCGGAAGCCTTGAACTCATCGGCATACATAAGCCAAGCGATTACGGCGCCCACAAAGCCGCCGAGCATATCGGCAATCATGAAGGGAATGCAGCTGCCCCACGGCACCAGACCGACGATGCACTGGGCAAGCACCATGGCGGGGTTCATGCACACGGCGCCGCCAAAGACAAACAGGCAGACCGAGATGCCAAAAGACCAAGTGGTGATGGCAAACATGTGGCCGGAGCCCTGATACTTGGTGCCCTTGAGCACGGTATCGCAGTGCACGCCCACGCCAAAGATGATCATGAGGGCCGTTGCGCCGAATTCGCAGAGGAGTTTGGTAAGCATAAAACCTTATCTTTCTTGTCGGTTATAAACGATTCGTTTAGGCCGCGTACTAGTGCTGAGCGACGACAACGCCAAGGCCATCGGGAATGACGGCCACCTTGGCATCGGCACCCTTCATCTCAAAGGCGAGCTTGAGCGCCTCATCGAGGGTGTTGACCGGCGTCATGTGCATATCCTTGATCATCTGGTGATCGCACAGGTCGGTAACCATGATCACAGGGTGATGCGCCAGGATGCGGGCGAAAATCTGGCTCGTCCACTGGTCGGGCAGGGTCTCGTCCTTGGGACGATCGATGCAGGCACGCTCAAACTCTGCCGGATCGTTGTCGGCGATGTTGTGATAGAAGCCCTCGCCACCGTGACCGTCAGCGCAACCGGCAACGTCGATGATCACACCGCCCTCGGGAAGCGTGGCCTCGGCAGAGCACATGCCCTTCACGGCCTGGTAGATGTTCTGATCGAGCGGGTAACCGCCGTTGGTGGTGATGGCAATCTCGCACTCGACGGGCTCAACGCCGGCAAGGCTCTTCACGAACTCGCAGCCAGCCTCGTGCGCCTTATGGATATCGCCGGCAAAAGAACCGATGACCTCGTGCTTGCCGTTGAGCACCACGTTAAGCACAAAGGCAAGGTGAGCCATCTCGGCGGCGGCAAACATGTCCTCGCTCACGTGGTTGTGGCACAGGTTGCCGGCACGCGAGTGGGAATCATTCACAAACTGACCGTTGTGGTTGTACATGATGGTCTTGTAGCTGGCGACGCCAGGCAGGACGGACTTGCGGCTACCAGAGAAACCGGCAAAGAAATGCGGCTCAATGAAGCCCTCGGCAAGCAGCAGATCGCAATCGGCGGCAATCTTGTTGATGATGCACTCGCCACCAGAAGGCAGGGTGCCGATCTTTTTCATCATGCTGTCGTCAGTCGCGACATGCATAACGATTTCCTCGTTGGCAACAATCTCCTCGCCATACTTGTTGACGAGTTCCTCGTGCGTCGACGGACGGTGCATACCCGTAGCAACCAAAATACGCACTCGAGCCTCGGGCGCAGCGGAATGGATGTGATGCAGCAGAATAGGCATCGTCACACGCGAGGGAACGGGGCGCGTATGATCGGAGCTAATAATGACGATATCCTTCTTGCCAGCACAAAGCTCCTCGAGCGACGGCGAGCCATAAGGGTTGGCAAGCGACTCCTCTACCAGCTCTTCCTGCGATTTCGTGGTCTTAAACTCGTTTTGATGACCTTCCATCACACCCGCGAAGTTCTTATCCTCGAGCTCCAGATGCAACGTCTTGTGGTCAAACGGCAGTTCACATTCAAACAATGACGAGCGCCCTCTTCCTTTTCAACTGACACACTAGATAAACCGTTGGAAGGATACGCCGCTCACCGAAAAACACCACCGTCCACCGACTCATTAACACAACGTTCATATTTGACCCACAACAAAACAACCGCGTTCCCAAACGGGACCGCGGCCGCAAGTCAAAGACACTATAGACAGGATGACTTACGCAGCGCCGAGGCAAACATCTGCCCCGAGACGTACGCACGTAAGCCATTTTGCATAAATGCGTTAATTAATTGCATAAAACGGTGCAAGGATTTCTAGCCGTAACAGGGTAGTACCCTCCGGAGCGTGCATTTTTGCGAGTATTCAGCATCGCGAGATAAGATTTCAGTGTCGAAAGTCTTTCAAAAGGTAGATAGTTCTCATGACTCGCCTCATCTAGATAGCATGCGGCGAGAAACCAGCCATATATGAACATCGCCAAAGCTCAATCGTCGTGCAAAAGCATCAACAGGAACCGCAAACGTCACCTATGGTCCTATACATCAATTTTTGGCTGCTGAAAACTCCGTTTTTTGCACGTCGCCCCAAGCACCACCCTCAGCCAACGGCCAATCCGCCGAAAACTGGACATCGTAGGGGCCGCCGTATGTTTTCTTTCCGGCACACTCCGCAGGACGCAAGAAGCCCTCGCCGTACTCCACGATATGCGCGAAGCGCGCCTTATTCCCTTCAGCTTTAATCCCAAAAGACCGAGGACGAAGGGACCCGATGGGTTACCCTCTGAATGCATTCCGCAGCACGAAGCCCCCTTATCCGCAGCTCCGAAGGAGCAGGATAAGGGGGCTTCAAGTGCGAGGACGCATTCAGAGGGAAACCCGTCGGGTCCCGGTGAGAGCCACAGGGCTATCGATTACCCCGTGTTCTGCAGTCCTGCCGAGACGCCGGTCACAGTCGAAAGAATCAGGCTCATGTACTCGGCCTTCTTCTCCTCGGCCATCTCGTCCTGGTTCATACGCACCTCACGAAGGGCGCGAACCTGGGCGATGGACAGGGCGTCAACGTAGGGGTTACGCACGCGGACGGCGCAGCCGAGCACGCGGCGGCGCTGCAGCGGCCACTCGTCACCGACGATGGCAAGGACCCACTTACGGGTGAGCTGCATCTCGGTAAAGACCTTCTCGGACAGATCCTGGCGATCGCCCAGGTGCAGATACATCTTGGCGATGCGCTGGTCGGTCTTGGCGATCGACATCTCGATGTTGTCGATAAAGGTGCGGAAGAACGGCCACTCCTGGTAGGCAGCCTTGAGCTGGTCAAGATCGCCCAGCTGCTCGCAGGCGGTGCCCAGGCCGTACCAAGCGGCCAGGTTAATGCGCGCCTGACTCCAGCTGAAGATCCACGGAATGGTACGCAGGTCGTCGAGCGACTTGGCGCCCAGGCCGCGCTTGGCGGGACGCGAGCCGATCGGCAGCAGACCGACCTCGGTCAGCGGCGTCACGGTCGAGAACCACGGTGTAAAGTCCTCGGTGTTCAGCAGGTCCAGATAGCGCTCGTGACTTGCGGTGTTGAGCTTCTCGGCCATATCCCAGAACTTCTGCGTGGTCTCGGTGTTGGTCTTCTCGACACTCGGGGCCGACTGCAAAAGCGTTGCGGCGGCAACGGACTCAACATGACGCTGAGCCAGCGTGCGGTTGCCGTAACGGGCAAAGATGACCTCGCCCTGCTCGGTGAGCTTAAAGAAGCAGTTGACCGAACCCTTGGGCTGCGCCAGCACGGCCTTGTTGGCCGGACCGCCGCCACGGCCCACGGCACCGCCGCGACCGTGCATGAGCACCAGGTCGATATCGTTCTTCTCGGCCCACTTGGCAATGCGCTCCTGCGCGGAGTGCAGCGCGAGCATGGCCGTGGTAGGACCGGCATCCTTGGAGGAGTCGGAATAGCCCAGCATGACCTCCATGCGGCGGTTGGTCTGGGCAAGGCGCTTTTGCACCACAGGCAGCGTAAGCATCTGGTCGAGCACGTCGACGCAGCCCTCGAGGTCCTCGAGCTGCTCGAACAGCGGGATCACGTCGAGCTCGGGGACATCCTCCTCATGTGCAAAGGACAGGTGGGCAAGCTCAAAGACGTCGGCCACATGCTGGGCGCTCTTGGTGAACGAGATGATGTAGCGGTGCGCCATCTTCTTGCCGTAGCGCTTTTGGATGGAGCCGATAGCGCGGAAGGTATCGATGACCTCGCGCGTCATGGGCTGCAGGTCGCCGTGGATACCGTTCTCGTGGATATCCTTGAGGGCGCGGGCGTGCACCACGGAGTGCTGACGGAACTCCATCTCGACCATATGGAAGCCGAAGGACTCGACCTGCCAGATAATGGTCTGGACCGGGCCGTAGGCAGCACGGACGGCACCGCAGGCGGCCAGGGAGCGCTGAACGACACGCAGGTCATCCAGGAACTCGTCGGCGCTGTGGTACATGGTGTCGGTGATACGACGGACGGTGGCGTTCAGGCGCTCGGCCATGACGAGCATGACGGCGCGATGCGGCTCGTGCTCGGAGATCAGCTCGGCGCGGGCCGTGTAACGAGGGCTCATCTCGACCTGATGGTTCCACAGGTTAATGAGCTCGGCCGACGGCTTGCTGTAGGTAGCCTCGAGCGTGAGGTTGCGGCCGATGTGGCGGCACTTGTCCTCGAGCTTGAGCACCATGTGCGTAAAGTACTTGGCGGCGACCTCACGGCTCACCTTGGCGGTGACGTTGGGGTTACCGTCGCGGTCGGAACCGATCCAGCTGCCGGGATGGAAGAACGCCGGGCACAGCGGCGGCACAGTACCGGCCTTGTCGCCCAGCACCCAGTCGTCAAAACGACGGTAGATGACGGGGATAACGTCGAACAGCGTGTTATCGAAGATGTCGATGATGGTATCGGCTTCCTCGACCGGCGTGGGCTTCTTGAGCGCGATGGGACTCGTACGCACCAGGGCGTCGATCTCCTGCAGCATATGGCGCTCGTTCTCCACCAGGTCGGAGCCGCCCAGACGCGGACGCTCCTCCAGCAGGTTGGAGATACGGCGGATCTTGCCCTCGACGGCCTTACGACGGGCCTCGGTGGGATGTGCGGTAAAGACAGGGTGGAACTCAAGCTTGCCGAGCAGCTCGTTGGCACCCTCGACACCCATCTCGTTTACCAACTGGTGATAGGCGACGGTGAGTTCGTTAGCGGGATCGACCTCGGTATCGGTCGATGCGCCGGCCTCGCGCTCGCGCAGCTGCTCCACACGGTAGTTCTCCTCCGACAGGTTTGCCAGATGGAAAAAGCTCGTAAAGGCGCGGACAATGACCTGCTGCTTATCGAGCGGCAGGCTGTCGATCAAATCGACGACCTCACGAAATGCCACGGCAGTGGGCTCGTCGGCGGTGGGCACGCCCTGCTCGTCGACGGCTTCGTCGGCAGCGCAGGTACCGGGGTTGCCGGCATTGACCACAATCTCGGCTGTCAAAATCTTGTCGAACAGGTCCGCGATCTCGGGATCATACTCGCTAAGCACACGGCGCTCCAGGCGCAAGAACAGCGCCAGATTGTCGCGCAGCTCCTCGGGGATCTCGATCTCGGCGAGACGCTCCCTGGACTCGGCATTCGAGCCGATTCGGTTAACGAGGCGGTTGACCACGGCAGCGACGCGCGCCGCGGCTTCGGGTACAGACTGGTTGCTTAGGTTCTCAGCCACGTTTCCTCCCATTCCTCCTTCTATGCACGTAACATGCGGTATTCATTATAGGCGCTTGAGAAATACTTTCGACACTGATTGCGCTTTACCACACAAAAGTATTTTCTGCATTGCAAAGGTTTTTGCCCTAAATGGTCGTATTTCTCGGTGGGCGGCATACGTAAACGGGGGCATTCCGCATAAAAGCGAAACACCCCCGTAACAATCGCCCGCAATGAGCTGAACTTTTTAGTGAGTCCACAGCTCAAAAATCATGCGCTACAGGCGCTCGCGAACCGCCTCGACGACGTTGGCCAGATCGACGAGAACCTCGTCATGGCTCTGCATGTCGCGCACCTTGACCTTGCCGGCGGCAAGCTCGTCGCCGCCCAGGACCAGGATGAGCTTGGCGCCTACCTTATCGGCCTGCTTAAACTGGGCCTTGAGCGAACGGCCCTGATAGTCGGCCTCGGTCACAATCCCTGCGGCGCGAAGCTGCTGCGTAATGGTAAAGACGTTCTGACGCAGCTCCTTGCCGGCATTGGCGACGTAGACGCACGGGACCTCCTCGGCACCCAGGTCGCTGCCAAAGGCCTGCAGGGCCAGCAGGGCGCGCTCAAAACCGACGGCGAAGCCGACGCCTGCCGTGGGCTTGCCGCCCTCGAGCTCGACGAGGCCATCGTAGCGGCCGCCGCCGCCGATGGAGCCGACGCCGGCGCCAGGGGCCTCGACCTCAAAGACAGTGCGGGTGTAGTAGTCCAGGCCGCGCACCAAGGTGGGATCCTCGACATACTCGATACCGGCGGCGTCCAGATAGCGCTTGACTTGCTCGTAGTGCTCGCGGCACTCATCGCACAGGTTGTCACCCATCAGCGGAGCCTCGGCCATGATCTCGCGGCAGTGGTCGTTCTTGCAGTCAAAGGCACGCAGCGGGTTGAGCTCGGCGCGCTCGCGGCACTCATCGCACATCTCGTCTGCGTGATCGAGGATAAACTGCTTGACTTGCTCGCGGTAAGCCGGACGGCACTGAGCGTCGCCCATCGAGTTAATGAGCAGACGAAGCTTGGAAAGATCGAAGCCCAGGCGCTTGTAAAACTCCATGAGCATGATGATGCACTCGGCGTCTGCCGCCGGATCGGGAGCGCCGAGCCACTCGATGCCCACCTGGTGGAACTGGCGCAGGCGGCCCTTCTGGGGACGCTCGCCGCGGAACATGGCCTCGGCGTAGTACGCCTTAAACGGCGTGGAGCCCTGGGGCACCAGATTGTTCTCGACGACAGCGCGCACCACGCCGGCCGTGCCCTCGGGGCGAAGCGCCAGGCGCTGCTTGGGCTTGAGTTTGGTGTCGGTGCCCTCGGTAAAGACGCGCTCCAGGTTGGCACCGCTGAACACGCGGAACATTTCCTTGCGCACGACGTCGGTCGACTGGCCGATACCGTGGACAAACACGTCCACCTGCTCGATCGCGGGCGTCTCGATGGGTTTAAAACCAAACGGCTCGAACACGCCGGCCGCAATCTGCTGCATCTTTTGCCAGGCGCGCATCTCGGCGCCGATAAGGTCGCGGGTTCCCTCCGCCTTCTGTGCCTGCATGGGCAAACACCTTTCTTTTGTATCGCGTCATAGGTAACGGTCATTATACGGCACAAACACAAACCGCGGCGGTGCGTCAGGCCGAACGAGGGTATGGGGACTCGTTCGGCCTGACGCACCGCCGCTGTTTGCGATCCGCTTTCCTCCGTCCCCTTCGGATCACGTGATCTGTTGGGGACGGAGGAAAACGGATCATTTCGTAGGCCCGTGGCCGCCTTGGAAACCGAATGATGGCACGAGCATCCATTCGGCTTCCAAGGCGGCCACGGACAGAACGGGGCGAACAGAAAAGCACGTAGACCTGCCATAGCTCACCGACAAAGCTCATGCCGGCAAGAACGGCAGAGGTGGCGATTACAGTGAGGGGAACCCAAAAACGCGGCCGCTTACTTTATCGGCAACATGGCCAATGACAAGTGAGCCGATTACGCTCACCACGGTGGAGATGGCATTGGAGATGTTGTACTGCGTAAGCGTAATCCCGAGGTCGCTGACGATGAGCGGCTGAAACAGGCTCATGCAGTTAACGAAAATCGTGTAACACGTGGCCATGATCACAAAGCCGGAGGCCACCACGAGCCAGCCGGGGAAGAACTTACGTTGCTGGGACATACTGTTCCTTTTTTAAACAAACGAGTAGCAAGATTGGGTGCTACCGGTGGTCGGCGATGTAGCCCAAAGCGACGGCGGCATAAGCCGCGGCGCCAAGGGGAAGCTCGGCATCGCTAAAACGTGCCTTGGGATGATGCTGAGCAAAATGCTCGTCCGTATCAGTCACGGCAGCGCCCACGGTAAAGTACGCACTCGGAATCTCGCTCGAAATCAACGCGAAGTCCTCGCTCGCCATGGCGTGGAACAGCGGCAGGAAGGCGGCCTTGGGCAGCACCGCGCCCACGTAGCCAAGCGACGCCTGGGTCATGTCGTCATCGAGTACGAGCGGGGGAACATCCGAGAGCGTCTCGATAGTCGCCGGCGTGCGATAGGTCGTGGCAACACCTTTGACGACCTCGGCGATGCGGGTCTTGAGGTGCTCCATGAGCTCAACATCGAAGCCGCGCAGCGTTCCCTCGAGCACGCAGGTGTCGGGGATGACGTTGGCCGCCAAGCCGCCAGCAAACTTACCAACGGTAAGTGCGACTTCCTTGGCCGCCGGCACCTCGCGGGAGATGAGCTCCTGAAGTGCCAGATGCACATGGACGCCGGCCGTGATGGGGTCGATGCAGATTTCGGGGCTCGAGCCATGGCCGCCCTTGCCCTGCAGCGTGATGCGGAAACCGTACACGCCCGAGAGCGCCGGGCTGCCATAGAGCACCAGGCCAAGCGGCGACTGGCTATTGACATGCATGGCAAAGGCGACCTGGGGACGCGGGTCCTGCAGCAGACCGTCGGCGATGGCGGCGCGGGCGCCCTCAAAGGTTTCCTCGCCCGGCTGGAACAGCAACTTAACCGTGGCGTTAGCGTCGACAAGCTCGGACTCGCGGGCCTTGAGCAGGCGCGCCGCACCAAGCAGTGCCGTCGCGTGCATATCGTGTCCGCATGCATGCATGCAGCCGTTGGTGGATGCAAAGGACTCGCCGGATTCCTCGGCAACGGACAGGGCGTCCATGTCGCCACGGAGCATGATGACCGTACCGGCCTGCTCATTCGTGCAGACGCCATTACCCTGGGCCGCGGCGGCACCGGCGCCGACAAGGCCCACAACGCAGGAACCATCGACGAGCGTGGCAAATGGGATGTCCATCTCGGTCAGGCGCGCTTGGATATACGCAGAGGTCTGTGGGAGGCTATTACCCAGCTCGGGCATCTGGTGTAGATCGTGTCGCCACGCAGCGAGCTCGTCTGCAAAAGCCTGAGCTTCTGCAACAAGACCGTCACCGATAGCGGTCTGCGCCGCTGCGGTGGCCTTGGGCGCTGATTGCGGTTGAAGATCGGACAAAGCTGGTGCCATAGATGCCCTCCAGTATCGTTTTTGCAGCAAGCACTTTGATAGCATAAAGTGCAAGGTACTACTTTAAGGGCGAGGCATAAAAAATGCCGCCCCGGGAGGGCGGCGCAACAAGTTGTTTACAATTGCGGGCGCGGCTTTCGACGCAAAAAATCGAAGTGAGTCTCGCTCAAGATAATCGACAGGAAGATGAGCGCGAAGCCGGCGAGCAGGCGCGAGGTGAGCGCCTCCCCCATCAGCAGCACCGAGAACAGCACGCCCGAAGGCGACTCCATCGAAAGGAGCAGCGAGCCCGTCGAGGCCGGGACATGCGCCAGGCCGACGTTTTGGATGAGCAGAGCCGCGCATGTGCAGCCCACCGAGAGAAACGCCATCGCACTGATAAAGCTCGGCGTCCACACGGACAGAGGCGCTTGGGTCTCGAATAGCAGCGACGTTGCCAGGCTCAGCACGCCGTTGCCCACAAACATCCAAAACGTGATGACGTTGATGTCCATTTTGCGACCGTACTTGGCAGTCACCGCCATCTGGATGGCGAAAAAGGCCGCACCCGCCAGCGTAATGACGTCACCAATGTTGAATTCAACGCTATCGAGTGCGACGAGGCCAATGCCCGCTAGGCACAGCAGCGCGGCACCCAAGTTGTAGCGCGTGAGCTTTTCGCCGCTCAGGAAATAGCTCGCGAACGGCACAAGGATGCAATACGTGCCCGTCAAAAAAGCATTCTTGCCCGCCGTAGTATGTGCCAGACCGACCGTCTGCAACGCATAGGCCGCCCACATGAGCACGCCCATACTCAGGCCAATGATCAGGTTGCGAGCGTTGAGGTGCGCGATGATGCGCTTGTGGAAGACGGCAAACATGACCAACGCTGCGGGCAGAAAGCGTACATAGAGCAGCGCGAACACCGGAATGGTGCCGAGTGCGTCCTTCATAGTGGTAAAGGAGTAGCCCCAGATGACCGCCACCGAAAGGAGCAGAACCTTCCAGAACAGCGGCGAGCGAGCGCCGGCACCACGGGAGGTGCCGCCCGCACCCAGGTCCTCGCGAGCAACGGGGCTATCGGGCATCATTTCGATATTGTCAGTGACATGCTGGGGCATAGGGCATCCTCACACTCAATCAGGGCGTGGTGTCCGCACGCGTATGGCTGCGTGCCGCCTCATGGTCAAATAAAATCAGGGCGCACCGGACCCCCGGCACGCCCCGCTACTGTAGCAACAACCGGCGTTGCATCGCAATCCAGCCCACTAAAGCGTTTTGTTCCGCCGTTCTACCGAACGGCGGACCGACCGACGCTGCGCGAGCCGCATTCACGCCAATCTGACGTTCAATTTCAAGGGCGCGACCAGAAGGTCAGCGCCCTTTCATTTCACGTCACCTTGGCGCAAATGCGACTCGCTCGCTGGCATTAGTGCTACATCAGCGTTAACGTTGCCGCACTAAATTAGCTTAGTTGATTCCAGCTTTTCGATGATCCAGTCGTTGGCTTTGATGACCGGACGGCGGAAGACGACGCCCAGGGCCAGCGACGGAATCAGATAGCTCGCCAGAATGCCCAGCTCAACCCAGTACTCCATATGGTAGGCGCCAGCCATGGCGGCATGCATGGCGTTAATGCCATGGGTAAACGGCAGGAACGGATAGATCGCCTGGAACACAGGGCCGGTCATCTCGATGGGGAACGTACCGCCCGAACCGCCGACCTGCATGACCAGCAGCACAACGGCCAAAGCCTTGCCGATATCGCCAAACGACACCGTAAGCGTGTAGACGATATTGGAGAACACGAGACTCGCGACCCAGCCCGCCAGCACAAACTGCAGCGGGTCGTCGCACTGGATGCCAAAGAACAGGATGTCGCCCGCGCACACGAGCGTTGCCTGCAGCAGGGCCAGACCGCCAAAGAACAGGTAACGGCCCAGGTAGATCTCGTGCAAGCGCACGGGGATCAGCTCATTGATGAGTTCGTCGTCAACCGAGACCTTCATCATGGCCGCCAGCACGATCGAGCCGACCCAGAGCGACAGAATCGTGTAGAACGGTGCCATGGCCGAACCGTAGTTGCGGATCGGATAGACCGGCTTGCGATCGAGCGCGACGGGGCCGGAAAGCGACACGGCCAGACCCTCGGGATCATTGCCGATCATCGTCTTGATCGTAGCGAGGTCATCCGACATCAAGGCGCCGTCGAGCTCGTCCTTAAACGCGCTGATCTTGTCCGACGCCTCGCCCAGCTGATCAGAAGCCTTGTTGACCAGCTTTGCAGCCTTGGAGAGGCCCTTTGCCAGCGAACCGGATGCGTCGGTCAGGCCGCCTACGGCGCTATCCAGGTCGCCCGAGATGCCATCAAGCGAGTCCAAAATGCCCGAAACCGTCTTCTTGAGCTCCTTGGCCTTAACCGAGAACGTGGAATCGTAATCGGATTTGGCACCCGCGATGCCGGCCTTGGCATCGGCGATGGCCTGATCGACCTCGGCACGCGAGTTGTTGACCTCGGCCATGCTATCGGAGAGAGACTTCGCGGTGGCCGCCAGATCCTTGGCATTGTTGCGGTACTCAACGGCGATTCTGCCCAGCGACGTCGCGGCGGACTTGAGGCCGTCCTTCAAATTCTCATCGCTCACCTGGTCGGCAAGGCTGCGGAGCTGATCGGCCACTGTATCGATATCCTTGGCGCGCGCATTGAGGGCCGCAGCGGCATCGTTGAGTTGGGACACCGTAAGGTAGACATGCTGGTTTGCGGTGTCGAACGCCTTCGCGAACTCGGCAGACACATTGTCGAACGAGCCCGCACTTCCATCGATTGCGGCATCGATGGCATCGTTTGCCGCCTTAAGCGCTTCTTTGGAATCATCGATGCCGCTTTTGGCATGTTCCATGAGCTGCTTTGTCGACTCATCGACCGTACCCGTCTGCTGGAGCATACCGCTCGCCGACGTCAGCGAATCGGACGTGGAGCTCAAAATGCCCGCAAGCGACGTTGCGCTGGCCTGAACGTCCTGCAGGTCCTGGACCGAATCGCCGAGCGTCGAGGACAGGTTGGCGATAAAGTTGCTGACCTGGTCGGTGCTCATGTAATCGAGCAGGCTGGACACCGTCTTAAGACCGATGCTCGTAATGGTCTCGGTAAAAGTTTCGTTAACCTGGCTCTGAACGGCACTCGAACCCTTCTCGGTCACGATCTGCGCGATGGCGTTGGCCTTCTGGTTCTCGTAAAACTCGATATCGGCGTGTTTCACGTCGGTCGAGAAAAGCGTCATCATGTCAGCGCTAAACGTTTTGGGGATAACGACGGCAGCATAGTACGCGCCCGACTTAACGCCCTCGATAGCCTTTTCGCGATTGTTGAGCACAACCCAATCGAAGCTCTCGTTGCCGCGTAGGGTGGCGGTCACGTTTTCGCCCACGTTAACCTCGACGGGGATCAAATCGCTCTCGTAGCCCTCATCGGTGTTGACCACGGCGATCTTAAGATTGCCGGTGTTGCCGTACGGATCCCAGCTGCCGGCGATGTTAAACCACGCGTACAGACACGGTACGATAATGAGGCCCATCACGACAACCAAGCCGATCACGGAGCGAGACACGTTTTGGACATCGCGCTTAAACAGATGCAGGATGTTCTTCATTTATGCCTCACCTCCTTTGGAGTGCTTGCCAAGCGCGGTGGTATCTCCATCATTTGTGGCTGTGCTGTCGCTGCCCTGAGATTTATGGTGCGAGCCGATATGCGGCAAGCGGCCCGTGGACTGATCGCCGCCCTTGGCACCACGCTCGCTGGCGTTGAGGCCAAACATGTGGCGGGCGGCAGGAATGGCGGCCGTGTGTTCGCGCATCTCGCGACGCAGGTCCTCATCCGAAAGCGCCGAGATGCGCATCTGGGTATTGAGGCTCGCGCGGATATATTCGATATTGATAAGCCAGCCGCAGATGGCAATAACCGAGATGATCCAAATGACAAGCAGGATGATCTTGCCGTTATTGTCGATATCGAGAACCGTCGACAGGACAAAGAGCAGGACCTGAACGCCCACCACGGCGGCAAAACCGCCCTTGATGTAGTACGGGTAGCGATGTTCAAAGGCGACCGCATGATCGAGCAGTTCGCGACGGTACGAATCGGAATCGAGCATGACACGCATGGCCGTGCGCAGCGAGTAGCGCTGGCGCGGCAGGTCGTTGGACTCGCAAATCATCATACCGGTCGTGGAAAGCTGTTTATCAAAGAGCAGGTTAAGGTTGAGCAGCAGCGGACGCAGCTGCAGACCGATAAAGAGCGCCACGATCAAGAACACGCCCAGAATGCACAGGTTAAACAGGTAGTTGAACGAATACATGCCGCCGACCGTCTCGCGCAGCAGATTGATGCCGTAGGTAAAGGGCAGCAGCGGGTGCAGCCACTGGAAGAAGCCTGGCATCATCTCGATGGGGTACATGCCCGACGAACCCGGGATCTGCACGATAACCAGAATGACGCCGATAGCCTTGCCGATATGCTTAAACGTGGTGGACAGCGCATAGATGATATTGACGTAGGTGAACGAGATGGCGATGCCGCCCAGCACGAACAGCAGCGGGCTGACGCACTGCACGCCGATCACCAGATCGCCTACCGTAACGATGATGGCCTGCAACGCGCCCAGGATCACCAGGAGCAACCAGCGGCCAAAGTAGCCCTGACGCGCGGTAAAGCTGCCGATGCCTTCGCGGTCGACCTCGAGCTTGTAGATAGCGATAAGCACGTAGCCGCCCACCCACAGCGCCAGATTGGTATAGAACGGGGCAATGCCCGAACCAAAGCTCTTGACCGGGTAAATTGACTTTGAGGTCAGCTCGACCGGAGATGCCATGAAGTCTGCAACATCATCGACGTCGACGCCCATCAGGCCGGCCAGCTCGCCCATGGACTCGGAGGTCTGTAGCGCCGCGATGTCGTTGGCGGCGGTTGCGAGCTTGTCCTGGACCTTGGCAAGCGAGGCATCGGTCTGGGACAGCGTGGTCTTGGCCTGACCGAGCGTGGCGTTGAGTTGCGAAAGTGTACCGCGCGCACTTGCAATAGTAGGCGTGAGGCCAGACACGATTCCCGTCAGATCACCCGAGACGGCGGCAAACGAATCAAGTGCGCTCGAGACCTTCGGCAGCGCGTTTTGACCCAAGTCCGTCTGAGCCTGGCCAAGGTTGGTCGCACCGGTCTGAATTGCATTATTGATAGCGTCGCTGGCACCCGAGACAGCCGCAGCGTCATTCGCCATGGCGCTCGACTGCGCAGACAGACCGTCCTTGATGCTCTGAAGCTTTTCATTCTGCTCGCGGAGCAAATCGATGATCGATACAATGCGCGCGTCAATTTCCTTGGAACCTGTCGACGTGTCATTGACGAGAATTTCCAAGTGCCCGATAACGGCCTTATTGTGGTCGATCGTCGCTTGGAGAGACTCAAGCGAGTTGTCGATACGGGTAGTCGTAGATGTGACCGTGCCCGTCAGCTTGCCGATGGCAGCGTTCGCAGAGGCCGACGTCTTGGTAAGCGCAAGGCTGCCTTCCGAGAGCGCCTTGGAGAGCGAGGTGATGGAGTTGCCCGCCGTGGTGCGAGCTTCGCCCAGCAGGTCGTTACCCTGAGAGATCGTCTGCGTCAGTGACGGCGCCTGACCCTGCAGGCCGGCAAGTGCCGCATCGGCCGAGGCGATAGCGCCACTCGTCTTATCGATGGCGGCATTCATATCGCCAATCGAATCGCGCACCTCGCCCAAGGTGTCGGACGCCTCGGACACCGAACTTGCCAGCGAGTCCTGAGTCTGGGTTGCCTTGTCCTTTAAATCGACACCGGCATCCTTGGCGATACCGGCAACAGTCTTGCCTACCGTAGAGACAAATTCCGAGTTGATCTGCTCCTCGATGGTGTTTGCACCGGTATCGGTAACCTTGGGCGCAATAGCGCTCTTCTTCTCATTGACGTAGTACGTAAGCTTGGGCTGATGGTAGTTGCCGTCGAGCATCGAAACCAGGTTATCCGAGAAGTTCTTGGGGACTACGATGGCCGCATAGTACTCACCGCTCTCGACGCCCTCTTTGGCATCGGCCGCAGAATCGACGAAGGTCCAGCCCAGCTGATCGTTCTCCTTGAGCTGATCGACGACCTGATCGCCCGCGTTGAGCTCGCCCACCAGGTCGTTTTGGGTGCCCCGATCGTTGTTGGCGATGGCAATCTTGATGCCCTGGGTGTTTCCGTACGGATCCCAGTTGGCCACGATGTTGTACCAGGCATACAGCGAGGGAATAACGCACACGCCAAGGGTAACCACCAAGGCGACGGGGTTCACAAGCAGTCGCTTAATGTCGCGCTTGAATATCGCAAAGGAGACCTTTGCGTTGGATAGTTTGCTGCCGAGGCTCACGCTATGACCATCCATCCTGTCGTTGAATCGAATCGTACTATCGACAACCATTGTAGTAGGCGCTTTAACGTCTCAAAGCACAATGGTGTTGAGTTTTGCGGGTAGCAATATACTACGAAGATGAGTTAACGTACAGATGTACAGTATCCTAAATTTCAGCAGGTCACAAAACCACAACCCGCACAAATTAGCAATTCAAATAGTCATCGGGGACGTTCTTAAATGACTAGTCAAACAAGAACGTCCCCAATGACTACTTAGGACCACGGCAACGTCGATGTTTTGGCAATGCCAGCGAGCGGGCGCCAGAGCGAACAAATTGGCATGAAAAGAGGACGGCATAGACCTTCTGGTCATGCCGTCCTCTTTGAATGACAAGTTGTCGCTCTGGCGCCCGCGCAGCGTCGACTGGTCCGCCGTTCGTTAGAACGGCGGAACTGAGGGCAGCGTCGAGCCGTTACGCGGTTTGGTAAAACCGCGTAACTACCTAACTACATCAAGTTGCAAACAGCCGCCGCGAAGGCAACGGGGTCCTCGGGCAAAATGCCCTCGACCAGCAGAGCCTGGTCATAGAGCAGACCGGAGTACTGCTTGATCTTGTCGGCGTCGCCTGCCTTCTGGGCAGCGACAAGCTTGTCAAAGACCGGGTGCTTGGCGTTGAGCTCGAGCACGCGTTGGCTCTTGGGCATGCCGTCGGGCGCGCCCTCGGGTCCTTTCTGGAGCACCTTCTCCATCTCGAGCGAAAGTGGGCCCTCGGTGGTGATGCAAGCGGGGGCATCGGTCAGGCGCGCGGAGACGGCAACTTTCTCGACCTTGTCACCGAGCGCCTCCTTCATTGCGCTAAAGAGATCCTCGTTCTCCTTGGTGGCGTCCTCGGCCTCCTTCTTCTCGTCCTCGGTCGCCAGATCAAGATCGCCAGTCGCAACGTTCTTGAGCTCCAGATGACGATCCTCGACCTCGGGCTCGGCACCGTCGGCCACGGCCTTTTCGGCAGCCTCGCGGGCAGCATCGTCCTCGTAGATCTTGGGCATATCGGCGGCAACGTACTCACGCATAGCCTGGAACGTGAACTCATCCACATCCTGCGTCAGCAGCAGCACGTCATAGCCGCGGTCGAGCACGCCCTTTACCACGGGCATCTTGGCCAAGCGCTCACGCGAATCGCCGGCGGCGTAGTAGATGGCCTTCTGATCCTCGGGCATGCCCTTGGCATACTCGGCCAGGGTAATCATCTTCTGTTCCTTGGCAGACCAGAACAGCAGCAGGTCGGCAAGCTCATCGGCCTTCATGCCATAGCTCGAGTAGATGCCGTACTTAAGGCCGCGGCCAAAGTTCTCAAAGAACTTCTCGTAGGCCTCGCGGTCGTTGTCGCGCATATCCTCAAGGTCGGCGGTAATCTTCTTTTCCACACGCTTGGCGATGGCCTTGAGCTGACGGTTCTGCTGCAACGTCTCACGCGAGATGTTGAGCGACACGTCAGCAGAATCCACGACGCCGCGAACAAAGTTGTAGTAGTCGGGCAGCAGGTCGTCGCACTTCTCCATAATCAGCACGTTGGAGCTGTAGAGCGCCAGGCCCTTCTCGTAGTCCTTGCTGTACAGATCGAACGGCGCGCGGTCCGGCACAAACAGCAGGGCGTCATACTCGAGCGTGCCCTCGGCATGGAAGCTGATGGTGCGCGCAGGATCGTCAAAGTCGTGGAACGTGGACTTGTAGAACTCGTCGTAGTCCTTCTGCTCGACATCGGAGCTGCGCTTTTTCCAGATCGGTGTCATTGAGTTGACGGTCTCGAGCTCCTGGTAGTCCTCGTACTCGGGCTTGTAATCGTCGCCGGCGTCCTCGGGCTTGGGTTTCTGGCGGCTCTTGGACACCATCATCTGAATCGGGTAGCGCACATAGTTGCTGTACTGCTGAATCAGGCTCTTGAGGCCCCACTCGGTCAGGAAGCGATCGTAGGTCTCGGCCTCGCCGTCGGCATCGAGCTTCTCGTTCTCGCGCAGCGTCAGGATGACATCGGTACCGTGCTCGGCGCGCTCGCCGTTCTCGATGGTGTAGCCCTCAAGACCGTCGGATTCCCACACATGGGCGACATCCTCGCCATAGGCGCGGCTGACGACCTTCACATGGCTGGCGACCATAAAGGCCGAGTAGAAGCCCACGCCAAACTGGCCGATGATGTCGACATCCGAACCCTGCTGCTCGGCGTTCTCGGTCTTAAACTCCTCGGAGCCGGAATGAGCGATGGTGCCCAGATTGCGCTCGAGCTCCTCGGCGGTCATGCCAATGCCGTTATCCGAAATCGTGATGGTGCGGGCGTCCTTATCAAAGGAGACGCGAATGGCCAGGTCGCCCTGGTCGATCTTAACGCTCGGGTCCTGCAGGCTCTTAAAGTTGAGCTTGTCGACGGCGTCGCTCGCGTTAGAGATAAGCTCGCGCAGGAAGATTTCCTTATTGGTGTAGATGGAGTTGATCATGAGGTCGAGCAGTTTTTTGCTCTCGGTCTTAAATTGACGCATGTGCAGTCCTTTCGCGCTACCCCCGCCCGCAAAAACGGCCCGGTCGCCCGAGCCGCATCGCAGACCTGCTATGTTCAGACTTAGATTTTATAACCCATTAGCGCGCATATATACATACGGAATCGAAAAACTGTATGTCAGAGCGCTCTGATGCGCCAATTGCCAAGGAGTGTCCCCAACTGCCGGCGGAAAAGGAACGCCCCTATCTGTCGCCCAGCAGTTTAGCCATCCAGACATGAGGCTGGCCCTCGTCTTCGTAATCTACCGGGGCAATTTGCGTGTAGCCCGCCTTTGCATAGAGCGGCAGCACGTATTCCTGCGCATGCAGCTTAATAAGCTTAGCGCCGGCATTGCGTGCACACGCAGCACTGGCCTCGACGATCGCACTCGCCAGTCCGCGACGACGCATAGCCGGCAGCACGGCGACGCGCCCCATAATGTAGGTCTCCCCCGCCGCAACGCCTTCGTCCATGTCGCAGGCCGGCAACACCTGGGCCTCTGCGTCAGCCACGCGCTCAAGCTCTTCGGGAAACACGCGCGAGCAACCGGCAAGCTCGCCGTCTACATAGAGCGTCACATGAATGCAGTTCGGGTCCTCGTCGATAGCGTCGAACTCATTCTCGTAGCCCTGCTCGTCCATAAAAACGACGCGGCGCACCAACGCCGCGTCATCAAAGCATCCCGTCTTAAGTTGGATATCCATGGCTGCCCTTTCATTCAATGCGAACGTTAGGGACAGATATTAGCGAAAATGAGCTCCGCGCACGCTAAACTTCGCGCGAGCCTTCGCCAGGCAGTCGTAATGACCCACGTTATGGGCATCGCTCGCGATGAAGCTGTACAGGTTCTGATCGAACAGGCGCTGTGCCGGCTTTTTTTCGCGACCAAAGCGACCGCCGGCAATAAAGTCCGCCGAAGCCTGCAGCTTGCAGCCCATATCGACCAGGCGCTCCGCCACGCTTACATCCTTTTGAACCGCACGATAGCGCTCAGGATGAGCGATGATCACCTGGTAGCCACGGCACTGCAAATCGTAAATCGTGTTCTCGTACTCTCTAAACGCATACGCATCGGCATGCGTCGAAAGCTCGAGCAGAAACTCGTTGGTTCCATCGAAATGCAAGTGCTCCGCGGCATCGATACCAAGTTCAACGAGCTTTCGATGGTTGACCTCGAAGCCCATCTGGAGCGGAAAACCGTCAGCGTTATCACGCAGCAGCTCAAAGGCATCCCACATCTTGTCGTAATCAAAATAGGGATCACGGCAGTGAGGAGTGCAAACGATTCTGGTTACACCGGCCCGCTTGGCAGCCTCGAGCATCGCCAAGCTCTCATCGAGATCGGCGGCGCCGTCGTCTACACCCGGCAAGATATGGCAATGAATGTCACGCATAGGTCAGCCTTAATCAACTAAACGTTTGCTCGGTTGGTGAAGATGCCCTTTTTGGAAGTCCCCTGATCGTCGGAGCCCTTCTTCACCTTCTTACCGTCCTTGGTGTAGTAGGAGTAGTAGTACTCGCTGGTCTCGGTCTCGCAGTAGTTCATAACGGTACCGATGAGCTTGACCTTCTCGGACTTCTTAAGCTGACCGATGGCGTTGAGCGCCTCCTCGCGCTTGGTGAAATCCTCACGCACGACAAAAAGCGCACCGTCGGTCAGACTTGCGATCTCGGCAGCATCGATGAAGGTGCCGACCGGGGGAGCATCAAAGATGACGTACTGGAACTTGGCGGACAGTGCCTTTACCAGCTTGGCAAAGCGGTGAGAGACGATGATGTCGGCAGGATTGGGAATATGCGGCTCGGCATCGAGGAAGTAGAAGTTCTTCTGACCCGTCTCGACAATCGCCTGGTCAATAGAAACCTGCTCGGAAAGGACTGCATAGAGTCCGCCGCGGGAGCGGACGCCGAGCATATCGGCAAGGGACCTGCGACGCATATCAGCCTCGACCAGCAGGACGCTCTTGCCGCTGGTGGCGATAGCCTGGGCAAGGTTGATGGAAACCGTAGACTTGCCCTCGTTGGGAATCGAGGACGTAACGGTGATGGTGCGAATGGGGTCGTCCACGCTCGCAAAGCGGATGTTGGCCAGAAGGGTCTTGGCGGCATTCTGTACAACGAGCTTATCGGTGTTCTTTGCCTTAGCCATGCCTATTTACCACCTTTCATAGCCGGAATTCGGCCAACAACGGGAATGCCCAGGAGCTCTTCCGCCTCTTCGGCACCGCGGATGCGGGTATTGAGCATGTCTGCCAAAACGACATAGGCGACTGCGATAAAGATACCGGCGAGGAACGCGACGGCAATATACAGCGTGCGCTTGGGGCCGCTGGGGGCTTCGGGGGTCTTAGCCTCGTCGATAACGTTGATGCTCTGGGCAGCGCCGACGTTCTGAGCGACCGTACTCACCGAGCTAGCTATGGCCTTTGCGACCTCAGCCGTCTCCTTGGCATCGGTGCCGGTAACCGAAAGCGTAATGACACGCGTGGTGGTCTCGGAGGAAACAGACACCTTGTAGTCATCCAGATCGGTGAGGCCCAGTTCCTTGGCGGCGCCGCTCTTAACGCTATCGCTATCCAGCAGCGTGGCGATATCGTTGGAAAGCATCTGGCTCGCCGAGAGATCGTTGTAGCTCATCTGGCCGCTATCGTCGGTCTTGGCGAGAATGTACATGCTCGTCGTCGCGGTATAGGTGTTGTCCATCGCGGCGAAGGACACGATGCCCATGGCGATCGCGCAGACCACCGGAAGGGTGATGACCAGCTGAAGGTGCTTTTTGAGCAGCTGGAACAGTTCGAGAAGGGTCATGCAGCTTGCCTTTCATTTCCCCAGTTCGTATTGACAAAACTGACCGTATGTTATCGCATCTTTTTGCCGAGACCAAACTCTATACATAAGAAACAGGCTCTCCTGTAAAAATGTCGGAAGCAATCGTAAAATTGCACAACAACGCCGCACCCGAAAGTCAAATGCGGCGTCTACATCAATACCTATGTTGTATCGCTATGCGAATGGCTCGTCCTGCTGTATGGGAAACGTCACCGTAATGGTGGTTCCCACGCCCAACTCGCTCGACAGATCGAGCGTGGCGTGATGATACAGGGCCGCATGCTTGACAATGGCAAGCCCCAGACCGGTTCCGCCGCGCGCCTTGGACCTACTCTTGTCCACGCGATAGAACCGCTCAAATACCTTGCCCTGTTCTTCAGGCGCGATACCGATTCCCGTGTCGGCGACCGCAAGGAACGGATGGCCTTCGTCGTTGGTGCCGCACTGCAGCGTAACCGTACCGCCGGGTCGATTGTAGCGGATGGCGTTGCTTGCCAGATTATAGATGAGCTCGTCAATCAAGCGCGACACGCCCTCGATGACCACAGGCTTGGTCTCATGACTTATCGTCACATTCGCCTGACGGGCGACCTGTTCAAGACGCTGCTCAACCGCGTAGATGGCACGCGAGAGCTCAATAGGCTCCGTGGACCCAATGGGCACCGCCTCGCCCTCAGTTGCACGCTCGGCCTCGTCCAAGTTAGACAGCGTAAGGATATCGTTGACAAGCGCTGCCAAGCGGCCCGCCTCACGATAGATGCGACCGCCAAAGTTGCGCAGGTCGCCCTCGCCCTCGACCATGCCGTTTGCGATGAGCTCGGCATAGCCCGAAATCGCCGTAAGCGGCGTCTTGAGCTCATGGGTGATATTCGCCGTGAACTCGCGGCGCATACGGTCGTTGTCCGCCAGCACCGCCATTTGGCGCTTGAGCTCCTGGCGCTGCGACTCAATACGCTCAAGCATGGGGACCATCTCGGCATAGGCGTGCTCATAGCTACGGCGTGGGTGGTCCAAATCCACCTCTTGCAAAGGCGCGATGATGGCACGGGACTCGCGGCGCGCCATAAAAAACGAGAGTACCGCACCCGCTGCTGCGATAAGCAGCATCGGCGCCACCATCGACAGCAAAATCGCCGCAACGCCAGGCTGGGCCTGCGCCAAGCGGACAACCTGGCCGTTATCAAGGGCGACGGCGCGATACAGCATAATCTCGTCGAGCGTAGAGCTTGCGCGCTCCGCGGAACCCGAACCACTCTCAAAGGCCTCGATGACCTCGGGGCGATCGCCATGGTTGGGCAGTGTGGAAGGCGACGCCTCGTTGTCGTAGGCAACCGATCCATCCTTGTTAATCAGCGTGATGCGCAAGTCCTCTCGATCGAGGCTACGCAAGAACGGGATGGGCTCCTGCTGCTCGTCGAGGGCGGCAGCAATGAGCTCGGTTTCTTGCGCCAAGTTGGCACTCGTGGCATCCGCCAAGGTGTTTTGCACAAAGAACGCACCCAGCACCGTAAACGCCACGATAACCGCCATGGCGCAGACAAAGATCGTCACAAAAACGCGGTGCGACAGCGTATGTTTTCCCTGGGGGGCGAAGACCACGGGTTACTCCTCCGATGCGGTGGCCGCGGTGTCGTCACCTTCGGCACCATCACCGGCAGAAGGCTCGGCCAAGCGGTAGCCCACGCCGCGCACGGTCTCGATGGCGCTGGCATGCTCGCCCAGTTTTTGGCGAAGCGTCTGCACGTGCACGTCAACGGTGCGCGAACCGCCGTCGAAGTCCCAGCCCCACACGCTCTGCAGCAACGACTCGCGGGTAAAAACCACGCCGGGCTTGCGCATGAGGTACTCGAGCAGGTCGAACTCGCGCAGGGTGAGCTTAAGCGGCTCGCCGGCAACGGTCACCTCGCGATGGCTGGGCGAGAGCACAATGTCGCCCACGCTGAGCACATCGCTCGCCTGTTTGACCATACCGCCGCGACGCAGCAGTGCGCGACAGCGGCTGGCGAGCTCCATGAGCGAGAAGGGTTTAGTCAGGTAATCGTCGGCACCGCCATCGAGCGCCATCACCTTGTCGAGCTCGGTGTCCTTGGCAGTAAGCATCATGATGGGCACCGTCGCCGTCAGGCGGTCGGCGCGCAGGCGACGCATAATCGCCAAACCATCGGTATCGGGCAGCATGATGTCGAGCAGGACGGCATCGGGTACCCGTCGCGCCACGGCAGCCTTAAACTCACCGTCGCACGAAAAGCCCTCGGCCTCGATTCCCTGCTTGCGCAGTGCATAGACCGTCAAATCCCTGATGTTGTCATCGTCCTCGACGTAATAGATCATGTTGAACCCCTTTGCGGCCGGCATGACCGCATCTTAACCCTAAAGGTACCTTTACTAGATGGTATCAGCCAAAACGTCCCGTCAAATAATCCGCCGTGCGCGGATCGGTCGGATTCTTGAAGAGTTGCGCGGTGGGCGCGTGCTCCACCAGCTCACCCAGCAAAAAGAATGCGACCGAATCGGAGATACGCGCCGCCTGCTGCATATTGTGCGTAACGACCACGAGCGTGCAGGTCTCTTTGAGCTCGCAGGCCAGCTGCTCCACCACCAGCGTCGACACAGGGTCGAGTGCCGAGGTCGGCTCGTCCATCAGCAGAATGTCGGGCTGCACGGCAAGTGCGCGGGCGATGCACAGACGCTGCTGCTGGCCGCCCGAAAGACCCAGACCCGACTCTTTGAGCTTGTCCTTGACCTCATCCCATAGCGCAGCGCGACGAAGGGAGTCCTCGACCAGCTCATCCAGCGCAGCGCGATCGCGCACACCCATACCGCGCGGACCATACGCGACGTTGTCGTAGATGCTCATGGGAAACGGGTTGGGGCGCTGGAACACCATGCCCACGCGCTGGCGAAGGCGGCAGATGTCGTAGTCGCCCAGGATATCTTGACCATCGAGCGCAATCTTGCCCTCGATGCGGCAGTCCTTGATGCCGTCGTTCATGCGGTTAAAGCAGCGCAGCAACGTGGACTTTCCGCAGCCCGAAGGCCCGATGAACGAGGTAATCTGCTTGTCGCGGATCTTGATATTCACGTCCTTGAGCGCATGGTGGTCGCCATAGAACAGGTCGAGGCCCTCGACATCGATTCGCGTCGGCGAGGCGGCAAGATCCTCTGCCGTGGGGCGAGTCGCATCCCCAACCTCGCGCTCGTGCGCGGCCTCGGCCTGCGCTTTCATGAGTTCTTCAAGCTCCGTGGGCTCCACAGCCGCAGCAGCCGTCATACCGCATACCTCCACATCGATATCAATTCAGCAGTATCGATAGTAGGAATCGCGGCTCATATGCACGTGAGCGCATTGTCAAGTGTTTGTAAGGGCACACTGGCTATGCGGCGGGCAGCTCGATGGTGAATATCGTGTGTTCGGGCGTCGATTCACACGCAACGGTACCGCCGTGCGCGCATACGATCTCCTTGGCGATGGCAATCCCCAGTCCAGCGCCGCCGCGATTGGTCGCACGCGCCGCATCCAGGCGATAGAACTTCTCAAAGATCACCTTGAGCTTTGCCGCAGGGATGGGATCGCCCTGATTGATAAAGCGCACGCGCACGCCACCGCCGTCCCGGCGTCTGGCCTCGATCGTGATGGTCGAGCCCTCATAGCTATAGGCAATAGCGTTTTTCATGATGTTGTTGAACACGCGAGCCATTTTGTCGCCATCCACGAGCACCGTCAGGTCCTCTCGAATATCAACTTGGACTTCCTTATGCTGCTCGTTGAGGATGGGATAGAACTCGTCAGCCACCTGAGCCAGCAGCAACCCCAGATCAACATAGCCGCGCGTGAGCACGATATCGTGGAAGTCAAAGCGCGTGATATCGAAGAACTCTTCGATGAGCGTATCGAGCCGGTGCGCCTTGTCGAGCGCCACGCCCGTAAAGTGCGCACGTTGCTCAACCGGCAGCTCGGGAGCCTCTTGCAGCAGCGAAAGATAGCCCACCACACTGGCAAGCGGGGTGCGTAGGTCATGTGCCAAGTACGTGACCAAATCGTCCTTGCGATGCGACTCGTCACGCAGAGCTTGCTGCACCTTGCGCTCACGGTCACGCACGCGGTTAAGGGCGCCCTCGACCTCCAAGAAGTCGCCGTCGATGTTATCCCAGGTGTCGGGGTGATCGATCAGGCGATCTTGAATACGAGCGGCCAGCACACAATCGGCATGCTGCTCGCCCTGTTCGTAGCCCTGGTAGTACAGGGCGCGGCCGCACAAGAACAGCACGCACGCGGCAAGCGCCAGCACAAAGCCAAGCATGTTGAATACAAAGCCGGCATCGAACAGCACCGGCCCTTCGATGCCGCCGAGCGCCATGGCGCCAATCGCCAACGTCATGGCCCACGCGGCGCCGCCAATCACCACGCAGCGGCACACGATCTCAAATCGATCGATCAGCAAAAAGCCGACAAGCAGCACCGCCAAGATTCCGACGATGTTGTCGATGCCAATCAGCAGCAGGCTCAGCAAAAAGAGCAGCACCGTTGCAAGCGCGCGGTTGTCGACGACCGACCTCACGTATTCAAAGAGCCGATCGGGCACCTCGAACGCTTGCCTATCGTCTTTTGTCATATCAAGATCCTCACAAGCGAAAAGCGTTATTCGATGATGTAGCCGACGCCCCAGACGTTTTTGATAAAGCGTGGCTTTTGTGCGTCGTCGCCGATCTTTTCGCGCAAGTGGCGAATATGCACCATCACCGTATTGTTGGAGCCGGGCATAAAGTCCTCGTTCCACACCGCGCGGAACAGGTCCTCCACGGCCACCACGCTGCCGCGATGCTCGACCAGATACAGCAAGATTGAATACTCGGTGGGCGTGAGGCGAACCGGTGAACCGTCCACTGTCACGGAACGGGCATCGCGGTTGATCTCCAAGCCGTCGAGCTGAATGGTCGGCGACTCGGCCGCCTGTGCACGGCTACCGTAGCTGGTGTAGCGGCGAAGCTGAGCGTGCACGCGCGCGATGAGCTCCAGCGGACGGAACGGCTTAACCACGTAATCGTCCGCGCCAAGCGAAAGGCCCCCGATCTTGTCTTGCTGGGCATCGCGCGCCGTCAGCATGATCACGGGATAGGTATGGCTGGAACGGATCGTACGCAGCAGCTCAAACCCATCGATATCGGGCAGCATGACATCAAGCAGCGCCAGATCGAACTCCTGCTCCAAAATCGCCTTGGCAGCATCGGCCCCGCTATAGGCAATCTGGACATCAAAGCCCTCTTTTGTAAGGTAGATGCCAACCAAGTCGGCGATGGCCTTCTCGTCATCAACTACCAAAATGCGCTCGTTCATGCGTGCTCCTCTCGCGCTCCATTATGCCTGAGGCGACGCACGCCACACACAACAAGCGTGGGTGATTAAGTCGGCCTTAAGCACCCTTGTGCCCGTTCGGGTGCGGATGTGGGCCAAGCGCGCACGCGATGATCGCCGACGCCGGCAAACGATATACTCTAGTTTCAGAAGAGACCATCCCGTCGAAAGCGAAATCTGTGAAGTCCCTCACCTCTTTTGCAAAGCGCTCAGCCCAGCTTGCCGCCGGCTTTGTCTGCGCTATCGCCCTTGCCGCTGGCGCGCCCACCGTCGCCGGCGCCCAAGTGCTCACGACCGACAATGTTTGCGGCAAAACCGCCGATGCGCGCGGCATCACGGCCGAAAACCTGCCCGATATCGATGCGACCAATGCCCTCGTCATGGGCAAAGACGGCACCGTCTACTATGGGCGCGGCGCCGATGAGCAGGTCAAGATTGCCTCGATCACCAAGGTCATGACCGCAATCCTAACCGTCGAGAATTGCAAGATGGACGAGAAGGTCACGGTAAGCAACACCGCGGCCACCGTGGGTAATTCGACCGCCGGCTTGCTCGAAGGCGACGAGCTTACCGTGGAGCAGGCACTGCGCGGCCTGATGATTCCCTCGGGCAACGACGCCGCCATCGTGCTCGCCGAATATGTGGGCAAGAAGATCGACCCTAAGACCAAAGACGCCGAGGCCACATTTGTGAAGGCCATGAATGAGCGCGCTAAGAAGCTCGGCTGCACCGGTACGCTTTTTGAAAACCCGCATGGTCTGGACTTTGATGAGTGGGCTGGCGATATGCACTCAACCGCACACGACGTAGCGCTGATGATGCAGGAGGCCATGAAAAACGACACGATCCGCGAGGTCGTAGCGAGCGAGGATTCCTGGATCGAAGTCACGGGCGCCGACGGCACCGACCATTCGCATTCCATGGACACGCATAACTATTTGCTGGGCCAAGATGGCAACATCGGTGGCAAGACCGGCACCACCGACGACGCGGGCTATTGTTTTACGGGTGCCTACAACCGCGATGGCGACGAGATCTACACCGTTATTTTGAACTCCACCACCACCGACCAGCGCTTTACCGATACCGCCACCCTTGCCAACTGGTACTACGACCACAAGGTGACGGTCGCAATCGCCAACACGCAGGAAAAGACCGCCAACGGCAACCCGCTTATGGCGCGCATTAGTCAAACCGACTGGACGGATAAGACGATCGACGCCACGCTCGCCGATCCCACGGCGCAAGCGACCGTGTTTTCCCTTGCCGGCGAGGTGACCGAAAAGGTTAGCTACGACGATCTTTCGGGCACGGTGCATGTGGGCGACAAGGTGGGCAGCGTTACGCTCAAGCAGGACGGCACCAAGATCGCCGTCATGGACCTGGTTGCCGACGAGGAAGGCGCAGGGCCGAATCCCATTGAATGGCTGCTCGTGAAGCTCGATCGCTTGGGCCGCCGCATCGACAACCGCCCACTTGCGGCAGAGAGCGAGACCGTCGCCAAGGCGCCCAAGGCGTAGGGCCGGAGCGATATCACATCGAACCAAATGAGGCGTCCAACGGGGCGCCTCATTTTTGAAGGTTCGAATCCCCAGCTAACGTGGTTCAACTAAAAAAGGGCCCCCAATGGGACCCTTCTTTAAAGTTAAACTGGCGGAGAGCTGGGGATGTCCGGGCATGCTACGCATGCCCTCCGGCTTCAAAGCCTGGCGGCTTTTCGCCCACGGGCTACAAACGCTTTCGCGTTTGCTTAACGCCCGTGCCCTCTCGGGTTCGAATCCCCAGCCTCCTTTCTCCGCACAAAAAAAGGACCCCCAATGGGACCCTTCTTTAAAGTTAAACTGGCGGAGAGCTGGGGATTCGAACCCCAGATGCCCTTTTGGGGCATACTCGCTTAGCAGGCGAGCACCTTCGGCCTCTCGGTCAGCTCTCCGTAACAGCCGTTCTATAGTAACCAAACAGCCGAAGTTGGGCAAGGGGAATTTTGAGGCGTTTCCTCTTTTACCCCTTGATTATCAACTTCATCCGAACACCTCCCACATTCATCCGCACATGTGCGGATGAATGTGGGAACCCGATACCCTGA
>NZ_WQPL01000050.1 GCF_018785245.1 Collinsella aerofaciens | reverse complement strand
TCCAGATTCTAGGACAGGGGCCGCTTGCGTTTGGCGGTCAGCCGTCGGCGCGCTTACACCAACATTTCCGACGCGATCCCAGGACGTATGCAATCTGCCGGCACCTCTACGGGGACCTTGGATCAATATTTGGTGGCATATTTGACGGCGTGCTTGGTAGCAAAACAAAACAGCCCAGAGGACATAGCCTCTGAGCTGCGAACATTTGGTGGGCGTTAGAAGATTTGAACTTCTGACCTCTTCCGTGTCAGGGAAGCGCTCTCCCCCTGAGCTAAACGCCCAAATGGAGCGGACAACGGGGCTCGAACCCGCGACCCCAACCTTGGCAAGGTTGTGCTCTACCAACTGAGCCATGTCCGCTTACGAGGATTAATCTTACGTGATGCCCGCATCCTATGCAAGAACTTTTTTTAAAAAGTTTTGCAACGCCCTCGCGAACCTCGCGAAGACATCAGCCACCACGGAAGGCGCGAACAAACGCAGGCTCTCCGCAAGAGACCCCTACATCTCACCGAGCATGATCCAGGCAGAGCTGTCCTGCGCGAGCCTGCCGTCTGCAAGCGGTGATGAGGTGAGCAGGACCCTGCCCGCCGGCAGCTCCACGGGTGCTGCACCGAAGTTCGTCACACACGCCCAGCCGTTGTCGCGGCGATAGGCGATGACGCCGCCCTCAGCGCCCTCGGCACCATCCGCAAGACCGGTGCGCCCGTCAAGATCGAGCCACGCAAGATCGTTGGCGCACCCGCGCAGCTTGCGCCGCAGCCAGAGGGCGTCACGATAGAGCGCAAGCATCGATGTCGGGTCCACTTCTTCCCTATCGGCAGCATAATCGGAAAACCATGCAGGCTGCGGCAGATGGGGCGCCGCATCGGCGTCTGCCGGCGAAAACCCAAACGATCCGCCATGCGCGGGATCGTCCGCCGCCACCCACGGCAGGGGCACACGACAGCCGTCGCGCCCCTTCTCACGCTTCGGTCCGTGCGTATTGGTCGCAGTAGGGTCTTCGAGTGCAGCCCACGGGATATCAGCCACCTCAAAAAGGCCGAGCTCCTCACCCTGATACACGTATGCCGAGCCCGGAAGCGCCAGCTCAAGCAAAAGGGCCGCCCGCGCGCGGCGCTCGCCGAGTTCACGGTCCTCGTCATAAGACGACCCGTCGCGTAAGAGCCAGTCGAGCGCAATCTGGTGGTAGCGCGCCGCCTTGATTTGCGGCAGGGCATAGCGTGTCGCCACGCGCGGCACGTCGTGGTTGGAGAGTACCCAGGTCGAGGCGGAATCGGATTCGACGGCTGCCTTCAAGCCCTTCTCGATTGCAGTGTGCATGTCATCATAGGTCCAAGTGGCCTTGGCAAACTCAAAGTTGAATGTCTGGCCAAGCTCGCTGGGACGCGCGTAGAGATACTGGCGCTCGGGCAGCACCCACGCCTCGGCAACGGCACTGCGCGGCGGATTATAGCGGTCGAACACGCGGCGCCACTCGCGATAGATCTCGTGGACCTCATTGCGGTCCCACAGCGGATGGGTGCCGTCGTCAACCATGTCATCGCCCTCGGCGAGATGCCACCGGTCGAGGTCATCGCGGTCGAGATCCTTGGCGAGACCCTGCGCCACATCAATGCGAAAGCCGTCGACGCCTCGATCGCTCCAAAACGCCAGGACGTCGCAAAAGAGCGCGTGAACCTCAGGGCATGACCAGTCAAAGTCCGGCTGCTCGGGCGTAAACATGTGCAGATACCACTGACCGTCCGCAACACGCGTCCATGCGGGGCCGCCAAAGTTGGCATTCCAATTGGTGGGAGGCAGCTCGCCATGCTCGCCGCGACCATCGCGGAAGATATAACGGGCGCGCTCGGGCGATCCGGGGCCGGCGGCAAGAGCAGCTTTGAACCAGGGGTGCTGGTTGGATGAATGGTTGGGCACGATGTCGACGATGACCTTGATGCCACGCGCGTGAGCCGCAGCGATCATGTCATCAAAGTCGTCAAGCGAGCCGAGACGCGGATCGACATCGCAGTAGTCCGCCACATCATAGCCGCCATCGACAAGAGGCGATGGATAAAACGGGCTCAGCCAGATGGCCTCGATACCCAGCCGCTCAAGATAGTCCATCTGCTGGGTAATGCCCGCGATATCGCCCAGACCCGAACCAGTCGAATCCTTAAACGAGCGCGGATAGATCTGATAGATCGCGGCGTCGGACATCCATGAGCGCGAAGAAGACTTTTCTGTAGCCATGGGGCGTATCTCCCTTGCAACGAGGTTATGCGAGATGCCCACGATGATACGCCCAAAGCGGACATTCGCGGCAAACAACGCCACAGCCGCGACCCAAAACGCTCGCTCCCTCTCGGGTTCGAACCCCCGGGACGAATCGACCGATTGGTGAAAAGAACGGAAGACCCACTTTCCCGGCCACGACAGACACTATGACCCAATCCGAGGGCACGGAAACGACAGGAGCCCCCGCTCGTGACCGCGGGTCGGGGCTGCGACAAT
>NZ_WQPL01000049.1 GCF_018785245.1 Collinsella aerofaciens | reverse complement strand
CGGGCGGCCACGCGCCACTCCGCCCGCAGGTCGCATGCCGCGTTCCTCGCCCTCGGGGAGGACGCGTGCGCCGCGGCCTGGGAGATGGACACCGTCGAGGGGGCCCGGGAGGACTCCGCCTGCCTGCTCACGCTGCTGCACCGCCCCAGCAGGCTCCAGCTCGCGCTGCCGCTGGAGGAGAAGACCGCCGGGTGCGTCGCGGACGCCCTGGAGGGCGTCCGGGCCATCCTCGGCGCCGACGGGACGCGCCGCGTGTTCCGCGCCGTCCTCACCGACAACGGCGCCGAGTTCACCGACGAGGCGGCGATCGCGGCGCTGCTCGGCGAGGGGCCGGGCGAGACGAGGCTGTTCTACTGCGACCCGAGGCGCAGCGACCAGAAGGGCGCCTGCGAGCGCAACCACGTCGAGATCAGGAAGCTGCTGCCCAAGGGCGCCGGGATCAGGTTCGACCGGCTCG
>NZ_WQPL01000048.1 GCF_018785245.1 Collinsella aerofaciens | reverse complement strand
CGGGCGGAGTGGCGCGTGGCCGCCCGGCCCGCGGCGCGCTTCCTCGGCCTGTAGCCGACCTTGCGCCTGAGCTCCATGTTGGTCATGCCGTCGTAGCCCGCCGAGACCCAGCGGTAGATGGTCGACGGCGACAGGTCCACGGGCCCGCCGTTGCGCGCCGCCATCTGCTCGGGCGACAGCCCCCGTCGCAGGCAGTCCCTGATGGCCTCCAGCCTGGCCGC
>NZ_WQPL01000047.1 GCF_018785245.1 Collinsella aerofaciens | reverse complement strand
TTGGGTGTTCCTATAGTTTTGTCAACCGTCGGGGCTACTCCCGGTAGGGCACCCGGTCGCGCATCACGGCGTATATCGCCCTGAGCCGCTTCCTCGCGACGGCCTTGAGCGCCCGCCCGTGCCCCATGCCCCGCGCCCTGCAGGCCCGGTAGTACTCGCCGTAGCGCCCCGAGGACCTCACCAGGCTGTTGCACGAGAAGATCAGCAGGGACTTGAGCCTCGCGTCGCCGCGCCTGGACGCCCTGACCGACCTCACCGACGTGCCGGAGCTCCTCACCCTCGGGGCTATGCCGCAGTACGAGGCCAGGTGGTCGTGGTCCGGGAACCTCCCGATGTCGACCGACACCGCGAGCTGCGCCGCGGTCCTCGGGCCGATGCCGGGCACGGTGAGCAGGCACGCGTAGGTCTCGTCGCCCTCGAGCAGCGCCGCCGTCTCGGCCTCGAGGGCCCCGGCCTCGTCGAGGGCCTCCGATATCCGGGCGGCCAGGAACCTGACCTGCCTGTTCTCGGCCTCGACGAGCGCCGGCGGGGGCGCGGTGGAGGCGGCCGCGGCCTCCCCGGCGGCCTCGGCCCGCGGGCCCCCGGCCCCGGAGCGGGCGATCCCCCACGCCCCGCCGAACCCGGCGAGCAGCTCCAGCCACCGCCGGTCCGACAGGTCGACCGCGGCCTCGAGGGCCGGGCAGGACTCGAGCAGCACCGCGCGCAGGCGGTTCTTGTCCCTGGTCGCGCAGGCGACGACGTGGTCGCGCTGCGACGAGAGGGCGCGAGCGGCCTCGAGGGCCTCGCCGCGGCCCGGGACCCCCGACAGGGAGTCCGGCACGCCCAGGGCGGTCCGCGCGATCACCGCGGCGTCGCGCTCGTCGGTCTTGGCCTCGCCGGCGAACAGGCCCGCGGCGCGGCTGGCGGCGAG
>NZ_WQPL01000046.1 GCF_018785245.1 Collinsella aerofaciens | reverse complement strand
CGTGCCCTCCGCCGAGCTCTCCCGCGGCCGCGGCGGCCCGCGCTGCATGAGCATGCCCTTCTGGCGCGAGGACCTCTAAGTCTTTCCGTTTCCGGTGCGGTCCCCCTACAACCGCACCGGCTTCGCCCGTTAAACGGGCAACACTGATACTTACGTAATTCATTTCTTCGAAAGGAATCGAACCATGGGTGTTAACCTCTCCGGCCGTAGCTTCCTCAAGCTTCTCGACCTCACCACCGAGGAGATCGAGTACCTGCTCAAGCTCTCCAAGAACTTCAAGGATATGAAGCGCGCTGGCGTTCCGCATCGCTATCTCGAGGGCAAGAACATCGTTCTGCTCTTCCAGAAGACCTCCACTCGTACCCGCTGCGCCTTCGAGGTCGGCGGCATGGACCTGGGCATGGGCGTGACCTATCTCGATCCCGGTTCGTCGCAGATGGGCAAGAAGGAGTCCATCGAGGACACCGCCCGCGTTCTCGGCCGCATGTATGACGGCATCGAGTTCCGTGGCTTTGCCCAGGACGACGTCGAGGAGCTCGCTGCTAAGTCCGGCGTGCCCGTGTGGAACGGCCTGACCACTGAGTGGCATCCCACCCAGATGCTCGCCGATATCCTGACCGTCCAGGAGAACTTCAACTACGACATCAAGGGCAAGACCCTCGTCTTCATGGGCGACTGCAAGAACAACGTCGCTCGCTCCCTCATGGTCGTCTGCTCCAAGCTCGGCATGAACTTCGTGGCCTGCGGCCCCGAGGAGTGCATGCCCGCCGACGACGTCATCGAGGCCTGCAAGCCCATCGCCGAGGCCAACGGTTGCACCATCAAGCTGACCACCGACGTCAAGGACGGCGTCACCGGTGCCGACGTTATCTACACCGACGTGTGGGTCTCCATGGGCGAGCCCGACGAGGTCTGGGCCGAGCGTATCGCTCAGCTCACCCCGTATCGTGTTACCTCCGAGGTCATGGCTATGGCCAACCCGGGCGCCATCTTCCTGCACTGCCTGCCCAGCTTCCACGACACCAACACCACCATTGGCGCCGAGAAGTGCGAGCAGTTCGGCATCACCGAGCAGGAGGTCACCGACGAGGTCTTCGAGAGCCCCGCTTCCAAGGTCTTCGACGAGGCCGAGAACCGCATGCACACCATTAAGGCTGTCATGTACGCCACGCTCAAGTAAGAGCATCTAGCATCTCGCTCGGGGTGTCTTGCTGCACACCCCGAGCGGCTTTGTCTGGTAAATATCTCGCGTCGGGCGGTGGGCACGGCACGGAAGATCCGCTTCGCGCGAGAAAGTTAAATGATTTATGAAGGGGGGATGAGAACCATGACTGAGACCGCTAAGAAAAAGCGCGGTATGCCTTCATCGTTCACCATTCTTCTAGCTCTGCTGGCAATTGTTGCAGTGATTACCGTTATCGTCTCCGGCACGTCCGGCGGCGCGGTTACCGCAGCCCGCCTGAGCGATTTCTGCACCGCCCCGATCCTGGGCTTCGCTGACGCTCTGCCCGTCTGCCTCTTCGTTATGATCCTGGGCGGCTTCCTCGGCATGATGACCGAGACCGGCGCCCTGGACAACGGCATCGCCGTTCTGGTGCAGAAGCTTAAGGGCAACGAGATTATGCTCATTCCCGTGCTGATGCTCATCTTCTCCCTCGGTGGTACCACCTATGGTATGTGCGAGGAGACCGTTCCCTTCTACGCCCTGCTCGCCGCTACCATGATGGCCGCTGGCTTCGACCCGATGGTCGGTGCCGCCACCGTCCTGCTCGGCGCTGGCTGCGGCTGCCTGGGCTCCACGGTTAACCCGTTCGCCGTCGGCGCTGCCGTCGACGCTCTGACCGGCGTTGGCATTGAGGTCAACCAGTCCATCATCATCGGCCTCGGTGCCGTCCTGTGGATTGTTACCACTGCCATGTCCATCTTCTTCGTCATGAGCTATGCCAAGAAGGTCAAGGCTGACAAGGGTTCCACCATCCTGTCGATGCAGGAGCTCAAGGACGCTGAAGAGGCTCACGGCAAGGCTGCTTCCGAGGTTCACAATGAGGTCAAGCTCACCGGTCGTCAGAAGGGTGTTCTGATCGCCTTTGCCTTCACCTTCGTCGTCATGATCGTCGGCTTCATTCCGCTGGCCGACCTCAACGAGGGCGTCGCTAACTTCTTCGACGCTGGCGCTGTCTACGACGCCGACGGTAACGCCGTCGTCCAGGGCTGGTCTGCCCTGATCACCGGCCTGCCCATTGGCCAGTGGTACTTCGACGAGGCTTCCACCTGGTTCTTCCTCATGGCCGTCCTGATCGGTATCATCGGTGGCCTGTCCGAGAAGCAGATCGTTAACACCTTCATCACCGGCGCTGCCGACATGATGTCCGTTGTTCTCGTCATCGCCCTCGCCCGTGGTATCTCCGTCCTCATGGCTAACACCGGCCTCGACGTCTTCGTCCTCGACGCTGCCGCCAATGCTCTGGCTGGCCTGTCCGGCGTGATCTTCGCTCCCATGAGCTTCCTGGTCTACTTCGGCCTGTCCTTCCTGATCCCCTCGACCTCCGGTATGGCCACCGTTTCCATGCCCATCATGGGACCGCTGGCTGTTAAGCTCGGCTTCTCGCCCGAGGTCATGGTCATGATCTTCTCCGCCGCCATAGGTGTCGTGAACCTGTTCACCCCGACCTCCGGCGCCATCATGGGCGGTCTCGCCCTGGCCAAGATCGAGTGGACGACCTGGCTCAAGTTTGCCCTTAAGCTCATCGTCGCGCTCTCCGTCGTCTGCGCCATCATCCTGACCGTCGCCTGCGTGTTGCTCTAAGTACCCAACGGGTACCCCACGGAAACCTTGACGATCCTGTAAGGGATCATCTGGTCATCGTCTGTCCGGTGGGGTCAACCCACCGGTAGACTCCTACCTTTAGCCCCTTCCGTTCCGTGCGCGGGAGGGGGCGCTCTTGTGTTCCGGCGTTTTACCAAACGCCGGAACCACTCGACGCTGCAAGCCCGCCAGAGCGGCAATCTGACGTTCAATCGTCGGGCATGGCCAAAAGGCCTATGCCCTCCTCTTTCACGTCACCTTGCTCGCTCTGGCGGGCTTTCGCTGACTTTTGCTCCACCTGCGGCGCTGCCATTGTTGGTGTTATGGGGCGGTGCAATGGGGTCAGGTTAGTTTGCACCAAATATGTCCGACAAGAGGTTTGACGGATGTTTGGTTGGTGCCTGTTGATGGTCTGGGTATCGGGGAGGGCGGGCTCCGTTATAATCGCCTAGAACATTAAATGGAAACGGGACGGGAGCCATATATGCGCCAGGGTTTCGACAACGCGAAGTATATCGAGCTGCAGGCTGCTCACATTAAGGAGCGCATCTCGCAGTTTGGCGGCAAGCTCTATTTGGAGTTTGGCGGTAAGCTATTCGATGACTATCATGCGAGCCGCGTGCTGCCGGGTTTTGAACCGGACAGCAAGTTCCGCATGCTCAAGAGCATTGCCGATGACGTTGAGGTCATCATCGCGATTAACGCGAACCACATCGAGAAGAATAAGGCCCGTGGCGACCTGGGCATTACCTATGACGAGGACGTTTTGCGCCTGGTCGACCTGTTCCGCGGCAATGGTTTTGCTGTCGCGGCCGTGGTCATCACCCAGTATGCAGGCCAGCCCGCCGCTGACGTCTTCCGTAATCGCCTAAACGCGCTCGGCATTCCCGCCAAGCTGCACTATCCCATCGAGGGGTATCCGCACGATGTCGACCTGATCGTGTCCGACGACGGCTACGGCAAGAACGAGTTTGTCGAGACCACTCGTCCGCTCGTTGTGGTCACCGCTCCCGGCCCTGGCTCGGGCAAGCTCGCCACCTGCCTGTCTCAGCTCTATCACGAGCACAAGCACGGCACCGCCGCCGGCTACGCCAAGTTCGAGACTTTCCCGGTCTGGAATCTGCCCCTCACGCATCCGGTCAACATCGCCTATGAGGCCGCCACGGCCGACCTTGACGATGCCAATATCATCGACTCCTTCCACTTGGAGGCCTATAACAAGACTACGGTTAACTACAACCGCGACGTCGAGGCCTTCCCGGTGGTCCGTGCCCTGATGGAAAAGATCCTGGGCAAGAGCCCCTACCAGAGCCCCACGGACATGGGCGTCAATATGGTCGGCTTTGCCATCACCGATGACGATGCCTGCCGCGACGCTTCCAAGATGGAGATCGTCCGCCGCTACTTTACCGCGGTCGAAAATGTGCGCCGTACCGGCGTGGGCGATGAGCAAGTCGACCGTCTCAAGATTATTATGAAGAAGGCCGGTATCGACAAGAACTACTCGCCGGCGCGCTCGGCCGCCCTTACCAGGGAGCAGCTGACGGGTGGCCCCGTAGGCGCCATGGTCATGCCCGACGGCTCCGTGGTGACCGGCAAGACTTCCACGCGCCTGGGCGCCGCGAGCTCGCTCATCATGAATGCACTTAAGCATGTCTCGGGCGTTGACCTTGAGCTCGAGGTCATTAGCGATGAGGCGATCGAGCCTATCAGCAAGCTCAAGACGCATTTCCTGGGTAGCAAGAACCCGCGCCTGCACACCGACGAGACGCTTATGGCGCTCTCTATCACCTCGGCAACGAGCGAGACGGCGGCCCGCGTCCTTTCGGGCCTGGAGCAGCTGCGTGGCTGCGATGCCTTCTTTAGCGTGATCATCTCGCCGACGGACGAGACGGTGCTGCGCAAGCTGGGCATCAACGTGTGCTGCGAGCCCAAGTTCGAGCGCCGTGGCTTCTTCCACCGCTAAGCCTGGATAAATTGGTCTGAAAGGGGCGCATCGGATATACATTCGGTGTGCCCCTTTTATCAACAAAGCTACCGTTTAACCTAAAAATAGCCCGTTTACCTGCCTATAAGCGATTTGGGCGGTATACAATAACCCTAACTGTTTCATCCTTTTGCGGGGATGCCGCATGATGGATGTTGCCGGCCATCATGGGGTGTGCCGGTCGCGCACGGTGCAGGTGATGCCCGTGCTCGGTTTGAGGAGGCTGCCATGGCTGGCAAGGGTCGTGCGAGTGTCAACGATATGAAGCGTGTCGAGGTGCAGGTGCTGATGGAGATCGCACAGCAGTCCGAAGACAACGGCGGATTTTATGGCTTTTCGCGGAAGACGCTTGCCGAGCGTGTGGGGGTGTCTCCGTATCGCGCCCGCGCGGCAATTGAACGCTTGGAATCCGAAGACATCATTGAGGTCGTCTCGCGCTACAGCGACGACGGCGGCCAGCTCGCAAATGGTATTTGTCTTACGGAGCGTGGCGAATGGTATCTAGAGGGCATCCGTGCCGGTATGCTCGTGCAGGACTTGATCAAGGACGAAGTCGCCGATCGATAACAGCGCACATTCATAGTGGAAACGACGCCGCCTGGGCAACTGGGCGGCGTTTTGTTTCGAGATAGAGAAATGCGATTGCGCGTAAGAAAAAATGCGTGCGGCGCGCGTTGCGAGTATTACAATGAAGACCCGTAAGATGTGTATGGACAACTTCTACGGGAAGCGCAGGTAACTCAATATGACCAAGCATGTGTTCGTGACCGGCGGCGTGGTTTCGTCTCTGGGCAAGGGTATTACCGCGGCCTCGCTGGGCCGTCTACTCAAGTCGCGCGGCTACAAGGTAACGATGCAAAAGGCCGACCCGTATCTGAACGTCGACCCCGGCACCATGAGCCCGTTCCAGCATGGCGAGGTCTTTGTGACCGAGGACGGCTACGAGTCCGATCTGGACCTGGGCCACTACGAGCGCTTTATTGACGAGAACCTGACCCGCGATTCCAACTTTACGACTGGTGCCATCTATAAGAGCCTGATCGCCCGTGAACGTCGCGGTGACTTTTTGGGCGGCACCGTACAGGTGATTCCGCACGTCACGAACGCCATTAAGGATAAGTTCCGTCGTATTGAGGAGCAGACCGGCTCCGACGTGGTCATCACTGAGTTGGGCGGCACTATCGGTGACATCGAGTCGCAGCCGTTTGTCGAGGCCATCCGCCAGTATCGCAAGGAGGCCGGCCCCGAGAACGTCTGCTACATCCACGTGTCGCTCGTTCCCTATATCGCCGCCGCCCACGAGGTCAAGACCAAGCCGACGCAGCACTCCGTCAAGGAGCTCCGCAGCTTTGGTATCCAGCCCGATATTATCGTTCTGCGCTCCGATCACCATATCGACGATGCCATCCGCGGCAAGATCGCAAGCTTCTGCGACGTCGACACCGACTGCGTCTTTACCAACGAGGACTGCGCGAGCATCTACGATGTTCCGCAGCTGCTCGCCGAGCAGGACTTTGACCTGCGCATTTGCGAGCGTCTGGGTCTGGACCCGCGTGAGCGCGACATGAGTCAGTGGAACGAGTTCCTGCGCAAGCAGAACCATGCCAACCAGCACGCCGACAAGGTGAAGATCGCCGTCGTGGGCAAGTATACGCAGCTGCCCGATGCCTACCTGTCGGTTATCGAGGCCCTGCACCACGCGGGTGTGTTCTACGATCGCCACGTTGACGTGCAGCTGATCGATGGCGAGAGCCTCGATGAGCAGAACGTCTCCGAGGTCCTGGGTGACGCCTCGGGCATCTTGGTCCCTGGCGGCTTTGGCAAGCGCGCCCTGGAGGGCAAGATCCTCGCGGCCGAGTTTGCCCGCGAGCACAAGATTCCGTATCTGGGCATTTGCCTGGGTATGCAGGTGGCCGTGTGCGAATTTGCTCGCAACGTCGTCGGCCTTGCCGGCGCCAGCTCTTCCGAGTTCGATCCGGATGGCCCGTATAGTGTCATCGACCTGATGAGCTCGCAGGAGGACGTGACCGAGAAGGGCGGCACCATGCGTCTGGGTGCCTATCCGTGCAAGCTTGCTGCCGATTCCCTCGCGCGCGAGGCCTATGGCGAGGAGCTCGTCTACGAGCGTCACCGTCACCGTTTTGAGTTCAACAACGCCTTCCGCGACCAGCTCGAGGACGCCGGTTTGGTTATCTCGGGTCTGTCGCCTGACGAGCGCCTGGTCGAGATGGTCGAGCTGCCGCGCGACGTGCATCCGTGGTATGTGGCAACCCAGGCTCATCCCGAGTTCAAGAGCCGCCCGACCAACCCGCAGCCGCTGTTCCGCGAGTTCGTACGCGCTTCGATCGGCCAGCACGAGGGTGTCGACCGTCTGCAGGTGACGCCCATGAACCTCGCTACGGACTAAGGGTGCCGGCGAATAAGGAACATACCGAAGCTACTCCCTCGTCGCTCGCCGTGGCGGCGGGGGAGTATCTCGATTACCTCGCGGTCGAGCGGGGTTTGGCGCGCAACACGATTGCGGCCTATCGTCGTGACCTGACGACGTACTGCGCCTATCTGGAGCGGGCGGGTATTGTGTCTTTTGAAGAGGTGACCCGTCGGGTCGTGGAGGGCTTTGTCGCCGACCGTCGCGATGGGGGCTATTCCGATGCCTCGGTGGAGCGTGCGCTTGCGGCCGTGAAGGGCCTGCATGCCTTTTTGGTGCGCGATGGGGCTGTGGCCCAAAATCCAACGGCGGCGTTGCGCCTGCCTAAAAAGGCTGAGCGTTTGCCGGAGTATCTATCGGTGGAGGATGTCTCGGCGCTGCTCGATCAAGACTTCCCCGAGGGCGAGATGGGCTTGCGCGACCATGCCATCTTGGAAGTGCTCTACGGATGTGGTTTGCGTGTGAGCGAGTTGGTGGGGCTCGATGTGGGCGATATCCATATCGACGATGGCTTTGTGCTCGTTCGCGGTAAGGGCTCAAAGGAACGCCTGTCCCCGCTGGTGGGAAGCGCGGCGCGAGCTCTGGCGCTCTATGTAACTGAGGGGCGTTCTCGCTTGGCGGCCCATGCCCGCGGAACAGAGACCTCGGCGGTCTTTTTAAATAAGAACGGCCGCCGTCTGTCGCGCCAGGCCGTGCATGCGATATGCGAGCGGTATGGGCGTCAGGTGGGGCTGGTGGGGCTCCATCCCCATACCTTGCGCCACTCCTTTGCCACCCACATGCTCGCGGGCGGTGCCGACCTGCGTGTGCTGCAGGAGATTTTGGGCCATGCCGATATTTCGACCACGCAGGTCTACACGCATGTCGACCGAACGCAACTGACCGAGGTCTATCTGGCGGCGCATCCGCTAGCACATCGCTAGCACCTCGCTGACCTGCATATTTATAAATATTAAATGGGACGGGCCCCAGATTGCCGAGACGCACTTTTGCGCGCATGGGCAATCTGGGGCCCGTCCCATTTTTCGCCAGACACCGACGCGGTGGTGGGCCGTGTGTACCGTGGGCGGGGGAGTTTGGGGGCGATGTGAACGGCGTGTAAAGGGACGTAAAAATCGCCTCAAGGTCAACTTGAAGGTTGAGGTTCGCGGGCGTGGTTCTACAGGTGGCATCCCGCCGTTGCTGTAAACACAACATATTGTGTTTTCGAACATATGCTTGGGGGTGTTTTGCAATATATGGTGGGTGGAGTGGTGGGGCGGGGTGGGGGAAGGGGTGGGGAAAGGTGTTGAAAAATGGGGCGGTTCCCCATATTATTAATGACGTCGACAGGCGGGGTGGTTCCCCGCGTACGTGCCATCTGAGTAACCGAGGGGAGGGCGCACATGGGAATGACTGGTGCATACGAGCGCAATCTCGATGCAAAAGGTCGTCTGTCCCTGCCTGCACCTCTTCGCGAGGAGCTTGGAGAGCACGTTCGCGTGTTCAAAGCCCTGGATGTCGATGCTCTGTACGTGTTCTCTGCCGAGGCCTTCGATAAGTGGGTCGAAGGACTCTTCGCGGGTCGTGAGGGCCACGAGGGTTTTAACCCGCGTGACATTAATGACCAGAAGCTCATGAGGGCGATCAACAAGCGCACCACGTCGATGGATGTGGACAGTGCCGGTCGTATCGGTCTTTCCGAGTCTCTCCGCAAGCAGGCGAACCTCGACCGCGAGGTCACGGTTGTGGGCAACTACGACCACCTTGAGGTTTGGGATCGCGCCGCGGCCGATGAGGACGATGACGATGAGGCCCTGCTGGACCTCTTCTTCTCGTAAGGGCAAGGCACGGGTAACGGATGGAGCGTGGGATCTTGACACAAGAATATCGGCATGAACCTGTCATGCTCGGCGAAGTGCTTGAGTCGCTGCGGCTAAAGAGCGGCTCCGTTGTCTGCGATTGCACCCTTGGCGGTGCCGGCCATTCGGTAAAGATGGCCGCGCAGGTGGGGGAGACGGGCCTTTTGCTCGGCATCGATCAGGACGACATGGCCCTCGAGGCCGCTGGCGCCCGTCTGGACCGCGAGGTTCCCGGCGTTCCGCACCAGCTGCTGAAGGGCAACTTCGGCGACTTGAACGAGCTGCTTTGCTCGGCCGAGGTGCCCGGGGTCGATGGCTTCCTGTTCGATTTGGGCGTTTCGTCGCCGCAACTCGATATCCCTGGCAGGGGCTTTTCGTATAACGAGGACGCCCCATTGGACATGCGGATGGATCCGGGTAATAACACCTTAAACGCAGCTGAGGTCATCAACACCTATAACGAACACGACCTCGCCCGGATTCTACGCGTCTACGGCGAAGAGAAGTTCGCCTCGCAGATCGCGCGCGAGATCGTGCGCCGCCGCGAGCAAGAACCGATCGAAACCACCGGCCAATTTGTCGAGATCATCAAGGCGGGTATCCCGGCTGCCGCTCGTCGGCATGGTGGACACCCGGCCAAGAAAAGTTTCCAGGCCATTCGCATCGAGGTCAATCACGAGCTCGATGTGCTCGAACGAGGGCTTGATGCCGCCACCAGGTGGCTCAACCCGGGCGGACGTATCTGCGTCATCTCGTATCACTCGCTCGAGGACCGTATCGTAAAGAACCACTTTAAGGAGATGAGCCAGGGGTGCACGTGTCCGCCGGAGATTCCGGTGTGCGTGTGCGGCAACGTGCCGATACTCAAGGTCATCACCCGCAAACCCTTGGTTGCCCAGCCTGATGAGGTTGAGCGCAACCCTCGGGCGAGATCAGCCAAAATCCGCGTGGCGCAGCGTCTGTAGACGCGACCGCGCGATATTGGACCTCCCGCTCGCACCATAAACGAAGCTTAAACACACTACCAACGTACTCGGGATGGGAGGCGGCATATCATGGGCTACAACATTTCAAGCGCAGCACTCGCCTATGATATGAACGCCATGCCCGCCTATCGTGAGACGCCGCAGGCCCCCGTTGCTCCCCGTGAGCAGCGCGCGCCGCGCTTTGATGTCTACACGGGCGCGGGCCGTCAGGCAAACCAGGTGGTAAGCCCGGTTTTCATGAGCGTTCTTAAAACGTTTTGCATCATTGCGGCTATCTTCATGACGATCGGCGTCGCCCGCGTGGCGCTCGCCGGCGTTACGGCCCAGGTGCTCAACAGCAACGCCGAGCTTACCAACACGCTCGAAAAGGCGACCGATGAGAGCTCCGACCTGGAGGTCATGCATTCGGTCTATGGCGCCGACACGCGCATTCGCGACCTTGCGGGCGCTTATGGCATGGTGGAGCCCAGCGAGAGCGTTACACTTGACTTTTCGCAGGATGCAGCCGCGGGCGCCAACGCGACCGCGACCGCTCAGTAGCAAGACGGTAGCTGAGTATGACAAATGACTATCGCCGCGGTTCCGATGGGGGCCGCGGTTCTGGACGTCCCTCGTCGCGGGGACGTTCTGGTTATCAAGGAACGGGTCGGCAATCTTACAACGCCGGGCAGTCCCGTGGCAACGACCCGGCGTCGCGACTTCGCGGCTCGGGCGGCCCTCAAGTGCATAACACCAGGTCGCGTAAGAGTTCGTCGACCGAATGGCTCACAGGCGCGCCTCTGCCTCGCCGCAAAGCCGTCATGGGATTCATTGGGCTTGGCTTGGGCTTGGGCGTCTTTCGCCTTGCCGACTATCAAATTGTCGAAGCCGATAAACTGCGCGAGCGTGCCGATGCGCGCCGCCTGCTTGCGCAGACCCTCTATGCCAAACGCGGCACCATCTACGACCGCAACGGTAACGTGCTGGCGTCGTCGGTCGAATGTCGCAACATCGCCGTGAACCCGCAGCTTGTCGAGGATGTTGACAAGACGGTGTCGGCGCTGGTCAAGGCAACTGGAATCGATAAAAAGACCTGCCGCAAGCTCGTCGAGTCCGATGGCACCTGGGTGTATATCAAGCGCCAAGTGGACGAAGACGATGCTGCGGTGCTGGAGAAGAAGAACCTGCCCGGCGTGCTTTTTGAGCAGGCCATGAAGCGCGTATATCCATACGGCAATCTGGCATCGCAGGTGCTGGGTGTAGTGAATGTGGACAACGACGGCTTGACGGGTCTCGAAAAGCAATACAACAAGCTTCTGACCGGCACGAACGGTTCTCTCGTGCGCGAGCGCGCGAGGGACGGCAGCTATATCGCGGGCGGTGCCTATAAAAAGGTGGCCGCGGTCGACGGCGTTGATATCGTGACGACGCTCGACGTCAATATCCAGCGTGCGGCTGAGGATGCTCTGGCAGAGGCTGTCGAGAAGACAAAGGCCAAGAACGGCTCGGCTTTGGTCACCGACCCCACGACCGGTGAAATTCTCGCAGCCTGCTCGTACCCGACCTACGACCAGACCGATCTGGAGAACGCCAAGACCGAGGATATGAACCTGCGCCTGGTCACTGACGCCTACGAGCCCGGCTCGGTCTTTAAGACGCTCGTGGCGGGCGCCGGCTTCGACTTGGGCGTCGTACGATCGAGTACGTCGTTTGAGGTGCCGGCGAGCATCAAGGTGGGCGACGATACCGTTACCGATGCCGATAAGCGCGACTATGGCATGACCATGGATGTGCGCGAGATGATGCGCCGTTCGTCCAATGTGGGCTTTGTCCTGGTGGGGCGCAAGATCGGTGCCGACGACTTTGCCGCCTATGTGGACAAGTGGGGCATCGGTCACAGCTCCGGTGTCGATTTTCCGGGCGAGAGCCTGGGCATCGTCAAGGAGCGTGACCAGTATGACGGCGCCACGCTGGGATCGATGAGCTTTGGACAGGCGCTGTCCGTCTCGCCGATTGAGATCGCACGTGCCGTGGGCGGCATCGCCAACGGCGGCGTGATGATGACCCCGCACTTCTATAAGTCCAGCAAAGGCGACGAGAAGGACTGGGGCGAAGGCGAACGCGCGATTTCTGAGGACGCCGCATCCCAGGTGACATCGTGCATGCAGACGGTCGTGTCCGAGGGAACGGGCGTTGGCGGCGCGGTTGACGGCTATGACGTGGCGGGTAAGACCGGTACGGCCGAACGAGCCGACGAGAACGGCGGCTACCTCAAGGAGAACTACATGTCGTCCTTTATGGGCTTTGCGCCGGCACAATCGCCCAAGGTGCTGTGCTATATCACGCTCGACGGAACGCCGAGCGGCTCAGATGCCGCTGCGGTGCCGTTCCAGTCCATTATGGCCAACGCGCTCGACGTGCTGGGTATCCCGCACACGAAGTAGGGGGTTACAATCTTTGGGGCGTGGTTTGTTGTCCCATATGAGGGTGTTCACATGCCCTGCACCACGCATGTGCGGCGCTGGGATACAATACGCCGATAGCATTATTAGGTTTACAGGGGAGCTGCAATGATAGAGATCGCCGTCAACAACCTCGCGGCCGCAACAGGGGCCCGAACCGTGACGGGAGAAGCCGATCGGGTATGCCGCGGGTGCGTTATCGACTCGCGTCAGGTCGAGGAAGGGACGATTTTCGTCGCCTTTCCCGGTGAAAACGTCGACGGCAATGATTTTGCTTCCCGTGCCGTCCAGTCGGGTGCCGGCGCCGTCGTGATGACGCGTGAGCCCGAGGCCGAGCTGGTCTCGCTGGCGCAGGACAAGGGCTGTGCCATCTTGCTGACCGATGATCCCGAGGACTTTCTGCTGCGTTTGGCGCACGCGTACCGTCTGGAGCTTGGCTGCCTGGTCGTTGGTATTACCGGTTCCATCGGCAAGACGACGACCAAGGACGTGCTCGCCGCCGTGCTCGCCAAGCGCTATCGTGTCTGGGCCACCAAGGGCAATTTCAATAACCTGATCGGCATGCCGCTCACGGTGCTTTCTGCTCCGGCCGATACCGAGGTCCTGGTGCTCGAGATGGGCATGAACCATTTCCACGAGATTGAGCGCCTGTCCCAGTCCGCCAATCCCAACCTTGCCATCGTGAGCAAGATTGGTACCTCTCACATCGGCATTTTGGGCAGCCGCGAGAACATCGCCCGCGCTAAGGCCGAGATTGTCCAGGGTATGTGCGCCGCCGGCGACTTCTTGCCGCTGCTGGTTTTGGGCGGTGAGGACGACTTTACGCCGTTCATTCGCGATACGTTCGCCCAGCCTGCTGGTATCGATGTGATGCTGGCCGGCGTCTCGGACGATGATGAGGTCCGTGCCCGCGACATTCGTGTTGATGACGAGGGCCGTCCGGTCTTTACGCTCGATTTTGGCCAGGGTGAGACGACCGATACCATGCTTGCCATCCCCGGCGTGCAGTCCGTCCCAAATGCCGTTAAGGCCGCCGCAGTTGCCTATCGCCTGGGCGTGACGCCCGAGCAGATCGATGCTGCCTTTAGGGGCCTCACGATCACCGGGCACCGCCAGGAGATCAAGCGCGCCAAGAGCGGTGCCCGCGTCATCGACGATTCCTATAACGCCAGCGCCGAATCCATGGCTGCTGGTCTCGATCTGCTGTGCTCGCTTTCGTGCACGGGGTCTCGCATGGCGATCCTGGGCGAGATGGGCGAGATGGGCGATGAGGCTCCTCGCATGCATGAGCTCGTGGGCGCCTATGCCGCCGCCAAGAAGCTCGACATGCTGGCGTGCGTGGGTGGTGAGCTGGCCCAGCTTATGGCCGATGCCGCGCGCATGATGGGCATGGACGAGGACCGCATCCAGGTGTTCTCCGATTATCAGCAGGTGCTCGACCGCATGGGCGGCGCGCTTGAAAAACATGATGTTGTACTGGTCAAGGGTTCCCGCTTTGTTGAGCTCGACCGCTTTGTGGAAGGTGTGTGCTAGCCCATGTTCGGCAATCCCTCGTATCCAACGTATCAGGCTTTTTTGGGGCTTGGCATCGCCGCTGCCATTGCGCTGCTGCTCATGCCGTGGTGGATCAAGCTACTTAAGGTCGAGGGTATCGGCCAGCAGGTCCGTGCCGACGGCCCCAAGCGTCATTTGGTTAAGCAGGGAACGCCCACCATGGGTGGCGTTGTCATTCTCGTCGCGATTTCGCTGACCTGCCTGCTGATGGGCAAGCTCACCACCGAGCTCGTGCTCGTGCTGCTCGCCACGCTGGCGACAGGCGTGCTGGGCCTGATCGACGACCTGACCTCCGTTACGCATGGGCGCTCGCTCGGTCTGACGCCTCATGCCAAGATGATCGGCCTAACCATTATCTGTGTCACCTTTACGGTACTTGCCGTTAACTGGTGCGGCGTCGCCCCCGAGATTCGTTTTCCCGGCGGCCTGACGATTGACCTTGGCGTGCTTTCGACCACCATCTGCGGCCTTTCGTTCCCGTGGCTCTACATTGTCTTTTGCTGGCTGATGATCGCCGGTCTTTCTAATGCCGTGAACCTGACCGATGGCCTTGACGGTCTTGCTGGCGGCACCTCCATGATTGCCATGCTCGCCATGGCTGCCATGGCGTTTTTGCACGGAGACGTGAACCTGTCCATCTTCTGCACCGCGTGTGCCGGTGCCTGCTTGGGCTTTCTGTGGTTCAACTGCTATCCGGCGAGCATCTTTATGGGCGATACCGGCTCGCTTGCCCTAGGCGCCGCGTTTGCCTGCACGTCCATCATGACCAACACCGAGGTCGTCTCCCTCATCATCGGCGGCCTGTTTATCGTTGAGACCCTGTCGGTCATGATTCAGGTTGTCTACTTCCACTTTACGCACAAGCGCGTCTTCCTTATGGCGCCCATCCATCATCATTTCGAAAAGAAGGGCTGGGCCGAGACCAAGGTCGTCATCCGTTTTTGGATTATCGCTGCTGCCTTTGGTGCCGTTGGCCTTGCCCTGTTCTTCCAGTTGGGATAGTGGTCTTTCATGCCTCTTGCTGATGTCTTTAGCCTGCTCGTTTTGGGTCAGGGCAAATCCGGTCTCGATGTCGCCCGCTGGGCGCTGGCACATCCCGAGCGCGTAAGTGCCGTTACCGTGTATGGCGGTGGCACCTCTGAACCCAATGACGCCACGCGTGCGCTCGAGGCTGCTGGTGCGTCGTTTGTCTATGGGACCGAACAGGTCGAGGGCGCCTATGACGTATGCGTGACGTGCCCGGGCATCTCGGAGTTCTCGGGCTTCTTTAAGGCCGGGCGCGAGCATGCCGCCCAGATTATGGGTGAGCCCGAGTTTGCCTATCGCCTGTCGCCCGATAACTGGATTGCCATCACGGGCACCAACGGCAAGACGACCACCACGTCGCTGGCTGATTATCTGCTTAAGGCTGCCGGCGAGGCCAGCGTTGCTGTCGGCAACATCGGCGAGCCGCCGGTCAACGAGATTGACGGCCGAGCCCACAACGAGTGGTTTGTGGCTGAGCTCTCGAGCTATCAGATTGCTACGACAACCGAGCTCCACCCCCGCGTGGCGGTGCTGCTCAACATCACTCCCGACCACTTGGGCTGGCATAAGAGCCATAAGAACTACGCGCTTGCCAAGATCAAACTGTTTGACAATATGGTCGATGACGATCTGGCGGTTGTCGACGTCGAAGACGCCGGCATTCACGAGTTCGATGAGTACATCTACACGCCGGGTCGTCGCATCTGCAAGGTTGCCTTTGACGAGCCTGAGGGCGAGGATGCCGCCTTTGTGCGCGACGGCAAGATGGTCGTGCGCCTGAAGGGCGTCGAGACCCCGCTCATCGCTACATCCGAGCTCAAGATCTCGGGCCATCACAATGTTATCAATGCCCTGTGCGCCGCCACGGCTGCCTTGGCGGTCGGTACCGATGTCGATGGTGTCTGCCGCGGTCTTGCCTCGTTCCAGCCGCTCGAGCACCGCGTGGAGCCGTGTGGCGAGATTGACGGCGTGCGCTACGTCAACGATTCCAAGGCGACCAACACCGATGCGGTCGAGAAGGCACTGACGGCATTTCCCGATGACGACGTGATCTTGCTGCTCGGCGGCCACGATAAGGGCACGCCGCTCACGGACTTCGCGCGCGTTGTTATGGATAACGTACGCTCGGTCGTCTGCTTTGGCGATGCGCGCGAGCGTTTCACCGCCGCTATGGACGAGGCCGATGTCGACGGCGATGTGGATATCGCCCAGGCGGATGACCTGCGCGATGCCGTGGACGTCGCCCGTTCGCTGTCGAGCCATGGCGACGTGATCTTACTTTCTCCTGCCTGCTCTTCGTTCGATGAGTTCTCGGGCTATGAGGAGCGCGGCCGCGTGTTTAAGGACTACGTGGCCCAGCTTGCCGCTGCAGCGAAATCACAAATGGAATAGGGGTTGCGGTGAGAGAGGAGAGCCCCCGACAAGGTATGAGGAGGCCCGACTCGGACCGTGCTTCCTCACGTCGTATCACACCGCGTTCCAGCCGCGGCGGGCAGTCGTTTAGCGAACGCTATATTGCCGGCGTTCCCGCCCGTATCATGCGCCCCCGTTTGATATTCATGGCCTGCTTGTTTACCTTGGTATGCTTTGGCCTGCTGATGGTGTACTCGGCGTCTTCGGTCGAGGCGCTGCACGAGAATGGCTCGGCGACGTTTTTTCTGGGTCGACAGGCCGCGTTTGCCGTGGTCGGTGTTCTGGCGCTGATTGCCATCGTGCGCGTTTTGCCGGACAGCTGGTTTGGGGAGGATGTGCTCAGGATCTTCCTCATAGGCATGATAGGGCTACTGTTTCTGGTGTTCTTGGTGGGCAGCGGCAGCCGTGGCGCCACGCGCTGGCTTAACATCGCCGGTATTCAGTTCCAGCCTTCCGAGTTTTTAAAGCCATTTGCCATTGCGTATTCGGCCATCATGCTTGATCGCTTCTTTTCGCCCGGTGGCAACATCAACGAATTCCTTCGCAAGATGGGCATCTACCTGGGCATTTCGCTCTTTCTGATCTTTATCCAGCCCGATTTCGGTACTGTCCTGATCATCCTGTTGACCCTCATGTGCATGGCGTTGTTTGCGGGTCTCGACCCCAGATTTATCATCGGCGTGCTAATCTTCGGCATTCTCGTGATCGTGATTGCGCTTGTCGCAGAGCCGTACCGTATGGTGCGTATTCAGGTTGCCTTGAACCCTTGGGCCGACGAGTATGGTGACGGCTATCAGGCCACGCTTGCCATTATGGCCTTTGCCTCGGGCGGTCTGTTCGGCCGTGGCATCGGCAACTCAACCATGAAGTACTCGTATCTGCCCGAGGCGCACAATGACTACATCCTGGCCATCATTGGCGAGGAAGTCGGTTTTGTCGGAACCGTGCTGTTCTTCTTGGTGTTTGCGATGCTGATCTACTCGGCGTTTCGCATTGCCGAGCAGGCGACCGATCGCCGGGGCGCGCTTATGGCGTCTGGCTCCGCGGTCATTCTCGCAGTGCAGTTTTTGATTAACGCGCTGGGCATCCTCAACGTGTTTCCCATGACGGGCAAACCGTTGCCGTTTATTAGCTACGGCGGTTCGTCGATTATTGTGTCGCTCATGCTTGCCGGGTTGATCCTGCGCGTTTCGTACGAGAGCGCCCGCCGCGATGAGTATGACCGCCGCCGCGAGAGCTTTGCCGTTATGGATGAGAGTACCGCCGGCGTGCCCCACGTGCGCGGCGAGCGATCTTCGCGTAACGGTTTTACCGTCCTGGATGGCTCTGCGACCGAGCCGGCAGGCCGCCCGCGTCAGCGAACGGCGCCGCAAGGTCGTCCTCAGCGCCCCAGCCCTCGCAACGCGGGCGGCGGATATAATCGAATCGATTTGAACTCGGACCCGTCGGCGCGTCTGCGTACCGACGACCAGGGACCGCGTGTACGAAGGGACTACCATGACCGATAAAATGACCGTTGCTATTGCAGCCGGCGGCACGGCCGGGCACATCAACCCCGCGCTCGCCTTGGCCGAAGAGCTGCGTGACCGTGGCCACCACGTTGTGTTCGTGGGCCAGTCGCGCAAGCTCGAGGGTCGTCTGGTCCCCGAGGCTGGGTTTGATTTTGTGCCCATTACGGTCACGGGCTTCGACCGCTCCCGTCCTTGGACGGCGCTGACCTCGCTGTGGCGTGTCAACAAAGCCAAGCGTGCGCTCGCCAGTCATTTCTCAAAGGTCGGCAAGCCCGATGCCGCCATTGGTTTTGGTGCCTATGTCGAGGTTCCGCTGCTGGGGTGGTGCAAGGGCGCGGGCGTTCCGTATCTGCTGCATGAGCAGAACTCTGTTCCGGGCCTGGCCAACAAGATGATGAACTCCCACGCCGCCCGCGTGTGCATCTCGGTGCCGGCAGCGCGTTCGGTCTTTGAGCGCGAAGGTGACCCTGACCACGTGCTCATGACCGGCAACCCCGTACGTCGCTCGGTGATCGAGGGCGATCGCGCTCGCGGCCGCAAGGCACTTGGCGTTCCCGAGGACGCTACGCTGCTGCTCGTCTTTGGCGGTTCACTTGGCGCCCAGCACCTCAACGAGCGTGTGGCTTCGCTCAAAAACGAGCTGCTTTCGCGCAAGAACCTCTATGTGTTGCATTCGACGGGTGCCGACGGCTTTGAGGAGACCGAGCGCGCTTTGGCGCTGACGCCCGAGGAGGCGAAGCGTTACCGCGTCCAGCCTTACATCGACAACATGGGCGATATGCTGGCTGCTGCCGATTTGGTGCTCTCGCGTTCGGGCGCATCGAGCGTGGCCGAGATCGCTGCACTCGCCGTGCCTTCGGTGCTCGTGCCGTACCCGCATGCGACGGCCGACCACCAAACCACCAATGCCCGTTATCTGGTCGACGCTGGGGCCGGCGTGCTCTGCGCCGATGCCGATATCGACGGTTCTGCCTTTGCCGATGAACTGCTGCACCTGGTCGATGACGCGGCGGCGCGCGACGCCATGCGTCAGGCGGCGCGTGGTCTGGCTCAGGATAGGGCCGCCGCTCTTCTGGCGGATGCGGTAGAGGGTTTGCGTTAGTTAGACGGGATATCGTCGGTCGCCCTCGCGCTGATGCGGTAGGTGCGGTACAGTTAACGGGTTACAGGCAGTGTTTACGCAAGGAGTACACGAGCACATGGCTGATTCCCAGACTGCAACCTCCGCGCCCGAGTTTAAGAGCGCCCACTTTATCGGTATCGGCGGCGCCGGCATGAGCGGCATCGCCCTCGTTCTTCACGAGCGCGGTTATGCCGTTACCGGCTCCGACCTTAAGACGTCACGTTATATCCGCCAGCTTACCCGCGCTGGTGTGAAGGTGCATGTGGGCCATGAGGCCGCCACGATCGACGAGGTCAAGCCCGACGTGGTTGTTGTCTCCACCGCTATTCCGGAGTCCAACCCTGAACTCGTGCGCGCTCGCGAGCTTGGTATTCCCGTGTGGCCCCGTGCCAAGATGCTCTCTGCTTTGGGCCACGGCTACACCACCGTCGCTGTTGCCGGCACGCATGGCAAGACCACCACGTCTTCGATGTGCGCCACCATGCTCGACCGCATGGGTCTGGATCCGAGCTTCTTGATCGGTGGCATCGTCGAGGGCTATGACACGAACGGCAAGAACGGCTCGGGCGACTACTTTGTCGCTGAGGCCGACGAGTCCGACAGCTCCTTCCTGTTCCTGAACCCCAACGTGGTCATCGTGACCAACGTCGAGGCCGACCACCTCGATCACTACTCGGGTATCGAGGAGATCGAGGCAACTTTCGCCAAATTCATGAGCCTGGTGGGCGAGGACGGCACCGTCATCGTCTGCGGTGAGGACCCGCATCTGGTCGAGCTCGCCAAGTCGACGGGTCGTCACGTGCTTTCCTACGGCTTTGCCGAGAGCAACGACATCGTCTGCATGCACCCGGATGTCAAGGGCATCCAGAGCGATTTTATCGTTCGCTTTGAGGACGGCACTGAGCACGCTGTGGAGATCAAGAGCAATCCCGGTCGCCACAACATGCTCAACGCCACGGCGGTGCTCACCGTCGCCCATGTCCTGGGCCTTGACATCGACGCCGCCGCCAAGGCGCTCTCGAGCTTTGAGGGCGTCCGCCGTCGCTTTACCCACGTGGGCGATATCGATGGCATCACCGTGGTCGATGATTACGGCCATCACCCCACCGAGATCAAGGCGACGCTTGCTGCTGCTTCGTCGCTGGGCTACAAGCACGTCGACGTCGTGTTCCAGCCGCACCGCTATTCGCGCCTGCAGGCCCTGTGCGACGACTTTGCCGATGCATTTGCCAATGCCGATAAACTGCTGCTGATTGATGTGTTCTCGGCTGGCGAGATGCCCATTCCGGGTGTCACCTCTAAGATGCTCGCCGATACCGTGCGCGCCAAGCATCCTGGCAAGGAGGTCGTGTACTGCTCCAGCCGTCTTGAGCTCAATCAGGAGCTCGAGCAGATGGTGGGCGAGGGCGACCTGCTGCTCACTATGGGTGCCGGTGACGTTACGACCGTCGGTCCCGAGTTCATTGAGTATCTGACTGCCAAGAAAGACGCTTAAGTCTAATGGGTCTGTTTAACGCCGTCATGGCGCTCTCGGGCATGATCGACACGGATGTGATCGAGGACGAGCGCCTTGCGCGTCATACGAGCTATCGTATCGGCGGCAAGGCCGACCTCTTTGTGACGTGCCATAGCTATCATGCCCTCCGCCGCGCCGTGGCGGTGCTCGATCGCGAGCAGGTGCCGTGGGTCATCATCGGCAAGGGCTCCAATCTGCTGGTTGCCGATGGCGGTTATCGCGGCGCCGTCATTTCGCTCGGACGTGAGTTTCAGCGCACGGTTGTTGCCGATGACGGTTGTACGCTGACGGTCGGTGCGGGCGTGATGTTTGCGCGCCTGGTCAACGATGCCCTGTCGCGTAGCCTCTCGGGCCTTGAGTTTGCCGTTGGCATCCCTGGTTCGGTTGGCGGTGCGATATCTATGAATGCCGGCACACGGACCGAGTGGATTGGCTCGCTGGTTGAGGATGTCGTAACGTTTGACCCGGCATCCGGTATCAAACATTATGCGGGGTCCGAGATCACTTGGGGCTACCGCGAATGTAGCCTTCCCCGCAATGAGATCATCCTCGAGTGCGTGCTCAAGCTTAAACTGGCGCCCAAGGCCGACATTCGCGAGCGCATGGAGCGGTACCTGACGAGGCGCAAGCGTACACAGCCCATGGGTCGCGCATCCTGCGGGTCGGTCTTTCGCAACCCGCCCGATGCGAGCGTGGGCAAGCTTATCGAGGATTGTGGATTAAAGGGTTTTTCGATTGGCGGCGCGGAAGTTTCGCCCGTTCACGCTAATTTTATCGTTAATAACGGAACTGCCTCGGCCGATGACGTTGCCGCGGTTATCAGACATGTGCACGGAAAGGTGAGGGAGGCGTATGGCATCGAGCTCAGACCGGAAGTTAAATTCCTCGGCTTCTAGAGCATCGAAACCCACCTTCCGCCGCGCCGGAGGGCGTTCCGGCGCGCCTGCCAAACCTCAACGCAATACCGTCGCGCACTCTAAGTCTGTCGGGCATGCTCGACAGACCAGTCGTCCGGTCGTCGGCTCGCAGCTCGGTAATCGTCCGGCCGCAAAAAAGTCCTCGCGTCCCTCGGTGACGTCAAAGCCTGTTATGGGCGCCAAGCCTGCCCGTCCCATGGCAACTCCTAAGCCACCGACGGGAACTAAAACGCTGCGTCCGGGTCGCACGCTGGGCGCATCGAAACCGCGCTCGCTGACATCGGTGCCGGCTACCGCCAAGAAGCCTTCGGGTAAAAAAGGCGTCAACCCGTTGTCTTCACTTGGGGCGATGGCAAATAAAACATCAGACGCCGCTTCTGTCGTTACAGGCAAAGGCAAAATCGTGGGCGGCGTTCTGGCCGTCTTGGCCGTGCTCGTCGTCGTTGCCATCGTGGTGATTAACTCTGGATTGTTTACCGCCACTGATATTCAGATTCAAGGCAGCGAGCATGTGACGAAGCACGATGCTATCCAGCTGATCGATTTGCCCGAGGGAACGTCGCTTTTTAACGTCGATCCCGACCAGATTACCGAGGACCTCAAGCAGAACCCGTGGGTCTCGGGCGTGGATGTTCAGCGTCAGTTCCCGCATACGCTCATCATTACGCCTATGGAGCGCAAGGTCATCGCAATTGCCTATATCAGCTCCGATGACCTAGCCTGGGCCATCGGGGATGATGACACCTGGATCGCCCCGCTGTCGACGTCGGTCGAAGTGGACGACCAGGGCAACGTCATCACGACAGGGCAGGGCTCAAATACCCTGACCGGCATCGATGCCGCACTGGCGCTCGCTAAGCACTATGGCGCGGTGTTGCTGACTGATGTCTCGGCGGATGTCGCTCCAGTTTCCGGCCAGGCGGTGAGCTCCAAGGCCGTTAAGGCCGGCCTGGATTATGTGCGTGGTTTTTCGAGCGAGTTCTTGGGACAAGTCAAGGATATTTCCACGCCTTCGGTCGAAGCCATCTCGGCAAACCTCAATAACGGCATTGAGGTGTCGCTGGGCGATTCGGACGATATCGCCAAGAAGGAACGCGTAGTCACCAAGTTGCTTTCGCAGGTAGAGGGCGTAACGTATATCAATGTGCGCTCTCCGGGCAACTACACATTTAGGAATGCTCCGACCTCATAGCGCTGGTTGATGCTTTGTTGAGTGGCCATACCACGCCGTTTATCTGGTTTGTTTGGTTTTCACGGTCAATTATTTGACTGATACGTTCATAATGTGCAACCATAATACGGTTTACCTTTGCATTTACTTTCAACCTGAAGGTTAATGTGCGCAGGGGTCGACCCATGCTATGGCTATAACCTTTGTTCGGAGGACCGACATGCACGAGACAGAGATCAACAACTACCTTGCCGTCATTAAGGTGGTCGGCGTCGGCGGCGGCGGTACCAACGCGGTCAATCGAATGATCGAAGAGGGCATCCGCGGCGTCGAGTTTGTTGCCATCAACACCGATGCTCAGGCACTCGCGATCTCTGATGCCGATATCAAGGTGCACATCGGCACCGACCTTACCCGCGGCCTGGGCGCCGGCGCCAACCCCGAGGTTGGCCGCAAGGCTGCCGATGAGTCCCGCGACGACATTGCCGAGGCGCTCGCTGGCGCCGACATGGTGTTCATCACCTGCGGCGAGGGCGGTGGCACCGGTACCGGCGCTGCTCCCATCGTTGCCGATATCGCGATGAACGAGGTCGGCGCACTGACCGTCGCCGTCGTGACCAAGCCCTTCACCTTCGAGGGCCGCAAGCGCAAGAAGAGCGCCGAGGAGGGCATTAAGACCCTCTCCGATTGCGTCGATACCATGATCGTCATCCCCAACGATAAGCTGCTCGACATCGCCGAGAAGAAGACTACCATGCTCGAGGCCTTCGCGATTGCCGATGGCGTCCTTTCCCAGGGCACCCAGGGCATCACCGACCTCATCACCGTCCCCGGTATCATCAACCTGGACTTCGCCGATGTTAAGACCATCATGAAGCAGGCCGGTACCGCCATGATGGGTATCGGTACCTCTTCTGGGGATACCCGTGCCGTCGACGCTGCCCAGCAGGCCATCTCCAGCCCGCTGCTCGAGAGCTCCATCGATGGTGCCACACGCGTGCTGCTCTCCATCGCCGGTTCCAAGGACCTGGGCATCCAGGAGATCAGCGACGCCGCCGACGTTGTCGCCAACGCCGTCGACCCCGAGGCCAACATCATCTTCGGTACCGTTGTCGACGAGTCCCTGGGCGATCAGGTGCGTATCACCGTCATCGCTACGGGCTTCTCCGACTCCAACGTCAACCGTCAGGACGAGCTCTTTGCTGCTCAGCAGTCTCAGAGCAAGGCCGCTGCCTCCGCTGAGCCGCAGCGCACCGCTCCGGCCACCAGCCCGGCTCAGGCCGCTCCGACCCGCAACGTCGGCGGCACCGAGCTTCCTAACTTCGGCAACGATCAGTTCGAGCTTCCCGACTTCCTGAAGCGCGGTAGCTTCTAAGTCGTTCTTTGCATTGTTGCTCACGGGGGCGTGTCCGTATGGACGCGCCCTTTTTATTTCGACTTTGTAAACTAGAACCTCCAATCTCTTTACGTTCCCTTTACGATTGCCTCCAGTGCAGCAGGTATCCTTTTAGAGAAGTATGACAGCCGTATAAACGCGGGCTGTAGCGGCGATGCCGCGGTACTTGTGTTATTAGGAGGCTTTAGTATGGCAGCACGTGCGGACAACGTTTCGCGTGTCGACCATGATGGAGTTACGTTGGTGGAAGGCGCGACATCCGATGTTCGCTTTGCCTTCACCGAGCGCGCCGGTGGTGTTTCCGAAGATGCGTACTCCTCACTCAATTTGGGCTCGCATGTTGGCGATGACCCCTTTGCTGTTCAAGAAAATCGTCGTCGCGTGCTCGAGGCTATGGGTGCCGCCGAGTGCGAGCACAACTTGCTCGTTCCCAATCAGGTCCATGGTGACCATATCGTTGCGGTGACCTCGAACGGCGCCGATGACCTTGAGGACGTCCGCGAGCAGATTGCCGAGGGCTGCGATGCCATCGTCTGTACGGCGCATAACGTACCCGTGCTGCTCTGCTTTGCCGACTGCGTTCCCGTGGTGCTGGTGGCCCCCGGCGGATTTGCCGTGGTGCACTCCGGTTGGAAGGGCACGATTGCACGTATTTCCGCCAAGGCGTGCCAGGCGCTTTGCGATGCTGCCGGTTGCGATGCGAGCGACGTTTCCGCCTATATCGGCCCCCATATCTTGGGTGACGAATATGAGGTATCCCAGGAACTCATGGATCGCTTTGCCGCCGAGTTCTCTTGCATCGATGCGAATACCTCTCGCATGCTCGATCTTTCCGCTGCCATTCGCGAGGCGCTGGTAGATGTCGGTGTCGACGCGGATAATATCGTGGATACCCAGCTTTCGACCGTGCGTCAGAACGACCGCTTTTATTCCTACCGTAACGAGGACGGCACCTGTGGGCGCCATGCTGCGATCGGCGTGATGCTATGAGAAAGATCGTATCGGTCCTGAGCGCCGCTGTGCTTACGCTTACGCTGTGCGCCTGTTCTTCGGGATCTTCTAGCTCTTCCATTACCGTGGCCGGCTCCACGACCTGCCTTCCTATCGCCGAGATTGCGGCCGAGGGCTTTAAGGAGGAGACCGGCATCGACGTGCTCGTTTCCGGTTTGGGTTCTTCCGCTGGGATCGAGGCCGTCAGCGCCGGCACGGCCGATATCGCCAGCTCCTCCCGTGGACTCAATGCCGACGAACAGGATCTGGGCCTGACTCCCATTGTCATTGCCCACGACGGTATTGCGGTCATCGTGAACGACGACAACCCCGTCGATAACCTCTCGACCGAGCAGCTCCGCGATATCTACGCCGGCAAGATTACCAATTGGAAAGAGGTCGGTGGCGAGGACCTGAGGATTCAGGTCATCAACCGAGACGAGGCGTCCGGTACGCGCGAGGCCTTCCGTACCATCGTGATGGATGGCACGCCGTTCGATCGCCGCTCGGCCGTTCTTTCGGGTACGGGCCAGGTGCGCGACGTGGTATCTCGTTCGCGTGGGGCCATCGGCTACATTTCGCTGGGCTTCGTCGATAGCCTCAACGCCAAGACCTCGGTCAAGGCCGTCTCGGTCAATCATGTTGAGGCGTCCGAGAAGACGGTCGCGAGTGGCGGCTATCCCATCTCGCGCGACCTTTACTTCTTTGTGAAGGGTGTGCCTTCGCAGCAGGCGCAGGATTACATCGACTATGTGACGTCCGAAAAGATGGACAAGCAGATTCGCGAGGCGGGCTTTATTCCCGTCACCAACGACGAGAAGGGGAGTGAGTAGCATGGAAGCACAGGAAAACTCCCAGACTGAGCAGAATGTTCAGACGCCCAAGAAGCGCGAGCTGGCGCTCGTATCGCGCAGTACCTATATCAAGGAGAAGGCGCTGCAGTGGATCTTCTTTGCCTGCGCGTTCTTGGCGGTCGTTACCGTCATCCTGATTTTTGTCTTTACCACGTACTCGGCGCTGCCCGTCTTTACTGACATCGGTCTGGCTGACTTCTTTAGCTTTACGTGGGCGCCTTCCGAGGGCCACTACGGCATCTTGTCGCTGCTTGCTGGCTCGGGTCTGGTGACCGTCGGTGCGCTCGCCATGGGCGTGCCGCTGGGCGTGGGTACGGCCGTTTACCTGGTCGAGATTGCCAGCAAGCGCGTGCGCAAGCTCATCAGCCCCGCCGTTGACCTGCTGGCGGGCATACCCTCCATCATCTACGGCTTCTTTGGCATGATCATCATCCGCCCGTTTATCGCACAACTGACCGGCGGCCTTGGTTTTGGTGCGCTGACGGCGTGGTTTGTGCTCGCCATCATGATCGTCCCTACCATCACCACGCTCACCATCGATGCTCTCAATTCCATTCCCATGGGCATTCGCGAGGCATCGTATGCCATGGGCGCCACAAAGTGGCAGACCATCTATAAGGTCGTGCTACCTGCCGCGAAGCTGGGTATCGTTGATGCCATCGTGCTGGGTATGGGCCGTGCCATCGGCGAGACCATGGCCGTGCTCATGGTCGTAGGTAACGCCCCGGTTATTCCCGACAGCATTGCGAGCCCCATCTCGACGCTCACGAGCCAGATTGCGCTCGACATGAGCTATTCCTCGGGTCTGCACCGCTCGGCGCTGTTCGGCATGGGTGTGGTCCTGTTTATCATCTCCGCCACGCTGGTGGGTATCGTTCGTCTGATTTCCAAGAAGAAGAGGGGGTAGGCTATGTCCGATTCCGTTGACACGACGGTCGATACGACCTCGTCGCGCGAGCGCATCAAGCGTGCCCTTTCCCACGGCAAGAAGGGCCGCATCAACAAGGACCTGTCCAACAAGATCATGCTTGGCGTGTTTCGTGCCGCTGCCTACATCACCACGCTGGTGCTGGTCGCTATCATCGCCTACGTGGTCATCAACGGCCTGCCACACATCTCGCTCGACTTTATCTTCGGTTGGCCCCAGGGCGTCAACGCCGAGGGCGGAATTTGGCCCACGATCGTCTCGACCGTCTACGTGACGGCGCTCGCCATGCTTATCTGCACGCCGATCGCTGTGCTGGCAGCCGTCTATCTGGCCGAGTACGCCAAGCAGGGCAAGGTCGTCGAGCTCATTCGCTACGCTGCTGACGCTTTGGCCTCGGTGCCCTCCATCGTTATGGGCCTGTTTGGCTACGCCTTGTTTGTCGAGGCTATGGGCCTGGGCCTTTCGATGGTCTCGGCCGCTCTGGCGCTCGCGCTCTTGATGCTTCCCATCGTCATGCGCACCACCGAAGAAGCCATTCGCGCCGTTCCGCGCTATATCCGTTGGGGCGCGTACGGCCTGGGCGCTACCAAGTGGCAGGTCGTCTCCAAGATCGTGCTTCCTTCGGCCTTTGGCCGCATTGCCACGGGCATCGTCCTTGCCATCGGCCGTGCCATCGGCGAGACCGCGGTGGTGCTCTACACCATGGGCCAGGCCATCAATCTACCTATTTCGCCGCTCGATTCCGGTCGTCCCATGACCGTTCACCTGTACCTGCTTGCCAACGACGGCATCAACATGAACGCAGCCTACGGCACCGCGCTCTTGCTGATGGTGATCATTTTGGCCTTCAACCTGTTTGCGCGCTTCCTGTCGCGCAAGCGTCGCTAGTTAAGGAGTCCCATGTCCGTTTATCAGTCCGCTCCCGCGTTGGAGCAAGCGGCCATTACGGCCAAGGATTTCAACTTTTGGTACGGTGACTTTCATGCGCTGACGGGGCTTGACCTCAACATCGCCAAAAACGCCATCACCTCCTTCATTGGCCCTTCGGGCTGCGGCAAGTCGACGTTTTTGCGCTGCATCAACCGCATGAATGACCTGATTGAGGGCACGCGCGTCGAGGGCACCATGACGCTCGACGGCAACGATATCTATGCCGAGGGTGTCGATCCGGTCGATCTCCGTCGTCGCGTGGGCATGATCTTTCAGCAGCCCAACCCGTTTCCCAAATCCATCTACGAGAATGTCGCCTTTGGCCCTCGTCTGCAGGGCGTGACTAGCAAAAGCGACCTCGATGACATCGTGGAAGAATCGCTCAAGCGCGCCAACCTCTGGAAAGAGGTATCCAATCAGCTCAACAAGGATGGTTTGGCGCTCTCGGGCGGTCAGCAGCAGCGTCTGTGCATCGCGCGCGTGCTTGCGGTGCAACCCGATGTCCTCCTGATGGACGAGCCCTGCTCCGCCATCGACCCCACTTCCGTCTCTAAGGTCGAGGATCTGATGGCCGAGCTGGCGCCCGAGATGACGATTATCATCGTCACGCATTCAATGCAGCAGGCAGCTCGTATCAGTGACTACACCGCGTTCTTCTTGCAGGAAGTTGCCGGCGAGCCCGCTACGCTCATCGAGTATGGTCAAACCGACGCGATCTTCACCAGCCCGGTGGACTCGCGGACGGAAGACTATATCACCGGCCGCTTTGGCTGATCGGTGCGACTAGTCCCAAGCCGATCGGATCTGGTCCGGTGCGTATTCACTGTGCGGGCGGCATGACCGCACCCAACTGATTGGAGTGAACCATGCGCAAACTGTTTTCCCGTCAGCTCATCGAGGCCCGTCACGAGATGCTGAGCATCTACGAGGCCGTCGATCTGGCCCTCCACGATGCCGTGAAGGCCTATGTGACCGACGACCGCAAGCTCGCCACCAAGACCAAGAAGCGTACGCTTTCGATTGACGCACGCTGCGCCAACCTGGAGGCCGTCTGCTACAACCTGATTGCCACGCAGTCACCGGTCGCCTCCGACTTCCGCTTGCTGCAGACGATCATCTACGTCGACTTTAACCTGCAGCGCATGACCGATAAGGTTCGCCAGATTTGCCGTGCCACGCGTCATATGATCAAGGCCGACATCTCGCTGCCCAAGGAGCTTGTCGGCACGGTCGAGGCCGAGGCTGAGGCCGTCTACCAGGTGCTGGGCTCTTCGCTTTCTGCGCTCGTCACCAACGACATGTCCATCATCTGCAACTTGGCCGTCGAGGACGAGCCAGTGCACGCCGCCTACGAGAAGTTCTTCCGCACCTTTAACCGCATGGACACGGGCGATTTTATGGACGACGACAGCAACTATGACGACCTGCGCCGCGCCATCATGGTATCGCGCTATCTCGATCGCATCGCCTCGATTTCCATCGATGCCGCCTGCCGTCTGACCTTCCTGTTGACCGGACAGCGTATGACTGCCGGTGATATCGCCTGCACTGATGAGGATGAGCTCGAGAGCATGCGCGTGCCTTCGGGCGAGGGTGTTATCATGAGGCCCGCCGTCGATGCACGCTACGTTGCCAAGGTGCCCGTTAACGAGGTCAGCGAGGGTCTTCGCTACCTGCTCGATCATCTTGAGGATGAGGACGATGGCGAGGACGACGAGGAGTAAGTAACCCCGTTCGTCGAAAGATTGTAAATACCTAAGTGAGCGCGGCCTTGCACATGCGGGGCCGCGCTCTTGCGTTAGCATGGGACTACTTGTTTGGCTGTCAGCGGAGGCGATTGGCAATGGATAACTATTTGGACTTGATGCGCGCTCGCCGCGAGCAGATTCTGGAACGTTTTTATGCGGCGCTCGATCGCGCGGGCCGTCCCCACGACGCCGCGCGCCTCATTGCCGTGTCCAAGACCGTTGGTGTCGATGAGACCGTTGCCGCCATCCAGGCGGGGTATCGCCATTTTGCCGAGAATCGCCCGCAGGAGCTGGTTCGCAAGCTCACAGGTTTGGCGGAGCATCCGGAGCTGCCCGAGGTGCGCTTCGATATGATCGGCAACCTGCAGACCAATAAGATCAATGCGGTGCTGGGCTCAGTCGAGCTGATTCACTCGGTGGGTTCGCTGCATCTGGCGCAGGCGATCTCGAGCCGTGCTGCCCGCAAGATTGAGGCAGGCGAACTCGCCGGCCCCCAGCGTGTGCTCATTGAGGTCAATGTGAGTGGTGAGGAGTCGAAGGGAGGCTTTTCGCCCGATGAGATTCGCGCCGCCGCGGGTGAGCTTGCGGAACTTGAGGGAATTTGCGTACAGGGGCTTATGACTATGGCGCCCCGGGGGAATAAGGATGTGGCACGCCGCACCTTTGCGGGGCTTCGTGAGCTGAGGGATGAGCTGGAGGCGGCGCATCCCGATTTGAACCTGCCTGAGCTTTCCTGCGGCATGAGCGAAGACTTTGAGCCTGCCCTTGAGGAGGGCTCTACGCTCGTTCGCCTGGGCAGGGTAGTATTTAGCCCGGAGTTTGCAGTAAAATAAGGCTCTGAAGTGCGCACTGATTATCGGGGCGTCTGCACTAAACCGCGAGAGGACACAACCATGGGCTTCCTTGACGAGATTAAAAATAAGATGCACCTGGGCGGCCAGCAGGGTTACGACCAGGGTTATGGCCGGGACGACGACTACGGCTACGATGATGGCTATGACGATGGCTATCAGGGCAACGGCTACAGCGGTGCTTCGGGCGAGGGCTTCTACACCCAAGACGAGCCGAGCAACGGCCTGCTTGGTCAGACGCGCCGTGGTGAAGCTGAGTCGGTTGCCGTGTATACACGCTCCGGGCAGCTGGTCGGCGATGACTCCCGCCATGCCACGACGTATAACCCGCCTTCGCGCTCGCAGGACAGTGTTGCGAGCGGTTATCGTCCTGGTGCCTATGACACGCCGTCGAGCTACGCCGAGAACACCCGCGCCCGTGCCGCCGCTGCGCCTGCGCCTGCACCGAGCGATGCCACGGCCTATGCGAGCAATATCATCAACGCCACACCGCAGCTGCCGGCCTATGTCCTGCGCCCCGAGAGCTATGACGACGTGGAGACCGTGGTGCGCCGCGTTCGCACCAAGCAGCCTGTCGCACTGATTTTTGTGGGCGTACGCACCGAAGTTGCCAAGCGCGTCTTGGACTTCTCTTACGGCTTTGCCTGCGGTCTGGGTGCCACGGTCAAGGAGGTGGGCGACCGCGTGTTCATGGTGCTGCCCGCCGGTTGCGAGGTCAAAGATTCCGATCTCAAGAAGCTTCGTGCCGACGGCTACCTTAAGTAAAGACAAGACGAGGAGATTCCCATCAACATCTACACTATCGTCCAGCTGGTCAATACGCTGTTCAACTTCTATTCCACGCTCATTGTCGTCTACTGCTTTATGACGTGGATTCCCATGAAGCAGGGTGGTTTGCTTCAGGATATTGCCGCGGTGCTTGTTAGCGTGTGCGGTCCGTGGCTCAACCTGTTCCGTCGTTTCATCCCGCCGATGGGCGGTATCGATTTTTCGCCGGTCGTTGCGATTATTGCGTTGCAGTTGGTGCAGAGGCTGGTTCTGCAGCTTCTTATAGGTATACTCGTGTAGAACTGTCTTAGTAACTTACGTCGGGCGTGTAGCGCCGAGGCGATGAAAAAGGAGACTTGTTATGGCTATTACCCCTGCAGACATCCAGGCTCAGACTTTCTCTGAGGCCAAGCGTGGCTACGATCCTGCTGAGGTCGACGTCTTCTTGGAGACGCTGTCCTCTGAGGTTGACGCTATGCTCGCTAAGATCGTCGACCTTAAGGGTCGTCTGACTGCTACCGAGCAGCAGCTTGCCGATGCGCAGGCTCAGCTTGCCCAGGCTCAGGATGCCCCCGCCCAGGCCGTTCCTGCCGCCCCCGTGGCTGCTCCCGCCCCTGACTTCTCCGCTCAGGAGCGCCAGATTTCCGCTGCCCTGATCGCTGCCCAGCAGACCGCTGAGACCATCGTCAACGATGCCAATGAGAACGCTGAGCGTATTCGCAACGAGGCTGACGCCAAGGCCCGCGAGGTTATCCGCCAGGCTCTGACCGAAAAGCAGGCTGAGCTCGAGGAGATCGATCGTCTCAAGGCTTCTCGTGAGGAGTTCAAGGCCGAGTATCTCAAGCTCATCCAGCACTTCATGGACGATGCCCAGAACTCCTTCCCGGCCGACCTCATGGCCTCCACGCCGGTCGGTTCTGCCGCTTCTCCTGCGGTGACTGTTCCCGCCGAGCCGCTGCCCGTCGCTGACCCGGTTGTCCCCGTGGCCGATCCCTTCGCCCCGATCGACAACTTCGCTGCCGACGACCTGGACTAACATTCGGCCTACAATTTAGTGCCTAGAAAGGACCCGCAGCTTGCGGGTCCTTTTTTATGACTGTACCGGGGCGCGCAACATAAAAAACCGAGCCCTGCACATAGTGGCGCAGAACTCGGCGAACCGGTGAGCGGTCAAGGATAGGTTTTAGGGCATGTCCCAAAATCTACTTGAGGAGGAAGTCGGAGAGGGGAATGGTACGGGCCTCGCGATGCTCGGAATCGGCGATGTGGTCGGCAGGATATCCGCAGACGAGCATGTGATAGGGATAGACGCCCTCGGGCAGGTTGAACTGCTCCTGTGCCACCTCGGGCTTAAAATGGCATACCCAACACGTTCCCAGGCCCTGCTCGGTGGCCTCCATCATCATCTGATCGCACACTATGGACGTATCGATTTCACTGGAATTCATCTGGTCATACGGGCGCACCCAAGCGTCTTCGGTAACGCTACAAATAAGGAAGATGAGCGGAGCGCCAAAGATAGATCCATCACGAGCAAACCGAGGCTGACAAGCAGCAGCCTTCTCCAGAAGCTCAGGCGTATCCAACACCATCACACGGGTTGGATGATTATTACAAGCAGAAGGAGCAATCCGCCCAGCCTCAACAATGGCATCCACCACAGCCTGCTCAACAGCCCGATCCTCAAAAGAACGACAAGAATACCGACCCCGAGCCAAATCCAAATAACTCACAACCAAGCCCTCCAAATTTAACGAATCAATCCAAAGTAAAACAAAGGGTACCCAAAGCCCCGTTCAGCCAAACGTTTAAGACGGTTCCAAAGTTCTCAATCGAGCCCAAAGGCCCTGCCAACAAAAGCCCCATCGCTTTCAAAGTATCAGCTAAAGTTCCCAATGGTGGTACGTAAGGCGAAGGGCCGGCCACGGTTTGCTTTCGAACGACTCTGCAAAGCAGCCGGAGTGAGAAAGCAAACCGTGGC
>NZ_WQPL01000045.1 GCF_018785245.1 Collinsella aerofaciens | reverse complement strand
GGGGAGGACAACCCGGGGAACTGAAACATCTAAGTACCCGGAGGAGAGGAAATCAATCTCGAGACTCCCCGAGTAGCGGCGAGCGAAAGGGGACCGATGGCCAAACCGTCGAGCGGGCATACCCGGCAGGGGTTCCGCCGACGGGGTTGCAGGGCCGCGCATCCGGGGGCTGCCGCCCCCGGGCGCAGGTCCGGCTGGGGAGCGGAACGGCATGGGAGGGCCGGCCGCAGCGGGTGACAGCCCCGTACGCGAACCCAGACCGGACGGCGCGACGCGGTCCCTGAGTAGGGCCGGGCACGTGAAACCCGGTCCGAACCTGGGTGGACCACCATCCAAGCCTGAGTACTACCCTGTGACCGATAGCGCACCAGTACCGTGAGGGAAAGGTGAAAAGCACCCCGGGAGGGGAGTGAAACAGTACCTGAAACCGTGCGCCCACGAGCAGTCGGAGCACCTTTATGGTGTGACGGCGTGCCTTTTGTAGAATGAGCCAGCGAGTCGCTGGCGCGGGGCGAGGTTAACCGAAAGGGAGCCGGAGCGAAAGCGAGCCTTAACAGGGCGACTTGAGTCCCGCGCCGCGGACGCGAAGCCGGGTGAGCTATCCGTGGGCAGGCTGAAGCGGGGGTAAGACCCCGTGGAGGGCCGAACGCACGTCGGTTGAAAACGGCGGCGATGACCTGCGGATAGGGGTGAAAGGCCAATCAAACCCGGAGATATCTCGTTCTCCCCGAAATAGCTTTAGGGCTAGCGTCGCGCGTTCACCGCCGGAGGTAGAGCACCGGATGGACGAGGGGGCTTCGCCGCCTACCGAATCCAACCGAACTCCGAATGCCGGCGGCCCAGAGCGCGGCAGTCAGAGCATGTGGGCTAAGCTGTGTGCTCGAGAGGGAAACAGCCCGGACCGCCCGCTAAGGTCCCCAAGTTCCAGCCGAGTGGCAAAGGATGTGCGTCCGCCCAGACAACCAGGATGTTGGCTTAGAAGCAGCCATCCATTCAAAGAGTGCGTAACAGCTCACTGGTCGAGTGGACATGCGCCGACAATACACGGGGCTAAGCTGGACACCGAAGCGGCGGGATTTTAATTCATTAGAATCGGTAGGGGAGCTTCCCATGGGCGGAGAAGCCGGAGGGCGACCGACGGTGGAGCGCATGGGAGTGAGAATGCTGGCATGAGTAGCGAGAGACGAGAGAGTAACTCGTCCGCCGTGAACCCGAGGTTTCCTGGGCAAGGCTAATCCTCCCAGGGTCAGTCGGGGGCTAAGGCGAGGCCGGTAGGCGTAGCCGACGCGCAGCAGGCAGACATTCCTGCACCGCGCACGCGGCGCTACGACCGACGGGGCGACGGATGGGGGTGGCTCGGCGGGGTTCTGGACGTCCCCGTGATGGAGCGCGGCCCGCGGACCAGGGAAATCCGGTCCGCAGGAGGGCGAGGCTCCGGACGAAGCGACTGAGCGAAGCGAGTGAGCCCGAGGTCCCTAGAAAAACCCCTAGGCAGGCGCGTGCGCGCCCGTACCGCAAACCGACACAGGTGGGTGGGTAGAACATACCGAGGCGATCGGGTCAACCATGGTCAAGGAACTCGGCACAATGGCCCCGTAACTTCGGGAGAAGGGGTGCCCGCGCGTACGTGAACGGACTTGCTCCGGGAGCGGAGGCGGGCCGCAGTGGAGAGGCCCAAGCGACTGTTTACCAAAAACACAGGACTCTGCAGAAGCCGCAAGGCGACGTATAGGGTCTGACGCCTGCCCGGTGCCGGAAGGTCACGCGGAGGAGTTAGCCGATTCGGCGAAGCCCCGAAGCCAAGCCCCGGTAAACGGCGGCCGTAACTATAACGGTCCTAAGGTAGCGAAATTCCTTGTCGGGTAAGTTCCGACCTGCACGAAAGGCGCAACGACTTGGGCGCTGTCTCGACCATGGACCCGGTGAAATTGCACTGGTCGTGAAGATGCGACTTACCCGCGGAAGGACGGAAAGACCCCGTGAACCTTCACTGCAGCTTGGCATTGGCCGCTGGTCCCGCGTGTAGAGGATAGGCAGGAGGCATCGATCCGGAGGCGCCAGCCCCCGGGGAGCCGCCCTTGGAATACTGCCCTCGCGCGACCGGCGTCCTAACCCGAGGCCGTCAACCGGCTCGGGGACCGTGCCAGGCGGGCAGTTTGACTGGGGCGGTCGCCTCCTAAAGGGTAACGGAGGCGCGCGAAGGTCCGCTCGGGACGGTCGGCAACCGTCCTTTTGAATGCAAGAGTACAAGCGGGCTTGACTGCGAGGCCCACAAGCCGAGCAGGTGCGAAAGCAGGCTCTAGTGATCCGGCGGCCCCGAGTGGGTGGGCCGTCGCTCAACGGATAAAAGGTACTCCGGGGATAACAGGCTGATCTTGCCCAAGAGTCCACATCGACGGCAAGGTTTGGCACCTCGATGTCGGCTCATCGCATCCTGGGGCTGGAGCAGGTCCCAAGGGTACGGCTGTTCGCCGTTTAAAGCGGTACGCGAGCTGGGTTCAGAACGTCGTGAGACAGTTCGGTCCCTATCCTCCGTGGGCGCAGGAGAATCGATGGAGGCTGCCCCCAGTACGAGAGGACCGGGGTGGACGCACCTCCGGTGAACCGGTTGTCGACCAACGGCACGGCCGGGTAGCCGCGTGCGGCGCGGATAACCGCTGAAGGCATCTAAGCGGGAAGCCGTTCCAGGGATTAGTTCTCCTTCCGGTAAGGGCCCAGGTAGACTACCTGGTCGATAGACGGCAGGTGCAAGGACGGCGACGTCCTCAGCCGAGCCGCACTAATCGCCCGAGCTCTTCCGGAACCGCACCTCGCGGCCCGCGGGACTGAGCGCTCA
>NZ_WQPL01000044.1 GCF_018785245.1 Collinsella aerofaciens | reverse complement strand
ATGGGTTCGCCCATTCGGAGACCCCCGGGTCGAAGGATGTGTGCTCCTCGCCGGGGATTATCGCAGCTTGCCGCGTCCTTCATCGGCTCCCTGTGCCAAGGCATCCGCCGTGCGCCCGTGGTATCTTGCGGGACCGCATCGGGCCCGCGGGATATCCACGTGTCGCTAATAGAAATTAATCGATATCATGAATAGCGCTCGTATGTCGCAATTCGGGTATCTCATACCGCGGCACAGTGTATGTACTGTGCTCGCGATCAGATGCTCCTCACTCATAAATAAGTGAATTCTTCTTGTTTGGATCGGATGAATGATTGCTATCATTCTGTCTTTAAATCGCAGAAAAGAATCGAGTCTGGAAGAGGATACTCTTCCATCTCTCTCCTATCGCTATGCGGCTCTCAAGGTACGCGGGTGCGACCCCGGGGACCGGGTGCTGCGGGGACTTATCCTGGCGGACATCTACCGGACGGGCTCCTGCCCTCTATTCGAGTTAAAGTTTGTCTCTCTAAGAACTTATCTCCCTAGAAAGGAGGTGATCCAGCCGCACCTTCCGGTACGGCTACCTTGTTACGACTTCACCCCCCTCACCCTCCACACCTTCGGCGCCTCCCCCCTTGCGGTTGGGCCGGCGACTTCGGGTGCAGACGACTCGGGTGGTGTGACGGGCGGTGTGTACAAGGCCCGGGAACGCATTCACCGCGGCATGCTGATCCGCGATTACTAGCAACTCCGACTTCATGGGGGCGGGTTGCAGCCCCCAATCCGAACTGGGGCCGGCTTTCCGGGATCCGCTCCCCCTCGCGGGGTGGCATCCCTCTGTACCGGCCATTGTAGCACGTGTGCAGCCCAGGGCATAAGGGGCATGATGACTTGACGTCGTCCCCGCCCTCCTCCGCCTTGACGGCGGCGGTCCCGCGTGGGTTCCCGGCATCACCCGATGGCAACACGCGGCGGGGGTTGCGCTCGTTGCGGGACTTAACCCAACATCTCACGACACGAGCTGACGACAGCCATGCACCACCTGTATGGGCTCCTCTCGGCCACGGGGTCTCCCCCGCTTCACCCATATGTCAAGCCCTGGTAAGGTTCTTCGCGTTGCTTCGAATTAAGCCACATGCTCCGCTGCTTGTGCGGGCCCCCGTCAATTCCTTTGAGTTTTAGCCTTGCGGCCGTACTCCCCAGGCGGGACGCTTAATGCGTTGGCTGCGGCACGGGGGGATCGTCCCCCCACACCTAGCGTCCATCGTTTACGGCTGGGACTACCAGGGTATCTAATCCTGTTCGCTCCCCCAGCTTTCGCGCCTCAGCGTCGGTCTCGGCCCAGAGGGCCGCCTTCGCCACCGGTGTTCCACCCGATATCTGCGCATTCCACCGCTACACCGGGTGTTCCACCCTCCCCTACCGGACCCAAGCCGCGGAGGTTCCGGGGGCTTCGGGGGGTTGAGCCCCCCGCTTCGACCCCCGGCCTGCCGGGCCGCCTACGCGCGCTTTACGCCCAATGAATCCGGATAACGCTCGCCCCCTACGTATTACCGCGGCTGCTGGCACGTAGTTAGCCGGGGCTTCTTCTGCAGGTACAGTCTTGACTCTTCCCTGCTGAAAGCGGTTTACGACCCGAAGGCCTCCGTCCCGCACGCGGCGTCGCTGCGTCAGGGTTCCCCCCATTGCGCAAGATTCCCCACTGCTGCCTCCCGTAGGAGTCTGGGCCGTGTCTCAGTCCCAATCTGGCCGGTCGGTCTCTCAACCCGGCTACCCGTTGTCGGCACGGTGGGCCGTCACCCCGCCGTCTACCTGATGGGCCGCGGAGCCATCCCCTCCCGTCGGGGCTTTAGCCCGGGCGCCATGCGGCGCCCGGGGGTATCCGGTATTACCCGTCCTTTCGGGCGGCTATCCCGGGGGAGGGGGCAGGTTCTCCACGTGTTACTCAGCCGTTCGCCACTCGCTTCCCTCCGGAGAGGGGTGCCGTTCGACTTGCATGTGTTAGGCGCGCCGCCAGCGTTCATCCTGAGCCAGGATCGAACTCTCCGTCCAAAATATATGGGCTTCGAGCCCGTCCGGTCCTCACAACTATTAGCTGATCGGTTCCGTTCGATTCATATGGTTCTAGTATAGGAAAAGGAATTTCTCGGGGCCGCCTCTCGGCGGCCTTGCGAAAAACAAATCCAAGTTAGACCATTTCAAATGGTTCGATGTCTGCCCGGATGCGACAC
>NZ_WQPL01000043.1 GCF_018785245.1 Collinsella aerofaciens | reverse complement strand
GGTAGTGTCGAGAAAGTTGGTGTAAGGGCCCTTGCGGCCCCTGTGTCCGATATCCGGAATCAGTTGATATCCTAGGCCGCCTCCACGCTGTCGGCAAGTTCCAGGCTGGATTCGAGCATCTTCCTGGCCGCCTTCTCCAGCTCCGCCCAGTTGTGCTCGCCCGCGGCACCCATTCTGAACGCGGCGTCATGCATCTCGGCCATCTTCCTCTCCGAGAAGTAGCGCGAGCCGGACCATGTCTCGGCCTGGTCGCACATGACGGCGCCCACGAGCCTGAGCAGCGAACTCTCCGACGGGAAGACCTGCACCACGCGCGAGCGGCGCTTGATTTCCCTGTTGGCGCGCTCCTGCACGTTGTTGGTGCGCAGGCGCTTCCAGTGCGACGGCGGGAAGTCCAGGTACGCGAGCGCGTCGGGCTCCGCCTCCTCGAGCACCCTCGCCGCCCTCGGGCAGCACCCCTCCAGCATCTCGCATGCCGCGTGGTACATGGCCACGGCGGTGGCGGCGTCCCCGGCGCGGAAGACCGAGGAGACGATGCGCCCCACGCGGCGCCTCAGCTGCCAGGAGCCGGCCTCGCGCATGCAGTCGCGCATCAGGTGCACGGCGCATCGCTGCCAGGCCGCCCCCTGGAAGACCTCGCCTATGGCCCTGACCAGGCCCCCGTGGGCATCGGATACGACGAGCTCGGTGCCGGTCGCGCCGCGGTCGCGCAGCTTCCGCAGGAAACCGAGCCACGATTCGTAGGACTCCGTGTCCACCACGGACACCCCCAGCACCCGCCTCCAGCCGGACTCGTCGCAGCCTATCGCCGTGACCACCGCGGTCGAAGCCACGCGGCCCCCGCGGCGGCACTTGACGTAGGTCGCGTCGAGCCAGATGTAGGGTATCGCGCGCGCATCGAGCGGCCCCTCCGCGAGGTCGGCTATCTCGGCGTCGAGGGTCGCGGCGATCGCGCTCACGCGGTCCCTGCCGAGCCTCTCGATGCCCATCTTCTCGGCTATCCTCTGCACCTTCCTGGTGCTGGTGCCGGTGGCGTACATCTCGGCCACCGCCGCGACGAGCGCGCGGTCGACGCGCTGGTAGCGCTCGAGGACGTCCTCGGGGAAGAAGCTACCCGTCCTGAGCTTGGGGATTCTCAGGTTGAGCGTGCCCACGCACGTCTCGAGCGTGCGGTTGCGGTAGCCGTTCCTGCTGTTGGCCCCATCGCCGCAGAGCTGGTCGGCCTCCTCGTCCATGATGGCGTTGACCACCTGCTCGGCGAGCAGCCTGAGCAGCGACTGGATGTCGACCATCCCGTCGGTCGACCTCGGGATGGCGGCCTTATCCGGCATCGCGTCTGCTAATATCTCCATAGCGGTCCCTGTCCTTTCCCAGAACCTGTGTTATGTAGCAATTCCAGATTCTAGGACAGGGGCCGCTTGCGTTTGGCGGTCAGCCGTCGGCGCGCTTACACCAACATTTCCGACGCGATC
>NZ_WQPL01000004.1 GCF_018785245.1 Collinsella aerofaciens | reverse complement strand
CGACCCGCGGTCACGAGCGGGGGCTCCTGTCGTTTCCGTGCCCCTGGATTGGGTCATAGTGTCTGACTTATGCTCAACCTGTGGCGCTTTTTTGGAGCGAGGGAGGGGTCCTACGACAGTTCGTCGGCTACTTGGTGTTCGTAGAAGGCTTCTACTACGGCGTTAAAGTCGCGGGCGAAGTCTTCCATGGTTCCGCGCCAGGTGGCTCGGCTGGGCTTGCCTTGGCCCACAAAGGCGGTTTGGATGCCGCAATCGGGGGACGGGAAGTCGCGTTTGGGATCGTTGCCCACCATAAGGACCTCGTGCGGCTCGAGCCCCATCACCTGAAGCTGCTCTAGATAGTAGGTGGCATCGGGCTTGCAGCGGGTGGTGTTTCCCATGTGCGTGACGAGCTCAAAGGGAGCGTCGGCCAGGTCGCCCCAACCCATGCGGCACTCGATGGCCCCCTGGGGAAAGCTGGGGTTGGTAAAGAGCGCACAACGCAGCCCTGCGTCCTGTACGGCCTGGAGCGCGGCGTGTGCGCCCGGCATGGCGTGGGCGTTAATGACATCGTCGTTCTTGTACGGAAGAACTTCGCGGTCATAGTAGGTAAACGCCTCGTAGATGAGGGGATCGGAGAGGCGGATCCCGCATCGGCGCTCGACCTCTTCTTGGTAAAACTCAAGATTGGTGCGGTTGTCCGTGCCGCTGCGGCGATTGGCGTTGAGGTCGACCAGGATGGTGCCGAGGCGTGCCATCGTGCCACCGCGGCTGCGGCGCCCGATATCCGCGAGCATCGAAGAGACATCCTTAAAATAGCGAAGGATGAACGCGTTGAGGTTGATGCTAAGAAGCGTTTCGTCCATATCGAAAACGACTGCTTTGAGCACGCGGGCACCTTTCTCGTAAATTTGATCTAGAGTCGTTGGCTCCGGATACTTTACCCCAAAGCCAAATGCCTTGCTGGTTATCGTCAAGTTGCGGATACGTGTGTTCATAAGATTACGAAAAAGTCTCCACACGAGTAAAAAATCGCAGTTCACGCTTGAAATCGAACTCATTTCCCCGTAACCTATACGAACGTGATTGCATAAGCGTCACATTAGTATCTGTCGGCTCCCGAGTGTTCCTAAACGTTGTGTGCTTGTCGCACCCTTCTGTAGGCCCTAGCAATCGGGGCCCCGTAGTTCGAAAGGGGTCCACCTTTGAGTGAGATTCAGAACTCGTCCATTTTCTCTCTTGACGATGTCAATGAGGAGGAGATGAACAACCTCATCGACGGTACGATTACCGACTTTGATGAGGGCGATCTCGTTAACGGCACTGTCGTTAAGATCGAGCATGACGAGGTGCTCGTTGACATCGGATTCAAGTCCGAGGGCGTTATCCCGGTCCGCGAGCTGTCCATCCGCAAGGACGCTAACCCTGCAGACATCGTTGCACTCGGTGATCCCATCGAGGCTCTGGTTCTCCAGAAGGAGGACAAGGACGGTCGTCTGGTCCTGTCCAAGAAGCGTGCCGAGTACGAGCGTGCTTGGAACCGCATCGAGGAGAAGTTCAACTCCGGCGAGAACGTCGAGGGCGAGGTTATCGAGGTTGTCAAGGGCGGCCTGATTCTCGACATCGGCCTGCGTGGCTTCCTGCCCGCTTCCCTCGTCGACCTCCGTCGCGTCAAGGACCTCACCTCCTACATGGGCACCCGCATCGAGGCCCGCGTCATCGAGATGGACCGCAACCGCAACAACGTCGTCCTCTCCCGTCGCGTCGTGCTCGAGGAGTCCCGTAAGGCCGAGCGCTCCGAGATCCTGTCCAAGCTCAAGTCCGGCATGCGTCTCCAGGGCACCGTTTCCTCCATCGTCGACTTCGGCGCCTTCGTCGACCTCGGCGGTATCGACGGCCTCATCCACATCTCCGAGCTCTCCTGGAACCACGTCAACCATCCTTCCGAGGTTGTCAAGGTCGGCCAGGAGGTCGAGGTCGAGGTTCTCGACGTCGATCTCAACCGCGAGCGCATCTCCCTGGGTCTCAAGCAGACCACCGAGGATCCGTGGCGCGCACTGGTCAAGAAGTACCCCGTCGGCGCTATCGTCGAGGGCACTGTGACCAAGCTTGTCCCGTTCGGCGCTTTCGTCGACCTGGGCGAGGGCATCGAGGGCCTGGTGCACATCTCCGAGATGGCCAACAAGCACGTCGATCAGCCTTCTCAGGTCACCCACGTGGGCGACAAGGTTCAGGTCAAGGTCATGGAGATCGACCTCGACCGTCGTCGTATCTCCCTGTCCATGAAGTCCGCTGCTGAGACTCTGGGCGTCGAGATTGAGGTTACCCCGCTGCCTTCCGAGAAGAAGGACGAGGAGACCGACGCCGAGTAAATCGGTTTGACGATCACTTGTTTTAAGGGATCCGTCCGCAATGGACGGGTCCCTTTTTGCATTTGTTGCTGAGGTACGCGATGCTGCCCGTGTGCAATGCTGCCCGGGCTGTTCACAGGCTATTGGGTTGTCGGTGCATGAAAAATGCCGACATCCCGCCTCGGGGAGGAGGCGGGAGCGCACCGAGTAGACGGAGGGGTGCGGAGCGCGGTCGTGTCTCGACTGACGACGTTGCCCATCGACGACTCTATTGTACTGCATAGCGCGGTTCTTGGTTTATCGTGTCGAACGCTTGTGTTGTGCCATTGCCTGCGGCAACGGTGTGCTACACTCTTACACTGCTGAGTGGGCCAGACGGTCGCGCGATGTGCTGCTTGCAGCACGCGTGAGGAAAGTCCGGGCTCCAGAGGGCGGGATGCCGGCTAACGGCCGGGCGGAGTGATCCGACGGAAAGCGCCGCAGAAAAGAAGACTCCCACCTGCGCCGCAAGGCGTAAAGGGAAAAGCTGAAACGGTGGTGTAAGAGACCACCAGCGTCGTGGTAACACGGCGGCTTGGCAAGCCCCATCCGGAGCAAGCGCGAATAGGAACGCTATGGGCCGGCCCGGTCCGCGTTCGGGTAGCGTGCGTGGAGCTGCACGGTAACGTGCAGACAAGATAAATGACCGTTCACGACAGAACCCGGCTTACAGGCCCACTTGGCATTTTTGTTACCCTGACAATCGATATGGTGTTTGCCGTATTATTGAGGCTGTTTGTTGCCGCGCTTAGTTTTGTTGAGGGGCTTTGTTGGACAGCTATTTTACTCTGCAATCGAATATTGAGGCTTCGGGCGAGTTTGTGGACCGCAAGAGCCGGTTTATTGCCCAGCTGGTCCATATTGAGTCCGAGGATGAGGCGAATGCCTTTATCGAGATGGTTCGCAAGCGTCATTACAACGCTCGGCACAATGTTCCCGCGTGGATTTTGGTCGATGGACGCGAACGCCAGAGCGATGATGGTGAGCCGAGCCGCACAAGCGGTATGCCGACGCTCGAGGTGTTGCGCGGCGCGGAGCTCAAAAATGTTTGCTGCGTAGTGACGCGCTATTTTGGTGGCACGCTGTTGGGGCCTGGTGGCTTGGTACGCGCCTATACCGCGGCGACGCAGGCAGCGGTGGCCGCGGCTCAGGAGGCCGGGCAGATCGTTGAGATGACAAGCGTCGTGCCGGTTGACGTGCATGTGGCCTATCCGCAGTACGAGCAGGTACTTCGTTTGGCGCAGGATTCGGGTGCCAAGGTTTCGGATACCGATTACGCGGATGCCGTGACACTTCATTTGGTGTTTAAGGCGGGGGAGCAGGAGCCATTTTGCGCTAAGATGCGCGAGCTTATGGCGGGGCGCGAGGAGATTGAGGTCGGTGCTCCCGAGTTTGCCGAGTTCTAACGACGACGGCCGGCGTGCTTTTGGATGGATTCCAAGCGCGACGGCCGTCGTTTTTCTGTTGCTGCCGTTTGCTCGGCGAGCTGCTTTAGCACATCGCAGGCGATCTCGACGGCATCGTCGATGCAGCCGGGACAGCTGCGGAGCGGACCCTTGTCCGATCCGATGCCTTTGAGCGTGCCGCAGATGGTCGTCGTGTTCTTCTCGCCAAAACGCTTGGCGATTTCGCGCGACAGCTTGTAGGTCTGGCCCTTAGTCTTGGGGTTTTCCATGCCGTCGCTCATCACGAAGCCCATGATGGCCACGGCGCCCGAGATGGCGCCGCAGGTCTCGGTCATGCCACCCATGCCGGCGCCAAAGCCCTCGGTGAGGGTAAAGGCGGTCTGGGGGTCGAGCCCGACGGCAGGTGCGAGCGTGCAGGCAACGGCCTGTGCGCAGTTAAAGCCGCGGGCGTGGTATTCGGCAGCCTGAGCCTGGCAGGCGGCGGTGTCGAGCTGGGTGGTATCGATCTGCTTCATCGTTGTCTCCTTGGTCACGGTGTACCCGCCTATGGTACCCGTGACGGGGCATGTAATCATCGAGAGCTTCATGTATGCCTCATTTTTATCTATCGAGCAAATGCCCAAGGCTTGAGATAAATACCCCTGATGAATTTGTCCCTTAACCTACCTTGGGGATGGGTTGAGAGGGGTGCAGGGTAGCGGTATCGTGAACCGAATAAAACTAAAACCCAGGCAAGGGAGCTAGATATGAGCGAGCAGACTATCGGTACTACATGTGTTCAGGGCGGCTATCACCCGGGAGATGCCGAGCCGCGCCAGGTGCCCATCTACCAGTCCACCACGTGGAAGTACGACACGTCGGAGCATATGGGCAAGCTGTTTGACCTGGAGGAGTCGGGCTACTTCTACAGCCGTTTGCAGAACCCCACGTGCGATCTGGTTGCCGCCAAGATCTGCGAGATGGAGGGAGGCACTGCCGCGATGCTCACGAGCTCGGGCATGGCTGCGAATTTCCTCGCGATCTTTAACGTGGCCGGTGCCGGCGATCATGTGGTCGCGAGTTCTGCCATTTACGGCGGTACGTATAACCTGCTCGCCCACACCATGGGCCGCATGGGTCTGACCTGCACGTTCGTTGCCCCCGACTGCTCCGACGAGGAGCTCGAGGCAGCCTTTGAGCCCAATACTAAGCTCGTCTTTGGCGAGACGATTGCCAACCCCGCCCTTGCCGTGCTCGATATTGAGCGCTTTGCCAAGGCCGCGCACTACCACGGCGTGCCGCTGATGGTCGACAACACCTTCCCGACGCCCGTGATGTGCCGTCCCTTTGAGTGGGGCGCCGACATCGTTACACACTCCACCACCAAGTACATGGATGGACATGCGGCCTACCTGGGTGGCGTGATCGTCGATCACGGCCAGTTTGACTGGATGGCCCATGCGGACAAGTTCCCGGGTCTCACCACGCCCGACGAGAGCTATCACGGCGTGACCTATGCCGAGAAGTTCGGTCGCGAGGGTGCCTTCATTACCAAGGCAACCGCGCAGCTCATGCGCGACCTCGGCCCCATGCAGAACCCGCAGGCGGCCTTCTTCCTGAACAGTTCGCTCGAGAGCCTGCACGTGCGTATGCCGCGCCATTGCGAGAACGGTCTGGCGGTCGCCAAGTTCCTGCAGGGCCACCCCAAAGTGCGCTTCGTGAGCTATCCGGGCCTGGAGGGCGACAAGTACTACGACATGGCTCAGAAGTACATGCCCAACGGTACCTGCGGCGTCGTGAGCTTTGGCTTTACCGGTGGTCGTGCGGCGGCCGAGACCTTTATGAAGAGTCTTAAGCTCGCCCAGATTGCCACGCACGTGGCCGATGCCCGCACCTGCTGCCTGCACCCGGCAAACGCCACCCATCGCCAGATGAACGACGAGGAGCTCATCGCCTGCGGCATCTCCGCTGACATGGTGCGCCTGTCGTGCGGCCTTGAGGACACGGCCGATCTGATTGCCGACCTTGAGCAGGCGCTCGAGCAGTGCTAGGCTAGCGTGCGTGCGAGGCGTGGGACGGCTTTTCGGCTGACGACGTCCTCATAGTTCCGATTCCGTAGGCGGGACCCCGATCGTGTCCGTTTGTAGGCGATTGGGGTCCCGTTTTTGCGTTGCACGATAGAAAGGATATACATGGAGAAAACTGCCGAGCAGCTGCGCCGCGAACACATTGCCCTAGAGGGCGACACCCATGGCAAGAACAAGTGGGCGATTCTGTTTACCGTGCTCATCATGACGTTTATGGTGTGTCTGGATTCGACCGTCGTGACCGTGGCGCTGCCCGTGATGCAAAAGGAGCTGGGCGTGGGCCTCGATCGCATTCAGCTGGTAAGCTCGGTGTATCTGCTTGCGACTTGCGTGGCTATGTTGCCGTTTGGCCGTCTGGGCGACGTGCGTGGCAAGGTGAATGTGTTCCAGCTGGGCGTCATCGTCTTTTCGGTCGGTTCGCTGCTGTGCGGCCTTTCGGCCTCGCTCGAGGTTCTTATCCTGGCACGCATTGTTCAGGGCGTCGGTTGCGCGGCGGCCATGGCTAACAACATGGGTATCATTACCGAGTCGTTTCCGGCACGCGAACGAGGCCGTGCCATGGGTATTCTCGCGACCTTCGTGGCCCTCGGCATGATGTGTGGCCCCGTGCTCGGCGGCATGCTGGTGGCAAGCTTTCCCTGGGAGAGCATCTTCCTCATCAACCTGCCCATTGGCGTGATCTCGTTTATCGTGGGACTCTACACGCTGCCGCATGTTAGGCCAGAGGCCGGCGAACGCCCCATGTCCCTGATCGAGGCCGCTCGTCGCTGCTTTGCAAATTCGGCCTTCACCATCAACCTTGCCTGCATGCTCATCGTGTTCGTTGGTATTGGCGCATCCGAGTTTATTCTGCCGTTCTATTTTCAGGACGCGCATGGGTTTGGGTCTGACGTTTCGGGCCTGCTGTTTTTGGCGCTGCCAATGGTGAATGCCTTTATCGGCCCGCTTTCGGGAACGGTTTCGGACCGTGTCGGCTGCGAGGGCCCCACGGCGGTCGGCCTGGGCGTGTATGTGTGCGGTCTCTTTGCGGTAAGCACGCTTGACGAGCACTCTTCTATCCCTGTGATCGTGTGCTGCGTCGCATTTATGTCGTGCGGCACGTCGATTTTCCAGAGCCCCAACAACTCGCTGTATATGGGTTCGGCTCCGCGCGAAGCGCTCGGCTTTGCGGGCAGCTTGGGCAGTTTGGCGCGCTACGCCGGCATGGCACTCGGTATTACGGTGGCGTCGCATATCCTGTATGGGCAGATGAGCGTGGCGATGGGCGAGGTCGTGACCAGTTTTGTTGCAGGTCGTCCGGATGTGTTCCTGTTTGGTTTCCGTTCGGTGTTCTACGTGCTCATGGCTGTGGCCGCCGTGGGCTTTGCGCTTGCCATAGTGCGTTTGGTGAGGATACGCGCCCGCCATTAGCTTGTGGGGGGGCAGGCTTGCCATGAATCGGGCCTATCTACTGGTCTTGCAGCTTTATGGTGCGATGTGGCTTGTGGGGCGGGCGGGGGTCGGTCCGTGGTAGACTATCGAACAACGTTTATTAATCGCGCGGTATCGTTGCCGCGAGAAGGGGTTGCGCCATGCAGGAGCTTGAGGATCGTATTCGCCATGACGGCATCGTAAAGGCCGGTAACGTCCTTAAGGTTGATGCCTTCCTCAACCACCAGTGCGACGTTGAGCTGTTCGACCACATGGGTGCCGAGTGGGCCCGTCTGTTCGAGGGTGTCGAGATCAACAAGATCCTGACGATCGAGGCTTCGGGCATTGGTATGGCCTGCATCGCGGCTCAGCATTTTGGCGGCGTGCCGGTGGTCTTTGCCAAGAAGGCCCAGTCCATCAACCTCGACGGCGAGCAGTATGCCACGACCATCTACTCCTTTACCAAGCAGAAGGAGTACCCGGTCATCGTTGGCAAGCGCTTCCTGTCCGAGGGCGACAAGGTCCTGATTATCGACGACTTCCTGGCCAACGGCTGCGCGCTCGAGGGCCTTATCAAGATCTGCGAGGCCGCGGGCGCCGAGGTTGCCGGCATTGGCATTGCGGTGGAGAAGGGCTTCCAGGGCGGTGGCGATAAGCTCCGCGAGCGCGGCTTCCGCGTTGAGAGCCTGGCCCGTATCGCCGAAATGGACTGCGAGAACGGCGAGATCACGTTCGCCTAGGCGCGCAACACAAGCGATTGGTATGCGATGTGACAAAGGGACTGTCCCTTTGTCACATTTTTTGTATGAGGGGAGGTGTTGATATGGATGAGAACAAGATGGGATGGCGCGAGTATGCGCGCTATGCCGAGATGTCGGTCGAGGAGTTGGCGCGCGATTGCGAGGTGCAGGTGTTTCGCGCGACAGGTCCGGGCGGACAGGGCGTGAACACGACGGACTCGGCGGTGCGCATGAAACATATCCCTTCGGGGATTACCGTGACGGCGCGCGAGAGCCGTAGTCAGTTTCAGAATCGCAGCTGCTGTTTGCGTAAGCTGAGGGCAGAGCTTGAGCGTCGTGGCCGTCCACCGCGCCGTCGCGTCAAGACCAAAGTGCCTCAGCGCTCTCGCCAGCGCAGGCTCAATGACAAACACTTCAACGCCATTAAAAAGGCCAACCGTCGTAAGCCGGGCGGGGAGGAATGATCTTCTTAATAAGTTGCGGTGAAATAGGGACTGTTTTGCAGCTTTACCTGCATAAACAGTCCCTATTTCACCGCAACTTAGGGGTGGTTAGCGGGTAGGGTGCCAGACCTCGAGGGCGGCGGGAAGGATGTCGACCTCGATGCGCGAGGCGACGATGGGCTCGCCGTCGGCCTGGATGGGGTAGTCGGGCTCCTCAAAGGTAAGCTCGGCATGGCGACAGCGGCGCATGCGAACCGGTGGCAGCTTGGTATGGTGGCCATCTTTGGCCGAAAGGAACATGGGAAGCGCGACCGCGCGCGGAACGGGGCCGCAGGCGTAGCAGACGTCGAACATACCGTCATAGGGGTCGGCGTCGGGGCAGATGCGATAGCCCGAGCCATAGGTAGGACCCAGCTGAATCGCCATGATGATCGCCCTCACGCGCTCGGCGGGCGCCCCGTCAAAGCTGACTGTCATGGGGTAGTTGCGATAGCGTAGGCCAAACTGCTCAAGTCCCGAGAGGGTGTAGAGCGGCGCGCCGGTGAGACCCGTCTTTTTGCGCAGCTCGGTGGTGCCCAGGCCGATGGCGGCATCGATGCCGATCGAAAGCGTCTGGTCGAAGTACTCAACGGTAGCCTCGCCGCTGCCGCTCGCAGGGCTCCAAGAGCGAATGCGCCCGATGTCCTGACGCTGCAGCTCGCAGGTGAGCAGCGCGCCAAAATCCTTGCCGGAGAAATCGTCGATGCCGAGCGTCTGGGCAAAATCGTTGCCGGAGCCCACGGGCAGGACGGCAAGAGCGGGGCGGGCGTCCTCCTTTTGCGTCATAAGCCCGTTGACGACCTCGTGGATCACGCCGTCGCCGCCGAGTGCGATAACGGTGCGATAGTCCGTTGCCTGGGCGGCCAGCTCTTTGGCGTGTCCCATGTGCTCGGTAAGCACCAAGTCAAACTGGGATGCGCGCGCGGTCATATCCAAAAAGCGCTGCAGGCGCTCGGCAACTTCGCGCGCCGCACCCGACTGGGCGGCGGGGTTGGCGATGATGAGCGTGCGGCCAAAATCAGTTGCGTGCATGGGGCGACTCCCGGCGTATGACGTGACGGTGCGGTCGCTCTCAGGTCGAATTGCCCCCGATTGTGGCTGCACGTCGAATGCTTACGTCTACTCTATCAGGTCGTTGTGGCGCTCGATAGCATCCGCTACCGTACCGCCCTCATCCACAATAAGCGAACGGCGCTTGGGCGAGATGATGCGCTGGGCGGGGTACACGCCGCGGTGTCCGGCGGTTAGGTAGCTGATAAAGGCCACGATGACAAAGAACCCGGCGGCCGTGCCGTGGAACAGGTCGATGGCCATCATGCAGGTGGTGATGGGCACGTTGAGGCCGGCGCAGAACACGCCGAGCATGCCGAGAGCCGCCAGAAAACTGGGGTCGAGCCCGGTAAGGCAACCGATCCAGCCACCGAGTGCCGCACCGATGCCAAACAGGGGCGTGACCTCGCCGCCTTGGAAGCCGGCGCCCAGGGTGAGCGCCGTTACGACGAGCTTGATGGCGGCGTCGGCGAGGGTAGTCTTGCCGGCAAACCCGGCACCCGAAAGCCACGTGGAAAGGCCGGCATACTCCCAGGCGTCAAGCATCGCATAGACCGCGAGAACCACGAGCGCGCCGATGAGTGCGCGAACGAGGTAATTGGTGATAAAGCGACCGTACAGGCTCTTGACGGTTCGAACCGACCAGGCAAAGAGGCGTGCCGTCAGACCGAAGATAATGGCGCTGATAACAACGATGACAACCGTTTTGGGTGTCATGTTGGGAACGCTGGCGATGACATTCGCTTCGTACTCGGTACCCAGGGCGAGTGATGTAAAGTAGCCGGTAAACGAGGCGACCAGGCAGTAGATGCCTGCGGTGTAGTCGATTTTGCCGATAAAGCACATCTCCATGCCAAAGAAAGCTCCGGCAAGGGGCGAACCGAATACGGCGCCAAAGGCCGACGAGATGCCGGCGAGCATGAGGTCGTGATGGTCATGCTTTTCGAGGTGGGCGAGGCTCGAGATGTTGCTGGCGATGGTGCCGCCGATCTGCACCGCGGCTCCCTCGCGACCGGCCGATCCGCCCGTTAGGTGCGTGAGCGTGGAGCACACAAACGTGAGGACGGCCATGCGCATATGGATGAGGCGTGTGCCCAGAGCGGAGTCGATGACCAGGTTGTTGCCACGCTTGGCGGCGAGACCGTGGTTTTTGTACACCCATGCGGTGGCAACGCCCACAACGGGAAGCAAGGCGTAGACCCACGCATGGTGCTCACGATAATCGGTCGCGATATTCAGCGAGGCCAAAAACGCCCAAGCGGCAACGCCCATGGCGAGCGAGACGATGACGACGAGCGCGAGCAGTTTGGCGCTTGCAAACAGGTTGCGGGCGTTGCGGCGTGTGTCGGCGGCCAAGAGCTGCTCGGAGCGGGTGAGCTGATGCCTGCCTGCCATGATGACGTCGTTAAGGGAGAAAAAGCCGCCGGCGTCGAGCGGTTGAGAATGATCCTGCGTCTCGTTTGCGCTTTCGGGTTTGTCGTTATGAGCCATATGTTCCTCTTTTAGGTTGCAACGCAAGCATTATAAAACGCGGTAAACGCGACGAGCCGGTGGGTTGGTTTCTATTCTGTTTCGCGGCCTGCAACCGACAGGTGTATTTGCGGGTACGGGCCGAGTCGCGGTCGTGCGTCGGGGGATTATACTGAGACAAGCATAAAGAAACGGCGCCCCTGTTGTGCGCCGTGGCATTAAGAGGTGCATATGGCAGAGAAACTTATTCCACTGGATGACGCACAGTCGATTGTCCTGTCGCACGTTGCTCCGACCGATCTCGTCGAGATTCCCGTGTGGCAGGCCGCCGGTCTTCCCTTGGCCAAGGATGCGGTGGCCGATATCGACATCTCGCCGTTTGCCAACAGCGCTATGGACGGATATGCCGTGCGCTCGGCGGACTTGGTGCAGGCATCTGGCGAGGCGCCAGTGACGCTCGACGTTATCGGACACGAGGCCGCGGGTCATGTGTTTGGGGGCACAATCGGCGCGGGCGAGACAGTCCGCATCATGACGGGCGCGCCGGTACCCGAAGGTGCCGATGCCGTGGTGAAGTACGAGATCGTCGACGTGCTCGATGGCGACGGCAACGAGGGCTCGCACGTTCGCTTCTCGGCGCCTGCCAGGGTAGGGGAGAACGTTCGCTCTGCCGCCGAGGAGGCTCATGCCGGCGATGTTGTGATGCACGCCGGCGAGGTCGTGGCTCCGGCGGGCGCGGGTCTGCTGGCAAGCGCCGGATACGCGAGTGTGAAGGTGCACGCTGCCCCACGCGTGGGCATTATCTCGCTGGGCACGGAACTGGTCGCACCGAGTAAGGTACCGGCGCGCGGTCAGATTCGCGATTCCAACTCCTCGGCGTTAATGGCCGAGGCACTTGATGCCGGGGCCGAGCCCGTGTTCTACGGCATTGCGCCCGATGATGGGCAGGCGATTGCCGAGCTGGTGCATCGCGCCGTGCAGGAGTGCGATTTTGTCATTACGAGCGGCGGTGCCTCGGCGGGCGATTATGACTACGTGACGGCGCTCGTCCGGCGCGAGGGCGAGGTGCTGTTTGACCGCATTTCGATGCGTCCGGGCAAGGCCATCACGTTTGGCTTGCTCGGGGGTAAGCCCTACCTGGGGCTTTCAGGCAATCCGGCCGCGGCGTATGTGGGCTTTGAGATGCTCGCGCGCCCGGCGATTCGCAAGATGCGTGGTTTTGCCGAGGGGGCGCGCCCCGTGCAGCGAGCGGTTCTTACCCACGGTGTGAAAAAGCGCCAGGACCGACGCTTCTTCGATCGCGCCACGGTTTCGCGCGACCCCGAGACCGGTGAGCTGTTGGTGACCGAGGCCAAGACGCAGAATTCGGCGCTGCTCGGCACGATGCAGCGGGCCAACTGCCTGCTGCGTATTGACGAAGGACCGTGCGAGCTCAAGGCGGGAGATGTCGTGGACGTCGTGCGTGTCGACCTGCCTGAGGGAACGGTGCTATAGGAGGATCGCTATGGAGTTGAAGATTTCGATTGTGACGTGCTCGGATACGCGCGATCTTGCCCAGGACGAGGCTGGAGCCGCACTCGAGGAACTTATCGAGGCGCGGGGCTGGACGGTCGCCTCACATGTGGTCGTGCGCGACGACGTCAGCGAGATTGGTGATGCCATTGTGGAAGCCGCCGATGAGTGCCACGCCAATGTTGTGCTCACCTGCGGCGGCACGGGGCTTTCGATGCGCGATGTGACGCCCGAGGCGACGCGTGCCGTCTGCGACCGCGATGTGCCGGGTATTGCAGAGGCGATTCGCGCGTACTCGATGACCAAGACGCGCCGCGCCATGCTCTCGCGCGCTATTTGCATGCAACGAGGTCATACGCTTGTCGTAAACTTTCCCGGTTCTACGAAGGCCGCCCGCGAAAGCTGGGAGGCCATAGCGGACCAGCTGGAGCACGCGGCTCAGATGACAGCGGGCGGCGGACATACCAACTAAGCGGTTTACCTGCGGCGGGGCGACCTGAACGGCTGCTCCGCTTTTGTTTTCCACCGAAGCGACGCCGAGGTGCACAGTAACTCGAAACTATATACTCTGGTGAGAATAATTTCTCACTATCATTATTCGCGCAAAAGTATAATCTGATTGCAGATTAAAGCCCGCGGTGGGGTACCCGGGCACAAGGTCCGAAAGGGTTGAATATGTTCGATATGGTTTCTCGCCGCGGATTCGTCTCGCTTTCTGCTGTCGTCGCTGCCGGCCTTGGTCTTGCCGGCTGCTCGGGCAGCAAGACGTCAGAGCCGGCCGGATCCGATGCCGGCTCCGCCAAGGCCTCTTCCAAGAAGGAAACCGTCGAGCTGCAGGTCTTTGCCGCCAACTCGCTCGAGAAGGCGCTCCCCGAGGTCCAGGAACTCTATACCGAGCAGACCGGCACCACCTTTGCCGACACGCAGTTTAAGGCCTCCGGCGACCTCGTTGAGCAGATGAAGGCCGGCGCCACGGTCGACGTGCTCATCACCGCTTCCAAGGGCACCATGGATGACGCTGAGACCGCCGAGCTCGTCGACGCCGACGCCCGTGAGGATATGTTCGTCAACGACCTCGTGATTATTCGCGCCGAGGGTTCCGACACCAAGGTCGAGGCCATCGCCGACGTCGCGAACCTGGACGGCAAGATCGCCATCGGTGATGCCAAGACCGTCCCCGCTGGCAAGTACGCCAACCAGGCCCTGGCCTCCGTGGGCCTTTACACCGGCACCGAGGGCGACGACGGCGAGTATGCTCCCGAGATTGCCGACAAGGTCGCACTGGCCGATAAGGTGGGCACCGCCGCCGCCTATGTCTCTACGGGCGACTGCGTAGCCGGTTTTGTCTACAGCTCCGATATCTTCCGCTACGACGGCATCGAGGAGGCCTTCGTGTGCCCCGAGGATTCGCACAAGCCCATCGTGTACCCGGGTGCCGTTGCCGAGAGCTCCGAGCATGCCGACGAGGCCAAGGCGTTCATCGACTTTTGCCTGTCCAACAAGAAGGCTCAGAAGATTTGGGCTAAGTACGGCTTTGAGCTTTCCGCGTAGTGCGGCTTGGCGCGATAATTCCATCGTTTTGTGTTTCACTCCGTCCTTGTATTCGCTTGGAGCTTTTCGTGCTTAATAGATTCCGCATGCTTGTCGCCTGTGCTTTGACCTTCGCGCTTTGCTGGGTGCCGGGATTTGCGTTTGCTGGGGATGCTGAGGACGGGGCCCAGGTTGCTGCGACCGCTCATGGGCTTTCCTATGGGATCGAGGGTTTTGAGCGGCTGGCCAAGGGGACCGCTCGTGCCATGGAGGGCCAGCCTGAGGGCTACCGGTTTCCCGTTGACGAGGACGTGGACCTTGTAGTGGCGCCTGCTGCCGATCGCGTTGTGGTGTGGATATCGCCTAAGGCGGTCGAGAGGTATGGATTTGATCCGCAGGACAACGAGTGCATACCGGGTCTCAAGGCCCTCGTCTGCAAGCTCGACAGTGCAAACTGCATGGGAGGTGCGCAGCTGGGGGACGTGGATCTTCCTTGGTATGTCACGGCGGAAACAACGTTTGATGCCGGCGGGTATACCTATGGCTTTGACGAGCGCGGTGCGGATGGGGACCGCTATGTGGTGATTGCATCAGCCTCGGGTGATGCTAAGGGCGGCGCGCGTTGGCTTGATAGCGCTCAAATGGTAGAGGCATCGTCTGTCGTGTTGCGGGATGAGCAGGGGCCCTTGACCTCACTGGCTTCCTTTTTGGGCGATATCGACTATCGCCCGTTTTGGGTGTCCATTAAAACGAGCGGCCTTGCCCTGCTGATCTCCTTTGCGCTGGGCCTGTTTGCCGCATGGAAGACCATGGGTACGACGAGTCGCATCAAGGGCCTGCTCGATTCGGTCTTTACGATTCCTATGGTGCTGCCGCCCACGGTCTGCGGCTTTCTGCTCCTTATGCTGTTTGGCCGCTCGACCGGGGTGGGCCAGTGGCTCATCGCGCACGGCATCTCGATTGTCTTTACGTGGCCGGCAGCGGTGATATCTGCCGTGGTGGTGTCGTTCCCGCTCGTCTATCGTACGGCACTCGGAGCCTTCGAGAGCCTCGACACGCAAATGCTCGATGCGGCGCGAACCCTGGGATGGTCCGAGCGTCGCATCTTTACCAAGCTTATGATGCCGCTTGGCTGGCCCTCGATTGCCGCCGGCACGGTGCTCGCCTTTGCCCGCGCGATGGGCGAGTTTGGCTGCACCCTGTTCTTTGCGGGCAACTACGCCGGCATTACGCAGACCATTCCCATCGCCATCTACTTTGAGTGGATGGGCGGCAACACGTCGGTGGCCCTCTTTTGGGTCGCCGTCGTGATCGTGTTTAGTTTCCTGGTCATCCTGTTCATCAACATGTACACGGCGCATTCGCAAAAGTACCGCGAGCGTGGTCTTTCCCGTGCGGAGCGCAAGCAGGCCAAAGAGCTCGCCGGACAGGGCGATTCGCTCGACCCGGCGGGCGGCGATGCCCTGCGTATCGATCGCGAGGCGCTGGCCGAGCTCATGCGCGATGACGCTGTCTCGAAGGGAGGTCGATAGGTCATGTCACTCGTTTTGGATATCAAAAAGCGCTATCCCGGGTTTATGCTCGACATGCAGCTTGAGGCCGGCGAGGAGCGCGTGGCGCTGCTGGGCGCCTCGGGTTGCGGCAAGAGCTGTACACTGCGCTGCATCGCCGGCGTGGAGACGCCCGACGAGGGCAAGATCGTCGTCAACGGTGTGATCTTCTTTGACTCGGCGGCGGGCATCAACCTGTCGCCCCAGGAGCGCAAATGCGCCCTGCTGTTCCAAAACTATCAGCTGTTTCCCAACATGACGGTGGCCGATAACGTATGTGCCGGTGTAAAGGACGCGGGCGATGCCGCGGCGCGTAAAAAACTTGCCGAGCGCTACCTGAGCATTTTCGGTCTAGCCGACTTTGCCGACCGCTATCCCGCACGCCTCTCGGGCGGCCAGCAGCAGCGTGTGGCGCTTGCCCGCATGGTGGCGGCGCATCCGGGCATTTTTATGTTCGACGAGCCCATGAGCGCGCTTGATTCCTATCTTAAGAGCGCACTCGAGCAGAATATGCTCGACCTGTTCGATGTATGCAACCGCACCGTGCTCTACGTGAGCCACGACATCGACGAAGCGTGCCGCCTGTGCCAACGTATCTGCGTAATGCATGACGGGCGCGTCGAGGAGATCGGTTCTGTCGAGGTCGTGGTCCGCCGTCCGCAGACGCTGGCGGCACTGCGCCTGACGGGCTGCAAGAACACAAGCCGGGCGCGCAAGATCGGGCCTCAGGAAGTTGAAGCCCTGGATTGGGGTATGACCTTTAACGTGGGTCGCGAGGTTCCCGATAATGTGGCATACCTGGGCATTCGCGCAAGCTACTTCCATGTTGACAACCGTGCCGAGCGGGGCCGCAACAGCTATGATTTGCACGTGGCCCGAGTGAGCGATTCACGTTTTGAGCGCCTGGTGCTGCTGGACGTGCCGCGCGCCGATGCGCCCACGCGCCTGCAGTGGAAGGTCAACAAGGTGAGCGTGCCTGTAGAGGAGTTGCCACAGGCGGGGGAGACCTTGCGCATGCATTTTGATGCGAGCAGGATTCATCTGGTTCGTCGGTAGGGTAGAGGGCGGGCCGTCGAGGATTCTCGGCAGCCCGCAGTTTCGTTCCCTACCGTTCGCCGAATGTAGAATGGTAATTAATTATCAAGCAAGATAATAATTTATTAAAAGGCAACGGGTGCCTCTGTCGTACGAATGTCAACGGTGTTCGCATGGTCGATAACCGTTGATATAGTTGACCTCAACTGGTAAAGGAGGGTGCGCACATGCCGCAGACGACATACATTCGCCGCGTTGCCGCGCGCGCCCTGTATATGGCTCGGAGTCGCATATGAGCAGGTATGTTCACGGCTCCGGGAGAGACGACGCACAACTAAATTATCAGCTGCAAAGCAGGTTCCCCAAAATTCCGGGTTTAGGCGCGGCTGGGTTTTCGCCACCCACCGTGCAGCAATACCGTAGCTATTCATTTTTGGTTCGAGAGGGGAACCGTCATGGCTGAAGAATTTGATTTCCATCCGATGTGGGAGAGCCTCGGCATGAATCTTGCCGACCACGACATGCTGCTGGGCGCCGTGGGTCAGATGTACGGCGATATGTTCCTGACGCAGAACAATCGCCCCAAGTCCACGTCCTACCTGGATTTTGTCGCCACCAACATCCACAGCGGCCGTATTAAGGAGATGCTCGACAAGAAGGAGGCCGGCGAGGCCACCAAGATTGTTGGCAGCTTTTGCGTGTACGTGCCCGAGGAGATCGTACTTGCCTGTGACGGCATTCCCGTGGGCCTGTGCTCGGGTGCCGACTGGGCAACCGACAAGGTCGAGGAGCACTTGCCGCGCAACACCTGTCCGCTCATCAAGAGCTTTGCCGGCTTTAAGCTGGGCGAGGTCTGCCCCTACATTGAGTCGAGTGACCTGGTGGTGGGCGAGAACACCTGCGATGGCAAGAAGAAGGCTTATGAGTTTTTTGCCACGCAAAAGAACATGTACGTCATGGATATTCCCAACGTACACGACGAGTCGACGCTCGTGACCTGGAAAGCCGAGGTCAAGAAGCTCGCCGCCAAGATTGAGGACGAGTGCGGCGTCAAGATTACGCCTGAGCGTCTGAAGGCCGCCATCCACGCCGTCAATGAGAAGCGCCGTGCCCTGCAGCGCCTCGCTGCCACGCGCGCTGCCGATCCGGCGCCCATCAGCGGTCTCGACAGCTTGCTGACCGTTCAGGCCGCCTTTATGGACGACACGCCGCGTCTGACCGGAGCCATCAACGAGATGGCCGCCGAGTGCGAGCAGCGTGTCGAGGCCGGCGAGGGCGTGGCGCCCAAGGGGACCAAGCGCATCCTGTACACCGGTACGCCCATGGCCGTGCCCAACTGGAAGCTGTTCAACCTCATCGAGAAGGCCGGCGGCGTTGTGGTAGGCGAGGAGTCCTGCACGGGCTCGCGCTACTACAAGGACCTGGTCGACGAGTCCGGCGAGACGGTCGACGAGATGCTCGACGCCATCGCCGAGCGCTACTTTAAGATCAACTGCGCTGTCTTTACGCCCAACGACCAGCGTATGAAGGACATTGTCCAGATGGCCAAGGACCTGCATGCCGACGGTATCGTCGACGTGGCCCTGCAGTTCTGCACGCTCTACGAGATGGAGTCGTTTGCCGTGGAGAAGGCCGCCGAGGAGGCCGGCATTCCGTTTATGCACATCACGACCGACTACGCCGGCGAGGATGCCGGTCAGCTCCAGACCCGCATCGAGGCTTTCTTGGAAACCATTTAGGGTTATCCATCCCGGCGGCTTCCCCAGGTACCCGATCTTGCCGTTCAAACCGTCGCTTGCGTACCAAAGTGCGCGGCGCCCCTCTTTCACGGCAACCTCGGGCACCTGGGAAAGCCGTCTCCTTGGTTGGTTAAAAGGTTTGTTAAGGAGTTATATGTCGGAAAATATTGAGCAGCCGTTGCCGCGCACGTTTGAGGAGTTCAACGAGCAGCGCAAGGCGGCGTTTATTCGCGTCAAGGATTATAAGCAGGCGGGTAATCGCCTGGTCGGCTTTTTGTGCAGCTATACGCCGCTCGAGATTATCGATGCCGCGGGCGCCTCGAGCGTGGCCCTGTGCGGTACGTCCGACGAGGTGATTCCCGAGGCCGAGAAGGTGCTGCCGGCAAATTTGTGTCCGCTCATCAAGTCGACGTACGGTTTTGCCTATTCGCAAAAGTGCCCGTTTACGTACTTTAGCGACATGATCATCGGCGAGACCACCTGCGACGGCAAGAAGAAGATGTACGAGCTGCTCAACGAGCTCAAGCGCACGCACATTCTGCATCTTCCTCAGGGTCGCGACCGCGCCTACGAGCGCGTGGGCTGGTACGAGGAGTGCCGCCTGCTCAAGGAGGAGCTCGAGAGCTTCTACGGCATCACGATTACCGACGATGACCTGCGCGCCGCTGTGCGCCGCCGCAACCGCTTGCGTGCGGCCCAGCTCGACATGTTTGCGCTGCAGGCCAATCAGCCGGCGGCCATGAGCGGCGTCGACCTGATGAGCACCATGTTCGCCGGTACGTTTAGCTTTGATATCGAGGCCTATACGCAGCAGCTGGAGCAAAAGGTCGCCAAGCTGCGCGAGGCCTACGACGCGGGCGAGCGCCCGGTTGCGGCGGATGCCAAGCGCATTCTGATCACCGGCTGCCCGGTGGGCGGCGTAATCAACAAGATCGGTCGCACCATCGAGTCCAACGGCGGCGTGGTCGTGTGCATGGACGATTGCTCGGGCGAGCGCACGGCTGCCATGATGATCGACCCGGACGCGCCCGACATCCTGCGCGCTATCGCCGATCGCTACCTGGACATCAACTGCTCGGTCATGACGCCCAACGACGGCCGCATGGAGAACACGTTGGCCATGTGCGAGAAGTACCACGTCGATGGCGTAGTGGAGAGCGTGCTCCAGGCATGCCACACCTTCAACGTTGAGAGTGCGCGCATGCAGGAGGCTGTCGAGGGTGCGGGTATTCCGTATATGAAGATCGAGACCGACTACAGCAACGGCGACATGGGTCAGATCGAGACCCGCATCGCCGCCTTCATCGAAACCCTCTAGCTTCCTCAGGCACCGGATCTTGCTCCTCAAACCGTCGCTTGCGTACCCAAAGTACGCTGCGCTCCTCTTTCGGGGCAATCTCCGGCACCTGAGAAACCTAGAGCTAAGGCGCCTGAACGCGCCGCTACCTTTGATGTTTAGATTGGGAGAGAGCCATGATAGGGATCGGGATCGATATCGGGTCTACGGCGGCTAAGGCTGCTGTGGTCGACGGGGAGGGTTCGGTGGCGTGGACGTGCGTGCAGCCAACCGGGTTCTCCTCGGTCGATGCTTCCGAGCGGCTGCGCGAGGCACTGGCAGCGGCCGGCTATGACGTGACGGCCGACGACGTGCGCGTGATCGCGACCGGCTACGGCCGTGTCGCCGTGCCCTATGCGCACAAGGTCGTGACCGAGATTACCTGCCACGGTACCGGCGCCGTGCGCCTGTTTGGCGATCACGGTACGGTGATTGACGTAGGCGGCCAGGACACCAAGGTCATTCAGCTTAAAGGCGGCCGCGTGGCCAAATTTGCCATGAATGACAAGTGCGCTGCCGGCACAGGCCGTTTTTTGGAAATCATGGCCGACCGCCTAGGCATTTCCCAGCAGCAGATGGCCGACCTGGCGCGTTCCGGCGAACCCACCAAGATCAGCAGCATGTGCACGGTGTTTGCCGAAGGCGAGGTTATCAGCCTGATCGGTCGCGGTGAGCCGCGTGAGAACATCGCCCGCGGTGTGATCGAGAGTGTCGTGTCGCGCGTGGCCACTATGGCCGGGCAGGCGGCGGGCGCCCCGTATTACCTGACGGGCGGCCTGTGCGAGAACGCCTTCGTGGTGGAGCGGTTGGGCGAGCTACTGGGGTCGCCGGTGACCACCTCGCCCCAGGCTCGCTTTGCCGGAGCGATCGGCGCGGCGATTCGCGCGCAGGCGCTCAATTAATGCATCCGCCGTAGGCTCGCATTCATGCGTATACTGGGAGAAAATGATTGCCCGATGAGAGGAGGTATCGATGGCTGACGATCAGATTAAGCTCACGTCTATGACGGCCGCGAGCGGTTGAGCCGCTAAGCTGGCTCCCGGAGCCCTCGCCCAGGTCCTGGGCGACTTGCCCAATGTGCATAACGACAACCTACTCGTGGGGTTCGATACCTCTGACGATGCGAGCGTCTTCCGCGTGGGGGAGAACCTGGGCCTCGTGCAGTCCATCGACTTCTTTCCACCGATGGTCGATGACCCGTTCCTGTTTGGCCAGATCGCCGCGGCCAACTCGCTGTCGGACATCTACGCCATGGGTGGACGACCAAGCCATGCCATGAACCTGCTCTGCATACCCAGTTGCCTGGGCGTTGAGGTTGCCGGCCAGATTCTGGCGGGTGGCGCCGACAAGTGCGTCGAGGCCGGCTGCTCCATCGCGGGCGGCCACACCATCAACGACGACGAGCCCAAGTACGGCCTGTCCGTGAGCGGTTTTGTGCCACTCGACCGCATGCTCGCCAATAGCGGCGCGCGCGTGGGCGATGCGTTGCTGCTGACCAAGGCGGTTGGCTCGGGCATCATCACCACGGCCATTAAGGGCGAACTCATCGAGCAGGACGACGCCAGCCCGATGTTCGACTCGATGCGCACCCTCAACGAGGCCCCGATTCGTCTGGCCGAGGGACTTGAGCTTCACGGCTGCACCGATGTCACGGGCTTTGGCCTGATCGGGCATGCGTGCGAGATGGCCGAAGGCTCGGGCGTGCAGATTGAACTTGCGTCGGGGGCGGTACCGCTCTTTGACCAGGTGCTCGATATGGCGCGTTTGGGCATTATTCCTGCCGGTGCCTACCGCAACCAGGACTTCTTTGGCCCGCGCGTGGCGGCCGACGATGACCTGGAGCCGGGCATGTTGGATGCGCTGTACGATCCGCAGACCTCGGGTGGTTTGCTCATCGCGGCGCCTGCTGCCGATGTGGATGAGCTTGCGCGTCGCCTGGATGCCGAAGGACGTATCGCCGCCGTCGTCGGTCGCGTGTGCGAGCCGGTGCCAGGCGGTCCTGCCGTCCACGTTGTACGTTAACGACACGTTTATTGAGCTATATACCGTTCTAAAACGATTTATTCGAAAGGAAAAACTATGTCTACCAGGATTGAAGTCAATGCCATGGGCGATGCCTGCCCGCTGCCCGTCGTCAAGACGCTTAAGGCGCTCAAACAGCTTGATGGCGAGGGTGCCGTGGTGACCGCGGTCGATAACGAGACCGCCGTCAAGAACATCTCCAAGATGGCGCAGGAGAAGGGCTGCACGGCCTCGGTCGAGAAGATCTCGGACGCCGAGTGGCACGTGACCGTGGCGACCTCTGGCGCCGTTGCCGTGGCCGATCCCGAGCAGGATGGCGCTGCCTTCTGTGATGCCAGCGCCGGCAAGGGCAAACTCGTCATTTCCGTCTACACCGACTGCATGGGCCGCGGCGACGACGAGCTGGGCCACAAACTCATGAAGGCCTTCATCTTTGCCGTGACGCAGCAGGAGGAGCTGCCCGCGACCATGTTGTTCTACAACGGCGGCGCCAAGCTCACCGTCGAGGGCTCGCCGGTGCTCGATGACCTGAAGGGCCTGGCCGAGCAGGGTGTCGAGATTCTCACCTGCGGTACCTGCCTCGACCACTATGGCATTAAAGACCAGCTTGCGGTGGGCGAGGTCACCAACATGTACGTGATCGTGGAGAAGATGGAGCAGGCCGTGCGCGTCGTGCGCCCGTAGCGTTTGGGCGGGATTGCCATGAGAGAAAAGCGCCCGGCGCTTGTCATCACGTTTCCTACCACGGCGGCCGCTATGGGGTGCGAGACCCTATGCGTCGAGCGCGGCCTTCCCGGGCGCACGATTCCCGTGCCCGGGGAGGTCGCTGCCGGCTGCGGCTTGGCGTGGAAGGCGCTGCCTTCGGATGAGGACCTGCTGCGCGGCGAGCTTGCCGCGGCGGGCGTCCCCACCGAGGGCTTTACGGTAATCGACATGTGGGAGGTCGTGCGATGATCTACCTGGATAACGCGGCGACGACCATGCATAAGCCGCAGACGGTGATCGATGCCGTGACGCAGGCGATGTGTTCGCTCGGCAATGCCGGGCGCGGGGCCACGTCGGGTGCCCTCGATGCCGCTCGTACGATTCATGCTTGCCGTGCCAAGCTTGCGCGCTTGCTGGGCTGCCCGAGGGCGGACCATGTTTGTTTTACGCCCAATTCTACGGCGGCGCTCAACACGGCGATTAACGGCGTGGTGCGTCCCGGCGACCGCGTGGTCACAACGGTGCTTGAGCACAACTCCGTGCTGCGCCCGCTCAACCGCCTGACGGCAGAGCGGGGCGTGACCGTTGAGCATGCGGGCTGCGACGCGAACGGCCTGCTCGACTACGACGAGCTCGAGCGGCTGGTGACGCCTGGCACGCGTGCCGTGGTGGTGACGCACGCCTCCAATGTGACCGGCAACTCCGTTGATGTTGCACGTGTGGCGGCTGTGGCTCATGTGGCCGGCGCGCTCGTGATTGTCGATGCCTCGCAGTCTGCCGGCACGGCGCATATCGATATGCAGGACATGGGGCTCGACGTCGTGTGCTTTACCGGCCACAAGGGGCTCATGGGACCCCAAGGCACCGGCGGCCTTGTCGTTGCGGAGGGCATTGACGTGGCGCCGTGGGCCATGGGTGGCACGGGTGTGCACAGCTTCGATGCACTGCAGCCGCTTGAGTGGCCCACGCGCCTTGAGGCGGGCACGCTCAACGGTCACGGCATCGCGGGACTTTCCGCAGGTCTCGACTTTATTGAGGCACAAGGCGGGGTCGAGGAGATTGCTGCCCACGAGCGTGCGCTCGCTGATCGCTTCCTTGCCGGTGTGCGCAAGATTCCGGGGGTTAAGCTCTACGGCGCGTTTGACCAGCCCGTGCGCTCGGCGATTGTGTCGCTCAACGTAGCCGATATCGACTCTGCCGAGATTTCGGACGCGCTCATGCAAGGGTGGGGGATTGCGACGCGCCCCGGTGCCCATTGCGCTCCGCTCATGCACCGCGCGCTGGGGACCGAGCGCCAGGGCGTCGTCCGCTTCTCGTTTGGGTATTTCAACACGGACGAGGAAGTCGACACCGCGATTGACGCTTTGCGCGATTTAGCCTGCTAGAGCGTATATACTTGCGGGACGGGTCTTTTGCCCGTCCCGTTTTTGTTTCGACCCGAAAGGTGTGCATATGGCCTCATCCGCTCCGCGCGGTTTGCGCTCCGACCATGTCGTTACCGTCGGCATTGCGCTGTTCTCGATGCTCTTTGGCGCCGGCAACCTCATTATTCCGCCGCTGCTGGCGCTGCAGGCTGGTTCTGCCACGCCGGTCGCCATGCTCGGCTTTCTGATTGCCGCCATCGGCCTGCCCGTCATGGGTTTTATCGCCGTGGCACTTGCCGGAACGGCGCGCGAGCTTGCCGGCCGCGTGCATCCTAAGTTTGGTGAATTCTTCGTTGCGGCGGTCTACCTGGCCATCGGCCCGTGCCTGGCCATTCCGCGTACGAGCTCCACGGCCTTCGAGATGCTGGTGCCCTTGCTGCCTCAGGGCGTCTCGCTTGGCACGGCTCGCCTGGTGTTTGCCGTCGGTTTCTTTGTCGTCGCGCTTGCACTCACGCTGCGCCCGGGCGTTATCACACGCGTGCTCGGTCGTATTACGGGCCCCGCGCTCATCGCGCTCATCGTGCTGGTCGTGGGCGCTGCCGTGATCTCGCCGCTGGGTCCCGCTGCCGCGCCGCAGGCTCCCTACAATGCCGGTGCTGCCGTACAGGGCTTTTTGACCGGCTACCAGACCATGGACTTGCTCGCGTCGCTCGCCTTTGGCATTATCATCGCCGAGACCATCCATGAGCTGGGCGTTACCGACGATAAGCGCGTGGCCTTCGAGATCTCGCGTTCGGGTGTGATCGCCGGCGTGCTCATGGCCATCATCTACTGTGGCCTGGCGCTTGCCGGCATGCAGCTCGGCACGGTTATGCCCGATGCCACCAATGGCGCCGCCATCCTTGCCCGCTCTGCCTCCATGCACTTTGGCCTTGTCGGCACGGTCGTGGTCTTTGCGATCTTTTTCCTCGCCTGCATGAACGTGTGCATCGGTCTTATTAGCTGCTGCTCGCGGTACTTCTGCGAGACGTATGTGGTTGAAGGGGGAGCGGAGGCTTCCGAGGAGGCCATGCGCCACCCCTTTGCGATGCTTGCCTTTGTGTTCGCGGCGTTTTCGTGCGTGCTCTCCAACGTGGGCCTCGACGTGATCCTTATGTTCTCGGTGCCTATGCTCAATGCCCTGTATCCCGTTGCCATTGTGCTGGTGCTTATGGGCCTGATGCACGGCTTTTGCGACGCGCATCCGCAGGTTTGGGTTTGGGTCGGCGGCGTGGTCGCGGTGCAGAGCGTGATCACCTCGGTCCGCGACGCGTTCTTTACTGGTGCGTGGCTGCCGTTCGATGCGTTGCCGCTGGCAGATATCGGTGCTGCGTGGGCACCGGTTGCTGTGGCGGCGTTTGTGATCGGTCTGGTTCATAGCCAGTTTGTCGCACATTCGAGGAGCTAGGGTATCGTCGCTTGCACAGGCGGGGAGTCTCCCCTATAATTTCCTTCGCTTTGGGACACGCAAGGTTTATGCCTTAGCTGCTCAACACCTTCGGGACGTGGCGCAGTTTGGTAGCGCGCCTGCTTTGGGAGCAGGATGTCGCAGGTTCAAATCCTGTCGTCCCGACCATATCTTGCGGGCGTAGTTCAATGGTAGAACCCCAGCCTTCCAAGCTGATGACGCGGGTTCGATTCCCGTCGCCCGCTCCATAAGATAGATGAATGGCTCTGGTTCCTTTGGGACCAGAGCCATTTTCATATACATGCCGGGGCCCCACATCCCCACCTAAGTTGCGGTGAAATAGTTCCTGGATTAGCCGCAAAAGCTGTTATCCAGGAACTATTTCACCGCAACTTATTGAGGCCGAGCGGGCTGGGTCGATGATGGGTTCTGTTGTCGAGAAGATGAGGGCAGCCGGTCAGGAGTCTGCGTAGGGTTTTGTGGTTGGTATACCGTAGCCGCGCATCATGGAGCCGAACGCTTTGACATCGTAGGTGTCTGAGAGCTTGAAATGAATGACGTTGTGGCCCATGGCACGCAGGTTCGCGTCGCGCACGAGGGCGGCTCGATAGGTTTTTGCCGCAGTATGTTCCGGATCATTTTGGGCATCGCCCTCAAACTTGCCTAGTCCATGCAGCTCAGCCAGCATCCAAGAGCCGTTTGGCATCTGCCAGCCGTAATCTGCCAAATAATAGCCGGCGTTTCCCGGTCGAGTGATTTCAACCTGAAGTTCGGGAGCGGCAACTCCCGCTAGAATCATTGCCGCCCGTGCTTCGGATTCTCCACCGTTATCCGATCTGCCATCCATGTGTTCAAAAACGTCAAATGCGCGCGCGATGCCGTGCAGTCCGCGGCAGTTCGCTTGTGCATATGCACGCAATTCTTCACGCTCGACACCGTACTCACGGGCCAACCCGTCGACATGGCCTAGTGCATATCGAAAGGCGCTCGTTCGGGCGATGTCGACCACCGTGCGATATGGATCCGTTAACGTAAACGGGCCGAGCTGCCATACGTCGCCCGGCCGCCAGCGTCGGTATTCAACGAATTCGTACGTATCGCGCCTGGTGGAACGCGGCAGCAGCACTTGCACCTTGTCGAGAAGCGAATATGCAGAACCGATGCCATAGAGCAGTGCCGCCGTTGCTCCACAAAACACGGCATCCGGTTCAACGACCGCAATAGCGGATGCCAATTGAAAGATGCGATCTTCGACGCCGAGGTCATTCCAATACGCGGGATCAGCGTAGACATGGTTGTAGAGTCGAATAATCATCTCTTTTTGCATGAGCGCGTAGGCACAGCGTTCATCCCATTTTTTGGTAGCTACAAACAGGCGCCCGCCATGATGGGCCTCGAATAACCGGAAGAACAGCTCTACTTGCGGTTTGGAACAGCGTTTATCATGACTCATTTTCGACCCCATGGTCTCGAGGGGGAGTGAATGACACTACGCTATCCCATATTTGGTCCGTCAGACCTTGCCATGAACTGACCAAAAGCTTGACGGGGCAGGTCAGAGTCATGAGTCAGAGCCAAACATATCGGCAAATGGTTGATTTGTGCCCCTCGGCGGCACTAAAAACCACCCTTACAGAAAGTTGCGGTGAAATAGTTCCTGAAAAGCTCGAATAAGCCTAAATCCAGGAACTATTTCACCGCAACTTAGGAGGGGATGAGGCTGAGGGGCGGGCGATGCCGTTGCCTGTCGGTTAGTGGCGACCGTGGTTGCGGAGCTTGTCGATGGTGGAGTCGGTGCTTCGGCTGCGGGCTTCGGCGGCGCGGTCGCGAGCACCGGCGGCGGTTTGGCGCTTGCGGCGGTAATCGATCATGCCTTGGATGATGGGCTTGCCAAAGCTCACGACATCATCGTTGTAGATGGCGGTTCGGGCTGCGAGGAGGCAGTCGGTAAAGTCCATATGGGTCTTGCCAAAGAGTTTGACGGCAAGGGCGACAACGGTGGGCTCGTCGACCATGACGTCATCGAGCAGCCTTTTCATGGCCGTGGCAATCTCAACGCGGGGAACCTTATAGACGTCGCGCAGCGTGACCACGACGCGCGTGATGATTTCGGGGTAGACACGAGCGGTGCGCGTGGCGATGACCTTGGCGGCACGCGGTGACAGAACTTCGTCGTCGTCAAGCAGGTAGCGCAGGATGACGGTCTCGTCGATGATGGTGCTACTCATGGATATCTACTTCCTCGGGACCCAAAACCGACTCGTCGCTTTCTGTGGCTAGGTATTCAATCCAGGCATTGCGCTCCTCGGAGCGGCGATTGGGGTCCCCATATGCTTTGAGCAATCCATAGGCGGCCGTGCCGTCCTTGGAGCGCACGGCGACCGGCTGAAAGGGGAGCTTGCGCATCAAAATACTCTGCGCGACAAATAGACGGACAGCCTCGGCGAGCGATGTGCCCATAGCGTCGTAGAGACGCTCGGCATGCTGCTTGTCTTCCTCGCGAATGCGCACCTGCAGGATGGCCCGTTTTTGAGTCGATGACATCACTGGCCTCCCTTAATGAGCGTGCAATTTGAATAACAAATACAACATCGGCTAATAATAGCCAATCTTACAACCACTACTTTATTGCACTAGAGAAATTGAGTGTAAAGGATATTACAAACGTACTACATCCTTTAGAAATGAGCGTGAAATCTTTCTTGGGCGTACGCATGTAATACACTCACCTTTATAGCTTCTAGAGAATAATTCCAACCTGCCAAAACCCCTGCAATACACCCGTATTGCAGGGCCTATGCTCAAGTTTGCCACCTGCAACTGCGTATATTTAACCTGTATATCGTTGGAGGAATTCTATCGAAGTGCCTGTTTCGCCGCATGCACTCGATACGCCGATGCCAGGCCACGGGCGGCTTGGGTCAATGTCGACAGGGTCTCTTCGGCAAGGGATTCAGGAGGGAGTGAACAACATGGGTAATAAGCGAGTCGTAGCCGATTCTTCGCGTTGCATTGGGTGTCAAACCTGCATGGCGGCGTGTATCGAGGCGCACGACATCCCCGGTAACATCGCCGCGCCGCGCCTGCGCGTGACGCGTACGTACGAGATCTCCGCACCGGTGGCTTGCCATCACTGCGAGGGTGCCCCGTGCGCGAAGGCCTGTCCTACGGGCGCCTTGTTCTTTGATCCAAAGAACCATCGCATTGGCGTCAACGAGGACAACTGCATCGGCTGCAAGAGCTGCGTCATGGCATGCCCCTTTGGCGCCGTGAGCGTGGCGACCACGCAGGTTCCGGTCTTGATGGGCGACGTTCGCGTGGGTTCGCAGACCAAGAGCTTCGTGCTCAAGTGCGACCTGTGCGTGGACCGTCCCGGCGGTCCGGCGTGTGCCGAGGCGTGCCCGACCAAGGGCCTCACCCTGGTAGACGAGGAACGTTTGGCGGAGCTGACTGCCGAGCGTGCCCGCGCCACCATCGAAAACGAGGCGTAAGCGTTGGGGCGACAGGCCCAATGATTGTCAAATTAGTACCGAGTAATCGGTAGCAGAAAAAGGAAGGAGGGTGTCATGGAGAAGCATAAAGTGATCTGCCCGTATTGCGGCGCCGGTTGCCAGTTTAACCTCCTGGTCCAAAACGGCCAGGTCGTGGGCACCGAACCGCTCAACGGCATCACCAACCAGAGCGAGCTGTGCCTTAAGGGCATGAGCGGCTACGACTTCATCAACGACACCAAGATCTTGACTCCTCGCGTACTGCACCCGATGATCCGCCGCACCAAGGGCGCGGATCTTGAGCGCGTAAGCTGGGACGAGGCACTGGATTTCACCGCATCTAAGATGCAGGCCATAATTGACGAATATGGTCCTAACGCTGTCATGACCACCGGCTCTTCGCGAGGCGGCGGCAATGAGGCGAACTACGTCATGCAGAAGTTTACGCGTGCGTGCATCGGCATCCACAGCGTGGACAACTGCGCCCGTACTTGACACGGCCCTACTGTCCTCGGTCTGATGGACACGGTTGGTTCAGGTTGCATGTCATGCTCCATCCCCGGTATGGAGGATGCGGGCTGCATTTTCCTCTTCGGCTATAACCCTGCCGATTCGCACCCCATCGTCGCAAGGCGTATCGTGCGAGCCAAAGAAAAGGGTTGCAAGATCATCGTCGCCGATCCGCGCCATATCGAAACCGCGCGTATCGCCGATCTCTACCTTCCGATCAAGAACGGTTGCAACGTTGCGTTCCTCAACGCCTTTGCCAACTGCTTGGTCAACGATGGCCTCTACGACAAGGAATTCGTCGCCGAGCACACGAACGGCTTTGACGAGTGGTGGGAGACCATTAAGAACTACACTCCCGAATCCGTACAGGACATCACGGGTGTCGAGCCCGCGTTGATCCACCAAGCTGCCGAGATGTACGCCACGGCGAAGCCCTCCGCCATCATTGGCTGGGGCATGGGCGTATGCCAGCAGAAGCAGAACCTGAAGACGGTGCACACCATCGCCTCCATCGCCTGCGTTGCCGGCCAGATCGGCAAACCCAATTCCGGCCTCGCGCCCGTGCGTGGTCAGAACAACGTCCAGGGCTCCTGCGATATGGGCATGCTGCCCAACCTGTACCCTGGCTACCAGAAAGTCACCGACCCGGCTGTGCGTGCCAAGTTTGCCAAGGCTTGGGGCGTGCCCGAGGAAAAGCTCCCGCTCGAGGAGGGCTACAAGCTCACCGACCTGGGCCACCTGGTCGACGAGGGCAAGGTGCACTGCTTCTACAACTACGGCGAGGACCCGGTGCAGACCGAGCCCGATTCGGCCGGTATGCGCAAGACGCTCTCCGAGCTGGATCTGTTCATTTGCCAGGACATCTTTATGACGCAGACGACCATGCTCGCCGACGTCATCCTGCCTGCCACCTCTTGGGGCGAGCACGAGGGTGTCTTTACCGCATCCGACCGTAGCTTCCAGCACTTTGACGCGGCTGTTCCGCCCAAGGGCGAGTGCCGTCACGACTGGGAGATCTTCGCGGACCTGTCCACGCGCATGGGTTACCCCATGCACTACGACAACACCGAGCAGATCTGGAACGAGTGCATTAGCCTGTGCCCCAACTTTGTGGGCGCGACCTACGAGAAGATGGCTCCCGAGGGCGGCTATGCCCAGTGGCCCGTCAAGAGCACCGATGTGAACGACCACGGTACGCCCGACATGTTCGCTGGTGGCAAGTTCACCACCAAGGACGGCCGCGCCAACCTGATGGCGCACGACTGGGAGGCGCCCTCCGAGCTTCCCGATGATGAGTACCCGCTCATCCTGTGCACCGTCCGCGAGGTCGGCCACTACAGCTGCCGCTCGATGACCGGTAACTGCAAGACGCTGGCGCTGCTCGCCGACGAGCCCGGCTTTGTCCGCATGAATCCCGCGGACGCCGAGGCGCGCGGCATCAAGAACGGCGACATCGTCTCGATTCACAGCCGCCGCGGCCAGGTATACAGCCGCGCCGACGTGAGCGACCGCATCAACAAGGGCACGGTCTACATGACCTACCAGTGGTGGATCGGCAAGTGCAACGAGCTGACCATCCATAAGGTCGACCCGGTCTCGCACACGCCCGAGGACAAGTTCTCCGCCTGCCAGGTCGACGCTATCGCCGATCAGGTCTGGGCCGAGGGCGAGGTGGAGCGTCAGTACACCGAGCTCAAGCAGGCTCTGGTGGACGCCGCCGCTCCCCAGGACGTTGAGCCCGGCACCGCCAAGTTCGACGACGAGACGCACGTGAATCAAATCGTGTAGTCCCGTTCTCGTTGGCTATTTGGGCCGGGCGTCCCGTACGTTCGGGAGCCCGGCCCGTTATTTTGAAAGGAAGTGGGGATGAACCGCTTCATCGACATCAACCCGGAGAGGTGCATCGGCTGCGGAACATGCCAGTCCGCCTGTGCCGACGCCCACCGGATGCAGGGTCTTCAGGATACGCCGCGCCTGGCGCTCGTGAAGACCGGCGGTATTTCGGCCGCCCTTGCCTGCCACCATTGCGAGGGTGCCCCCTGCGCCGAGGTTTGCCCGGTGAATGCCATCGAGCACGATGGCGACCGCATCCACGTCAAGGAGCAGGAGTGCATCGGGTGCAGGCTGTGCGCCATCGCGTGCCCCTTCGGAGCCATCCATCCCGATGGCACGTCTATCGCCGGTGTCGCAGGCATGTGCGATCCGACGCCTTCGTATCCTAAGTCCCTGAGCAGCCTTCTTACGTGGGCTCCCGGCCAGTACACCTGCGCTGTCAAGTGCGACCTGTGCGCCTTCGATCCGGACGGCCCGCATTGTGTGGCGGCGTGCCCCACCAAGGCGCTGACCGTCATGGGCGGCGCGGCCGATCGCGAGCTCGACGAGGCCAAGCGCCTGCGCTCGATCGAAAACGGTCCGGTCGTCGACGTTACCGCTGTGGCCCAGGGCTTGTCCGAGAAAGCAGAAGGGAGCGTAAAGAATGGATAGCATGACGCTGTTTATCGCATCGCTTGCCGTCTCGTGCATCGGTGCGCTCGCCTCGGTTCTGCTGATCAAGGCCGATAACGCCGCCAAGACCGCCGGCTGCCTTATCGGCGCCGTCGCCGCGGTGCTTTCGTTTGTGGCCGGTATCCAGGCCGTGCTGGGCGATGTCACGTCGGTCGACACCATCGTGTTCTTCCCGTTTGCCCATTTCCAGCTGCTGCTCAATCAGCTGTCCGGCCTGTTCGTGGCGCTCATCTCGGTGCTCGCGTTTGCCGGTTCGATCTACGGTCTCAACTACTTTGATGAGTACCCGGGCAAAAAGGGCCGCGCCGGCTTCTTCTTTAACACCTTCGTGGCGTCCATGATGCTCGTCATCACCGCCGACAACGTGTTTTGGTTCCTGGTGGCCTTTGAGCTTATGTCGTTGACCTCGTACTTCCTGGTCGTGATCGAGGAGAACGAGAACTCCATCCATGGCGGTTGGCTCTACTTTGTGATCGCGCACGTGGGCTTTGTGCTCATCATGGCGAGCTTCCTCACCATGACCAACTTCGCCGGTGGCTCGTTTGCCTTTGCGGATTTCCGCGCTACGCAGTTTAGTCCCGCGGTCGCATCCGTGTGCTTCGTGCTCGCCTTCTTTGGCTTTGGCGCCAAGGCCGGTATCATCCCGCTGCACGGCTGGCTGCCCAAGGCACATCCCGAGGCGCCGTCCAACGTGTCGGCCCTCATGTCCGGCGGCATGATCAAGATCGGTATCTTCGGCATCCTCAAGGTTGGTCTCGACCTGCTCTCCGCCTCGGGCGTTCAGGTCTGGTGGGGCCTTATGGTCATGGTCTTCGGTGCGATCTCGTCGGTCCTCGGCGTGGCCTTCGCCCTGCAGGAGCATGACATCAAGCGCCTGCTGGCCTATCACTCCGTCGAGAACATCGGCATCATTCTGCTCGGCGTTGGCGCCTCCATGGCCGCCATGGCGCTCAACTCGGTCGGCATCGCCGTCCTGGCTCTGATGGCCGCCCTCTACCACACGTTTAACCACGCGATGTTTAAGGGCGAGCTGTTCTTGGGCGCCGGTGCGCTGCTGTACTCCACGGGTACGCGCAATATGGAGAAGATGGGCGGTCTGTTCCGTCGTATGCCGGCAACGGCCATCTGCTTCCTCGTTGGCGCGCTTGCCATCTCGGCCATCCCGCCCTTCAACGGCTTCGTGTCCGAGTGGTTTACCTACCAGTCGCTGTTTAACGCCGCCATGCAGGGCGACAAGGCCGTCATGATCGTGGCCGTGTTCGCTGCCGTCGCGCTTGCCATTACCGGCGCGCTGGCTGTCACGTGCTTCGTCAAGGCCTATGGCGTCTCCTTTGCCTCCGCGCCCCGCTCCGAGGCAGCGGCCAATGCCAAGGAGGTTCCCGCCCCCATGGTGTTTGCGCAGGGCCTGCTCGCGGCCATCTGCGTCGTGCTGGGCATTGGCGCTCCCGTGATCGCGCCCGTGCTGGTCGATGTCGCCGCGTCCGTGCTGCATCCGTACGGTGGCGTGTTTGCCGCCGAAGGCATGGAGCTCATGAACCAATACTCCGGCGCTGCCACCTCCACGCCCGCGATCGCCATTGCGCTCGTGGTGCTCGTCGGCCTTGCCTGCGGTTATCGCAAGCTCAAGACCGTCGGCAAGGTGCAGAAGTCCCAGCCGTGGGCGTGCGGCTATGCTCCCAACGAGCATATGCCTGTCGTGGCCACGACCTTTGCCTCCGAGGTGTCCTGGTTTATGCAGCCTCTCTACACGCTGCGCGACCGCTGCACGGCCGTCTGCTGGTCCATCGCGCACTTCTTCCAGAAGCTCACCGGTGTGGCCGAGGCTGTGGAGCCCGTACCCGACAAGGTTCTCGTCGATGCCCCGCATAAGGGTGTCGAGAAGCTCGCCGACCTCGCGACTAAGCTCGAGGGCGGCAACTACAGCATCTATATCTGCTACATCGTCGCGGCACTCGTGGTGTTCCTCGTGCTCGCCGTGCAAATGGGTTAAGGAGGGGAGAGCATGAACAACATCGTACTTGCCGTTCTGCAGGGCGTGGTCGTTATGGCCGTCGCGCCGTTCTTCTCCGGTCTCGGTCGCGTTATCCGCGCCAAGATGCACAACCGTCGCGGCCCCAGCATCATGCAGGACTACCGCGACCTGGCCAAGCTCTTTGCGCGCCCCGAGTCCCAGAGCGAGGACGCGAGCTTTGCGCTGCGCATTATGCCGCCGCTGTTCTTCGCCGTCGCCTTTATGCTCGCGATGGGCCTGCCGCTCTTTACGGCACAAAGCCCCATCCCGGTCTTTGGTGACGCCATCACCATCATGTACAGCCTGGCGCTCGCCCGCTTCTTCTTCGCCCTCTGCGGTGTGGATTCGTCCAACGCCTACGCCGGTATCGGCGGCGTCCGCGAGCTGCTCATGAGCGTGCTCATCGAGCCGTCCATGCTGCTGGCGCTGTTTGCCGCCGCCCTGGTGTGCGGCTCCACCGACATCGCCACCATGGGTCAGCACATCATGACGGGCGCCGTCGACGCGCCGGTCGCCGTGATTCTCGCCGGCATCGCCTTTGCGATCGCCTGCTACATGGAACTCGGCAAGCTGCCGTTTGATCAGGCCGAGGCCGAGCAGGAGCTTCAGGAAGGTCCGCTCGCCGAGCTTTCCGGCCCGTCGCTTGCGATGGCAAAGCTCGCCATGTCCATGAAGCAGGTCCTGGTCGTCGCCTGGTTCTGCGCGATCTTCGTCCCCTGGGGCGAGCCCGCGACCGTGGGCGCTGCCGCCGTTCTGGGCGCGGTCATCTTCCTGGTGAAGTGCCTGATCGACTTTGTCGTGTGCGGCGTGATCGAGAACTCCTGCTCGCGCTCGCGTTTTAAGGTGCTTGGCAATCAGACCTGGGCCGTTGTGGGCATCGCCGTTCTGGCGTTTGTCTTCGTGGTCGTAGGCGTGTAGGAGAAGGGAGAAACAATGTCATTTGCAGTCAGTCTGTCCCTTCTCGGCTTGGTCGCTATCGCGGCCCCGATGGTGGCCTCGGTGCTCGTCGCCCTGTTCCCCCGTCCGTACGCCAAGTGGTTCAGCGTTTTGGGTGCCGCCGTCTCGACGGTCTGCACCATCGCCCTCGCCGCGAATTTCGCTGGCGCCGGCATGCCCGACACGCAGGTCCCCCTGATCTCGTTTGGGCAGACCCTCGTTATGGGATTCACCTTCGATCGCATGAGCACGCTGCTCGCGCCCGCCTTTGTGGGTATCGGCCTGCTTGTCGTGATCTATTCGATTCCCTATATGAGCGAGAATAACCGTGAACATCCCGATGCGCCGCGTCGTCGCTTCTACGCGTACCTCGCGACCTTCATCGGCGCCATGGCCGGCCTCGTGTACAGCTCGACCCTTTTGGGCCAGCTCGTGTTCTTTGAGATCACGGGTGCGTGCTCTTGGGGCCTCATTAGCTACTACATGACGCCTACGGCCAAGAAGGCCGGCATGAAGGCCCTGATCATTACGCATATCGGTGCGCTCGGCCTGTATCTGGGCGCTGCCATCGTGTTTGCCCACACCGGCACCTTCGCCATTACCGCGATTGCCGGCCTCGACGCCAAGCTCAAGGCTATCGTCCTTTTGCTCGTGCTGTTTGCGGCCTGGGCCAAGTCCGCACAGGTTCCCATGTACATGTGGCTGCCTTCGGCCATGGAGGCGCCGACGCCTGTTTCGGCCTACCTGCATGGTGCCTCGATGGTCAAAGTCGGCGTGTGCGTGTTCGCGCGTGCACTCGTCTCTGCCGGCGAGATTCCCGAGATCGTGGGCTGGGTTGCCATTATCGACGCCATGGTCACCATGCTCTTTGGTTTCCTTATGTACCTGCCGCAAAAGGACATGAAGCGTCTGCTGGCCTTCTCCACGATCGCTCAGCTCTCCTATGTGTTCTTTGGTCTGGGCCTTTCGGTCTTTGGCAGCCAGCTGGCCTTTGATGGCGCCGTGTGCCACATCTTTAACCACGCTTTCGCCAAGACGCTGTTCTTCCTGATCGCCGGTTCGTTCTCCTTTACGCTCGGCACGCGTATGCTGCCCAAGCTTCGCGGCATCGTAAAGAAGTACCCGATCTCGGGCGTGGGCTTTGGTGTCGCGGCACTCGCCATTGCTGGCGTGCCGCCCATGAACACGTTCTTCTCGAAGTTCCAGATCATCGCCGGTGGCTTCTCCGTGGGTGCCGGCAACGTCGCGATCCTGGTGCTCGTGTGCATCATGGTCGCCGAGACCGTCGCCACCTTCGCCTGGTTCCTCAAGTGGATGGGCTATTGCCTGCCCGGCGAGCCGAGCGAAGAGGTCGCTGCGGGAGCCCCGCTTCCCCGCGCGATGGCGTTCGTGTTCATCGTGCTCATCATCATGGTTATCGTCAGCGGCCCGCTTTCGGCCAGCTGGATCGGTTAGGAGGTAGAACGACATGGGTTATTCGATCGTCAACATCCTTGGCGGCCTTCTGATCGTCACGTCCACCATGGTGGTTGTCTCCAAGAACATCAAACATGCCATCAACTGGTATGCGGTGCAGTCGCTGGTGCTCGTGGGACTGCTCGCCACGCTCGGTGTCACCACCGGTGCGCAGGAGCTGCTAATGTGGGCTGGATCTGCCTTTATCACTAAGGTCGTCCTGGTCCCTTACATCCTCAACCACGCATACAAGAAGATGGGCGAGCCAAGCGACGCATCGCTCAAGGCCGGCCTTAAGCCCGCGTGGGCCATTTGCATCATCGCCGTGGAGGTCGCGATTTGCTTTGCCGTCGTGACGCAGATCAGCCTGCCCACGGCCGAGGTCGCAACGCCTGCGCTCGCTATTAGCTTCGCTCACTTCTTTGTGGGCCTCACCTGCATCATCTCGCAGCGCAACATCATGAAGCAGATCTTTGGATACTGCCTTATGGAAAACGGCAGCCATGTGACGCTCGCGCTTTTGGCCCCCACCGCTCCCGAGATCATCGAGATCGGTATCGCCACCGACGCCATCTTTGCCGTCATCATCATGTCCATCGTCGTGCGTCGCATTTGGGACGACTCCCACTCGCTCGATGCGCGCGACCTGTCCGAGCTGAGGGGGTAGTCCATGGAATCGTTGATTCTCGCCCTGCTCGCGACTCCTTTGGTGTTCTCGCTGGTCATGGCGTTTTTGCCCAAGAACACGTCCTATAACGTGTTTGCCGGCCTCAACCTGGTCTCCGTCGCAGCCGTCCTGGTGCTGTCGATTATGACGGCCGGTGACGTCCTTATGAGCGGCGAAACCGCGAGCGCTCTTGGCCTGTGGTTCCACCTCGATTCGCTGGGCGCCATCTTTGTGCTGCTCATCGGCTTTATCGGTTTTCTTACCGGGCTGTTCTCGCTGCCCTATGTAAAGGCCGATATCGAGGAGGGCTCCATGCCCGCCGAGCGCGCCAAGCAGTATTTTGCGCTGTTTAGCCTGTTTGTGTTCACCATGCTGCTCGCGTGCCTGTCCAACAACATGATCCTCACGTGGGCCGCCGTGGAGGCAACCACGCTTTCCACCGTGTTCCTCGTGGGTATCTACAAGAACAAGACGGCCCTCGAGGCTTCTTGGAAGTATGCGATGGTCTGCACCGCCGGCGTGGCCTTTGGCCTGTTCGGTACGCTGCTGATCTACGCCAACGCCGCCGACGTGATTCCCAACGCCCACGAGGCCGCATTCCTGTCGTGCGTGCTGCCGTATGCCGACCAGTTCGACCCGACGCTCATGCGCCTCGCCTTTGCGTTTATCGTGATCGGCTTTGGCACCAAAGCCGGCCTGTTCCCCATGCACACTTGGCTGCCCGATGCCCACTCCCAGGCTCCGAGCCCTGTCTCGGCCCTGCTCTCGGGCGTGCTGCTTAAGTGCGCCATGCTTGTGATCATGCGCTTCTACGGCTTTACCATCCAGGCCGTGGGTGCCGAGTATCCGCAACTTCTGCTGTTGATCGTCGGCACGCTGTCCATTTTGGTGGCGGCACTCTCGATGTTTCGCCAGGACGACCTCAAGCGCCGCTTTGCGTACTCGTCTGTGGAGAACGTGGGCGTTATCGCCCTGTGCCTGGGTATCGGTGGCCCGCTGGGTATCGCCGCGGCCCTGCTGCACTGCGTGTTCCACGGCTTTACCAAGACGCTTGCCTTCTGCGTGTCCGGCAACATCCAGCACGCTTTTGGCACGCGTAGCCTGGCCAAGATCCAGGGCGTCGTCGAGGTTGCCCCCGCAACCGCCGCGCTCGCCGTCCTGGCGCTGCTCGGTCTTGGTGCCTTCCCGCCCTTTGGCATGTTTATCTCCGAGTTCCTGACTTTTGTCGCCGGTGTTACCGCCGGTCCCATGTGGCTGGTCGTCGTGGTCGCCCTCGGTCTTACCGTGGCCATCTCCGCGCTCACCCGTATCGCACTCAAGTCGGTATTCGGCCATGCGCCCCAGGGCATGGGCAAGCATGAGGCCCCGGCGCTCATGCTTATCCCCGAAATCATCCTGGCTGTCATGATCTTGTGGTTTGGCATCGCCACCCCGCTGCCCCTCGTGCACGGTGTGGAGACCGCGACCGGCATCGTGCTCGAGCAGAGCACCGAGGAACTTCACGCGACGCCGATGTACCGCGCTGTGTTCGGTACCGAGACCGCTCAGAGCGAGGTGGAGTAACGAATGATTGAAACTGAGAACAAGGTGTATGCCCGTCGCTGCGAGAGCCATGTCGAGGCCCTGCGCCGCGCCGTTCCGGGCTGCATCGAAAAGGTCGAGTGGCAGTGTGAGGACCAGCTGACGATTACCGTCAAGCAGGACAAGCTGCCCGAGGCCGTCCACTACCTGTACTACGAGCGCTACGGCTGGATTCCCGTGATCATCGGCAACGATGAGCGCAGCCTGTGCGGTCGCTACGCCGTGTACTACGTCATTTCCATGGAGGGCGAGGACCCCGGCTGGGTGACCGTCCGCGCCGAGGTCGACCCCGCCAAGATGACGTTCCCGAGCGTGACCCCGTTCGTCCCCGCCTGCGTGTGGGGCGAGCGCGAGCTGCGCGATATGTTCGGCCTGATTCCCGAGGGTCTGCCCGATCGCCGTCGCCTGGTGCTTCCCGACGATTGGCCCAGTGGGCTGTACCCGTTGCGCAAGGATTCGATGGATTACCGTTTCCGCCCCGCCCCCGCGAGCGACATGGAAAACTACGAATTCCTGGCCGACACCAAGGGCAAGGAGACCACGCTCGTCCCCATGGGACCGCTGCACATCACCTCCGACGAGCCCGGCCACTTCCGCCTGTTCGTGGAGGGCGAGACGATCGTCGATGCCGACTACCGCCTGTTCTACGTGCATCGCGGTATGGAGAAGGTCGCCGAGACGCGCCTGAACTATGACGCCGTGACGTTCCTTGCCGACCGTATCTGCGGTATCTGCGGCTGCGCCCACTCGGTGGCCTACGCCGAGGCTGTCGAGCGCGCCCAGGGCATTCACGTCCCGCCGCGCGCACAGTACATCCGCGCCATCATGCTCGAGGTCGAGCGCCTGCACTCGCACCTGCTCAACATTGGCCTCGCATCGCACTACACCGGCTTCGATTCCGGCTTCCAGCAGTTCTTCCGCGTTCGCGAGAAGTCCATGGACCTGGCCGAGAAGCTCTCCGGTCACCGCAAGACCTACGGCCTCAACGTGATCGGCGGCGTGCGTCGCGACATTTTGGCCGAGCAGAAACTTTCCACGCTCACGACCATCCACCAGCTGCGCTCCGAGGTTCAAGAACTCGTCGACGTGCTGCTCTCCACGCCCAACTTTATCGAGCGTACGAGCGGTATCGGCATTCTGGACCGCAAGATCGCACGTGACTTCTCGCCGGTCGGCCCGCTCATGCGTGGCTCGGGCTATGCCCGCGACGTGCGCTTTGACCATACCTTCGACGGCTACGCCGATTCGGACGTCCAAAAGATGCATGCCGCTACGGCTGACACCTGCGATGCCTTCGGCCGCACCGCCGTCCGCATCCAGGAGGTCTACGATTCGATCGATATGATCGAGACCATGCTCGAGAACTGCCCGTCGGGCCCCATCCTCACCACGGATTGGGAGTACACCCCGCACAAGTACGCCATCGGTGCCACCGAGGCGCCGCGCGGCGAGGATGTGCACTGGGCGATGCTCGGCAACAACCAGAAGTGCTACCGCTGGCGCGCCAAGGCCGCCACGTACAGCAACTGGCCGGTCCTGCGCTACATGTTCCGCGGCAACACTGTGGGCGACGCGGCGCTGATCGTCGGCTCGCTCGACCCGTGCTACTCCTGCACCGACCGCGTGACGGTGACCGATGTCGCCGCCAAGCGCGACCACGTGCTCGACAAGGAGCAGTTCGAGAACGTCTGGCGCGACAAGTCGCCGCTTGCGGGCGAGGGCACCATAGCCGCTCCGCTCGATGAGGAGGCACTCTAATATGCTGAAGCTTTGGAAGGTTAACGCCAAGGCCGGCGACGCGACGGTCAAGTACCCGTTTGCGCCGTTTCCCACCAACAAGGACATGCGCGGCAAGCCCGAGCACAATGCCGAGCTCTGCATCGCCTGCGGTGCCTGCGGCGTGGCGTGCCCGGCCGATGCCATTCGCATGGACACCGACCTTGCGGCCGATACCATCACCTGGTCGATCGACTACGGCCGCTGCATCTTTTGCGGCCGTTGTGAGGAAGCCTGCCCCATGGAGGCCATCAAGCTCACCGAGGAGTTTGAGCTGGCCGTCATGAGCAAGGACGACCTCACCAGCAAGAGCGTCTATACGCTCGAGCACTGCTCGCGCTGCGGCAAGCCGTTTGCCCCGCACAAGGAGATCGACTACGCAAAGCGCCTGCTGCAAAAGGCCGGCGGCATGGAGGCCGAGCAGGCTGCCCGTACCGTCGGTATGTGCCAGGAGTGCAAGCGCGAGCTCGACGCCCTGCGCGCCGCCTCGGCCGTAAAGACCGGCAACGCTCATGGCATGGCTGCCAACGAGACGCTTGCGTCCGGTGAGCCCCAGGGCCCCGGCATGGAGTATCTGGGCGGCCACGGCGTGAACCCGGAGTATATCGACCGCGAGCTCAACCCCGATGCGCCCGAGATTCCCGCCGGTCCTGCACCGGTCGAGGGCATCATCATGGATTTTGAAACGAAGGAGGAGTAACCATGGCCGAACCCACGCTTTTGCCCGAGCGGCTTCAGTACCGCCCGACCAAGATCGAGCTCGACGAGAGCATCGAGAAGGCCAAGGCGACCCTTCTTAAGAAGATCAAGCGCTCGGTGTACGTCTACCGTGTCGACTGCGGCGGCTGCAACGGCTGCGAGATCGAGATCTTCGGTTCCATCACGCCCGTCTTTGACGTCGAGCGCTTTGGCATCAAGGTCGTGCCCTCGCCCCGTCACGCCGATGTGCTGCTGTACACCGGCGCCGTGACGCGTGCCATGCGCATGCCGGCCCTGCGCGCGTTTGAGGCCGCACCCGATCCCAAGATCGTGGTGTCCTATGGCGCGTGCGGCTGCACCGGCGGCATCTTCTACGACAACTACTGCGTCTGGGGCGGCACGGATAAGATTCTGCCGGTCGATGTCTACATCCCCGGCTGCCCGCCCAGCCCCGCGCAGACCGTCTACGGCTTTGCCATGGCGCTCGGTCTGCTGGACCAAAAGCTCCATGCCGAGACCACGGTGGAGGCTGCCGGCGAGCAGGCCGATATCCTGCACCCCGGCGTGCCGTACAAGCTGCGCGTTGCCATCGAGCGCGAAGCTCGCGCCATGAGCGGCTACCGTTACGGCCGCGACCTGGCCAACGAGTTTATGGATACGCTCGAGGGCGCGCCCAAGGGCGATATCCGCGGTGCCATGGCGCTGCTCATCGACAAGCAGGACGATCCGCGCCGCGTCGAGGTCTACTCGGCGCTGCAGGATCTGGTGCTGGCCGGAGGTCGCTAGATGGAGCTCACGGACCGCTCTGGTTACTTTGCGGGTCCCGGCATGCTCGGCGGCTCCTTTGGCGATGCCTCGCGCGCAAGCGACGAGGCCGCCGAGGGCGTCGCCGACCCCTGCCTGGGTCATGCGCCCGACCAGGTGGTCTTTTACGAGCTCACGCGTAAGTTTGTGGAGACCGAGGAAGACGTTCCCCAGGAGGCCTGCGACGTACTGTACTACACGCTCGCCGTGGGCCACCACACCGGCGTGCTCGACTGCTTTGAGCCGCGCCTGTCGGTGCCGGTGGATGTGTTCTATTCGCTCGTCGACGCGCTGCCGGAGGGGGAGGCCAAGACCAAGTTCGAGGCCATCCGTTTCTTTGGCGAGTGCCAGCTCGACAAGGCGGCGGTGCCGTCGCTGCTCGAGGCCTGCGACACGCTGCTCGACGAGCGCGGTTTTCGCGGGTCGGCCAAGGCCGGCATCTCGGTGTTCGACGACGACTTTGGCCTGCATGCCCAGCAAGTCGCGTTTCTGATGAAGTTCCGCGATCTGGTTGAGCGCGTGCGCGATGTGTCGGGCGTGTATCTGACGGGAAGGTTGCAGTAATGGGTCGCGTTGTGGATGGTCGTGTGAACGGCGCCCCGTTTGCGGGTATCGTGCTCACGGCGGGAAGCGTGCTGCGTGCCGACGATGCCGCCGGCCCCGTGCTCTCCAAGAAGATGGAGGACGCGCCCATCGCCGGCTGGTACACCATCGACGGCGGTCAGACGCCCGAGGACGACATCATCGAGGTCAAGCGCGAGCGTCCGCCGCGTCTGGTCTTGGTCGATGCCGCCGATATGGCGCTGCCCGTCGGGTCCATCCGTTTGCTCGACAAGCGCGATGTGGCCCGTAAGTCGATGTTCACCACGCATTCGCTTCCTTTATCGATTCTGATCGAAGAGATTGAGCAATCGTGCGAAGATATCGTCTTCATAGGGATTCAGCCGGGCGATACGGAGTTCTATAACCCCATGTCCCCGGAGGTCTTTGAGGCCGTCGACGCCGTGTACGACGCCGTGGCCGCCAACGACTTTTCCCACTTTGTCCGCTTGGGGCAGGAGCTATAGCAGCGCTTGCCTCTGCTGAATAGGAAAGAAGTGATTGACATGGCAGATTCCAAGGTGGAGTACCCCGCTCCCGATTGCCTGGCGCCCGCCGCGATCGAGGCCAAGACCGAGGCCGCCGGCGTGACCAAGGCTAACCTGCCGGTCGCTAAGGCCTTTCTGTTGGCAATGTTCGCCGGCGCGTTCATCGCCTTCGGCGGCCTGTTCTTTACGGTGTTTTTGAGCGACAGCACGCTGGGCTGGGGTGCCCAGCGCGTCGTGGGCGGCCTGTGCTTTTGCCTGGGCCTGGTGCTGGTGCTGGTGTGCGGCGCCGAGCTGTTTACCGGCAATTCGCTTATGGTCTGCGCGCTCAAGAGCAAAAGGATCACCCTGGTCCAGATGCTCAAGGCCTGGGTCGTCGTATGGGTCGGTAACTTTGTCGGTGCCCTGTTCATCGTCTATTTGGTGTACATGGCCGGCATTTACAAGCTCAACGGCGAGGCGGTCGCCAATTCCATGGTGAGCGTCGCCGCCGGCAAGGTGACGATCGACTGGGTGACGATCTTCTTCCGCGGCATCTTGTGCAACATCTTTGTGTGCCTGGCCGTGTGGATCGGTACCGCCGGCAAGACCGTGGTCGATAAGGTTGTGGGCATTCTGCTGCCCATCGCCGCCTTTGTGGCCTGCGGTTTTGAGCACTGCGTTGCCAACATGTACTTTTTGCCCATGGGTGCCGTGATGCACGCGTGCGGCTATGGTGCCGACGTTGCTGGCGCCGATGCACTCAACGTCGCGGGCATTGCGTTTAACCTCTCTGCCGCCACGCTGGGCAACATCGTGGGCGGTGCGGTTCTGATCGCGCTCGGCTACTGGTTTATCTACGCCAAGAAGTCCGAGGCGTAAGGTACCGTCTGTTTGACGTTGGGCCTCCCGCAGGGCGTTGCCGTGCGGGAGGCTTTTTGGGCCTGGGGCTCGTTGCCGGGCTTTTGGCCTGTTGTGTTTGGCTGATGAAAGGGGTAATCGAGATGGCATCTGCTGTGAAGCGTGACGGTCGCGCCGTGGTGACCACATGCGGGGGATGCTATGCCGATTGTGCCTTCGCGGCACGCGTTGAGGACGGTCGCGTGGTGGCCGAGCTGCCGGTGCCGGGGCATCCGTGCGCGGCGCGTGCCCTGTGCGCCCGCGGGCGCCATCGCTTGGACATGCCGTTTGACGAGCGCGACCGGATTTTGCATCCCATGCGCCGCCGAGCTGATGGCTCGGGGTTTGATGCGATTTCGTGGGACGAGGCGTTCGCGCAGATTGCAGCGCGCCTTTTGGGGATTGTTGACGAGCGCGGGCCTCGTGCGCTGGGCATGACACTCGGCGTGCCCTCGTTCGACCGCTACTGGGCGTATCGCTTTATGCACGCGCTGGGTTCGCCCAACGTGTACGGCGCCGACGGTGCCTGCGAGGTAAGCCGACTTACGGGTTGGGAGCACAGCCTGGGTTATAGTCCCGCCTCCGACCTGGCGCATACCGATTGCATTATGTACCTGGGGCGTTCCATCGTCGATTCGTCGACGATGGGGGCCGTTGATGCGCTCAACGATGCCCGTCGCCGTGGGGCGAAGATTATCGTGGTCGACCCCCGGCGCAGCGGCTCGGCCGCGCTTGCTGACCGCTGGCTGCGTGTGCGTCCCGGATGCGATCTGGCGTTGCTGCTTGGCATTGCACATGTTCTCATTGCCGAGGACTTGTACGACCGCGAGTTTGTCGCCCGCTACACCACAGGGTTTGACGAGCTGGCGCAGGCGGCCCGTGCTTGGATGCCCGAGTGGGCCGAGTCGATGTGCGACGTGCCGGCCGCAGAGATTGTCGCGACGGCGCGCGATTTGGCTGCCGCGGCGCCTGCTGCAGTGGTGGACGCTGGCTTTCATGGTGGCATCGGTATCGCGTATGCCAATAGCACCCAGACCGCGCGCGCTATCTGCTTGGTCGATGTGCTGCTGGGCTGTATTGGACATGCGGGCGGCGCGCTCAATCCACAGACGCCGCTTGTATTGGGCGACCTTGATCCCACGCGCTTTGCGACGCCGCCGGTGCCGCGCGAGCCTAAGTTGGGGTCCGAGCGCTATCCGCTCGTCGATCCGGTGCGCGGCCTGTGTACGACCATCGGTCAGTCGATTCTGGCCGGCGATTTGCGTGGGCTCATCGTCTATGCCAGTAACCCCGGTGCGGGTTATGGCAATGCGCAGGCTTGGTTGGGTATCTTGCAGCAGCTCGACTTGCTCGTGACAATCGATATTCGCTGGTCCGAGACGGCGCGCGCTTCCGACTTCGTGCTGCCCGATGTGACGTATCTGGAGGCCGACCGCGGCGTGGGTACGGTCGTGGGCCGCAACGACGCGCGCGTGTTCTACCGCAATGCCGTGCTGCCCGTGTTACATGACGACACGCGACCGGGGCGGGAGATCTTTGCCGGGTTGACTGCGGCCTGCGGCGTGGGCGAGTACTTCGACTTTTCGCCGGACGACCTGGCGGCGGCCCAGGTGGCGCCGTTTGGGATTGATCTGGACGAGCTCAAGGAGCGCGGTTGGGCCGATACGGACGTGCCGCTGCCGCCGCGTACGGGCGAGCCCGTGATTCCGCTGGACGGCGGCAAGATAGAGCTGGCAAGCAGCGTGTGGGAGCGTGCCGGTTTGGGCCGTGTGCCCGACTGGATCGCGCCCATGGTGGAGCCCGGCCCGGGGATGTTTCGCCTCATTAGCGGCAATCGACCCTTTGAGTCGCATACCTCGCGAAGGCTTGCGGCCCAAGGTGCCGCCGAGGTGGGGTCGGACTTGGACGCCGTGCAGATGAATGCCGATGTTGCCGCACACATGGGTATCGCCAATGGCGAGGTCGTGGAACTCGTGAGCGACATGGGCCGCGACCTCGTTCGCGTGGAGACGACGCCCTATCTGCATCCGGCGTGCATCTTCACCTCGGCCGCTCCCGGTGGGCGTTCGTTTGGCGCCGACGCCGGTGGCGCTCAAGCCTTGGGCGTGGGCCCGCTCGACCATACGCCGTTACGTTGGGACCCGTTGACGGGTGCTGCGCTCACCCAGGAAAACGCCGTTCGCGTGGAAAAGATTGTCGCGCGCGGGGATAATGACGAGTAATTGACTCAGCTGATGTATTCGACTGATCCACGTTTCTTTTGAAAGGCTGCACATGAGCGATAGCCAGAACATGTCCGATGAGGTGCGCGCCCGTCTGCGCGCCATTCCCTCCGTCAACGAGCTGCTCGCAGAGTGGCCGGTTGTGAAGGCGGTGGGGGAGACCTGCGACGCGGTGGTGCATGCCGCCGTCACGGCCGAGCTCGACGAGGAGCGCGCCGCCATTCGCGCCGGCGCCGTCCCGCGCTCTAAGCGTGACCTGGCTTCGGCCATCGAGTGGCGTGCGCACCGCTCCGCGCTGCCGAGCCTGCGCCCCGCCGTCAACGCCACGGGTGTGGTCATCCATACCAACCTTGGTCGCGCCCCGCTCGCGGAATCGGCCGCCAAGGCCGTGGCCGAGGTTGCGCGCGGGTATAGCACGCTCGAGTACAGCGTCGACACCTGTTCGCGCGGGTCGCGCAAGGAGCACGCCGCGCAACTTATCCGCTCGCTCACCGGTGCCGAGGATGCGCTGGTCGTCAACAACAATGCCGCCGCGGTGCTGCTGGTGCTTGCCACTCACGCTGCGGGCAAAGAGGTCATTGTGAGCCGCGGCGAGCTCGTCGAAATCGGCGGCAGCTTCCGCATCCCCGATGTCATGGAAGCCTCGGGTGCCAAGCTTGTCGAGGTCGGTGCCACCAACCGCACGCACCTTGCCGATTACGAGCGCGCCATCACGCCCGATACGGCGATGATCTTGAAGGTTCACCCATCCAACTATCGCATCGAGGGCTTTCATGAGGAAGTGAGCTCCAAGGAGCTTGCCGCGCTGGCCCATAGGCACGGCCTGCTGTTCTACGAGGACCAGGGCTCGGGCGCGCTGCTACCCGACGACATCCTGGTTCGCGGCGGCGAGGAGACCACGCCGACCTCGGTTGCCGCTGGGCTCGATATCGTGTCGTGCTCGGGCGATAAGCTGCTGGGCGCGGCGCAGGCGGGCATCATCATGGGCCGCCGTGACCTGGTCCAGGCCTGTGGGTCACATCCGCTTATGCGTGCCCTGCGCCCGGGTAAATTGGCGCTCACGGCGCTCGAGGCCACGCTGCGTATCTACATGGACGGCGCTGATGTCGCCCATCGCGATATTCCGGTGCTCAGCATGCTCACGCTTCCGCAGGCTCATCTGGAGCGTCGTGCCCGCAAGCTGCGCGATTGTATGGTCGCCGGGCTCGATAAGGCCGGTTGCCCGTGCGCCGTTGAGCTGGAGATTGTCGAGGAGTCCTCGACGCCCGGTGGCGGTTCGCTGCCTACCGTGGAGCTGCCCACGATGTGCGTGGCCGTGCGTCTTGTTGACGAGCGCCTGACGGTCGACGCGCTCAAGCGCTCGCTTGTTCAGGACTTCGACACGCCGGTCGTCACGCGAACCTCGCACGATCGCATTTTGTTTGACGTCCGTACGCTTGTGGGCGACCGCGATATCGAGACGGCGGCGTCGACGCTCGTTGCGTGCGTTGAGAAGGCGATTGCTCGATGAGTGAGGTTCAAGCGCTGGTGGAGTGTCCCGTTATCGTTGGCACGGCGGGCCACGTCGACCACGGTAAGTCGGCGCTCATCGAGGCACTGACGGGTAAAAACCCCGATCGCCTGGAAGTTGAGCGTCGTCGCGGCATGACGGTTGAGCTTGGCTTTGGCGAGCTGGCGCTGCCGAGTGGCAAGATCGTTGGCCTGGTCGACGTGCCGGGCCACGCGCATTACTTGCGCGCCATGGTGCAGGGCGCCACGGGCATCGACGTGGCCGTGCTGGTGGTTTCGGCCGTCGAGGGCGTGATGCCGCAGACCCGCGAGCACGTGCATGTGCTGGAGCTGCTGGGCGTTACGCATATGGTGGTCGCGCTGACGATGTGCGACCTGGCCGATAGCGAAATGATTGAGCTGGCCGAGCTCGATGTCGATGACTTTTTGTCGGGTACCGTGTTTGCGGACGCGCCGATCGTGTCCGTGTCATCCAAGACCGGCGCGGGGATCGATGACCTGCTGGCTGCGCTCGACGAGCAGGTTGCCGCTTGCTGGGATTCCTGCCGTGCCCGTGCCGAGCGCACCGATGCCGCACCGCGTCTGCCCATCGACCGCTGCTTTACGATCAAGGGCGCCGGTACCGTGGTGACGGGAACGTTGCACGATGCGTCCGTCGCGGTGGGTGATGAGCTCGTCGCGCTGCCGTCGCGTACGGTCTGTCGCGTGCGCGGGATTCAGGTGCATGGCGATACGCCGCGCGCGCTGCCTGGTCAGCGTGTGGCGCTCAACCTGGTGGGCGATGGTGTCGCCGCGCTCGATCGCGGTGAGATGCTGGGCGTGGCGGGCCGCTTTGGCCAGACGATGCGCTTGATGATGACGTTTACGTATTTGGGTCGCGAGGGAGCCAAGCCGCGTGTGCTCGAGTCGGGTGCGCGTGTGCACGTGATGGCTGGTACGGCCGAGGTCGTCGGTCGAATCATGTTCATGGAGGGCGAGGCCCCCATGGCGGTGGGCGAGACCCGTATCGTTCAGGTGCGCTTGGAAAACTCGCTGCCGCTACGTGCCGGGGACCATGCCGTGGTGCTGTCCTATTCGCCCGTGATGCTTGTTGGCGGCGGGCGCGTGCTGCTTTCGCGCTGCCGTCGCTCGCGCGAGCTTGTTGAAGGGGAGCGTGCGCTGTATGCGGCGCTCGAGTCCGGCGATATCGCGGGTGGTGTGGGCGCTTGGCTGGCGCTGCAGACGCTGCCGGTTACGGCGGTTGATGTTGCCGAGGCTTTGGATCTTGGTGTCGGCGAGGTCGATGCCGCACTGCGCGGGTTGGTGGCGCAGGGTTCCGTTCGCAAGCTTGCCGTGGGTGATGCGGACCTCTTGGCGGACGCCGTGGTGCTCGATGCCGCGATGGATGCACTGGCGGCGACCCTGTCGGCCATGCACGCGGCGGCTCCCAAGGAGACGGGCTTTACGCCCGGCGCCGTTGCCCATGCTGCGTGGCCTGCCGCTGATGAAGGCGTTGCCGCGGCTCTGATTGCCGAGGGCTGCTCGCGTGGCGTGTGCGCCGCCGAGGGCGCCGAAGTGTTCGACCCGCACTCCGCTGCCGCCGCGGCGCGCGTGGTGCACGAGGCCTGCGAGCGCATCGTTTCCTTGCTGGATGAAGCCGGCCTCGATGCGCCGACGTTGCCCGAGGTGGGCGAGCAATTGCAGCTCGATCGCGACACCATGACGCGTGCCCTGCGCGAGCTTTCGCTCAACCGCTCCATCGTAAAGATCGAGCGTGATGTGGCCCTGTCTGCTGCCGCTGAGGCCCACGCGCGTGAGCTCGTCGCCTCTGCCATCGCCGATGCCGGTGGCGCCGCCACCACGAGCGTGCTGCGCGAGGCCCTTGGTGTGTCGCGCAAACGCGCCATCAGCATCTTGGAACACCTGGATGCCGTGCGCTTTACGGTGCTCGACAAGGATGCCGGCGGCCTGCGCTCCCTGCGCTAGGCCGGTCACCTGTCCCCGTCTCCTCTGTTGCGGTGAAATAGTTCCTAGTTGGGGACTTTGGCAGCAAAAACAGGAACTATTCCACCGCAACTTCTTGCTCGTCTTTTTGGGATGGAGCCGTTTCGGTTTGGTAAAATACCGGCGCACTTGGGAACGGATGGGCTCCGGTGGGCTCCGCGGTCCTCAAAACCGTTGCGAGGCGTGCAAAACGTCTTGGATGTGTTCGATTCACATACGTTCCCGCCATACGCTACCAGCGCTTTTGTGCTCGCGGTCTTGCTGCGTGCCGCAAAGGCGCTGTTTTGTTTTTGCACGAGCTTTTCGTAGCGCCGCAATTTCGGCGGCGGTATTTAGCTTCGTGCGCCGGGTTTCGAGCATGCCGATGGGGGTGGTTTGCCGTATGACTACCGTAAGACGAGCCGATCTTTCTTGCGTCGTCCAGGCCGGCGGGCTGTCGTCGCGCATGGGCTGCGATAAGGCGCGCATGGCGTTTTGCGGCGAGCCGCTCATCGAGCGCGTACTGGGTCGGCTGGCGCCAGTTGCCGGCGAGTTGGTCGTGACGACTTCGCGTCCCAGCGAGCTTGCCTATCTTGAGGAGCGCGCGTTTGGCGGCCTGGTACCGCGCGTGGTGATGGACGTCGACGGTCCCGCCGGCGCCATGCGCGGCATCGCGAGCTCGTTGGCCGCGGCCCGATTGCCACTTGTGGCGATTGTCGCCTGCGATATGCCGTTTGTCTCGCCGGAACTCATCGGCGCTCTTGTCGATCGTGTTGAGGCCGAGGCGCTCGACGTGTGTGTGCCGCGCGAGGAGCGGGGGATTGAGCCACTTTGCGCCGTCTGGCGCCGTGACGCGTGTGCGCCGGTTGCCCATGAGCTGCTCGCCTGCGACCGCCAGCGCATTCGCTGCCTGATCAATCGCGTTCAGGCTGGTTATATGGATGAGCCGCAGATCGTTAAGGCCGCGGGCTCGACGCTCTGCTTCGAGAACGTCAATACGCCCGAGGAGTTTGCGGCGGCCGAGTTGCTCGCATAGACGATTGGAGTTGCCATGTCTCACGATATTTGCCCCGACACGGGAGAGCCTTGCACTTGCGATGGGTCTGAGCCTTGTACCTGCGGTTGCGGTGGCTGCGGGCATACCGCGGAAGAGGAAGCGGCCGCTGCGGCGTATCGTGAGGCACACCGTGAAGGCCCGTCCGGTGATGCCCTCGACCACGAACGCAAGATCATCGTGTCGTTCGACAGCACCTTCGATGTGATGGAATGCGAGCGGCTGTGCCTGGATGCCGGTGTGCCCGGGCGCATTATGCCTTTGCCCGGCTCCATTACCGCAGGTTGCGGCCTGTGCTGGGCCATGCCGTTTTCGGGCGATGCGCTCGCCGCCTTCCGCGCTGCCACCGAAGGCCGCATAACCCCGGCCGACTACCATCAGCTCGTCCTCTAACCACCAACACCACCACATTGGGGACAGGCACCTTTGTGGTGGTTTGGAACATGCGGACGAAACAGCTTCGAAACACGCGATTTGTACGTAGGGTGCTCAAAAACGCTTCTACCTGCACCGTAATCAAAACGAAACATCCGCTCGTCGGCTTATGCGAAACTTTGCTGCAACAGTGCGATATTATCCATACTCGATAAAGTTCGCGGCACATAGGGTGCCGCGACCAACATTTTTCGTTTCCCATCAATTGGAGGAAGCATGAGCTACACGCAGAAAGTTCTCGAAGAGCTCAAGGCCCGCTATCCCGAGCAGCCTGAGTTTATCCAGGCCGCGACCGAGATCCTCGGCACCATCCAGCCGGCGCTCGACGCCCATCCCGAGTACGAGGAGGCCGCCCTGCTGGAGCGCCTCGTCGAGCCCGAGCGCATCGTCATGTTCCGTGTCCCCTGGGTCGACGACCAGGGCAAGGTCCAAGTCAACCGCGGCTACCGCGTCGAGTTCAACTCTGCCATTGGACCCTACAAGGGCGGCCTGCGCTTTAACCCGACGGTCACCCTGGGCATGCTCAAGTTCCTGGGCCTGGAGCAGATCCTCAAGAACAGCCTGACCACCCTTCCCATGGGCGGCGGCAAGGGCGGCTCCGACTTTGACCCCAAGGGCAAGTCCAACAACGAGATCATGCACTTCTGCCAGTCCTTCATGACCGAGCTCTATCGCCACATCGGCCCCAACACCGACGTTCCCGCCGGCGACCTGGGCGTTGGCGGCCGCGAGGTTGCTTACCTGTTCGGTCAGTACAAGCGCCTGACCAACGAGTGGACCGGCGTCCTCACCGGCAAGGGCCTTTCCTTTGGCGGCTCGCTCGCCCGTACCGAGGCTACCGGCTACGGCCTGGCCTACTTTGTGGACGAGTACCTCAAGAGCCGCGGCGACTCCTTCGAGGGCAAGAACGTCGTCGTTCACGGCTCCGGTAACGTCGCCATCTACGCCGTCCAGAAGGTTTCCCAGCTCGGCGGCAAGGTGCTCGCCTGCTCCGATACCCACGGCTGGGTTGAGGATCCCGACGGCATCGACTACACCGTGCTCGAGCATGTCTACAACAAGAAGCGCTCCGGCCACGACAAGGGCGTTACGCTCGCTATGTACGTCGACGAGAAGCCCAATGCCGTGTGGCACGAGGGCGACGGCCGTGGCGTGTGGCAGCTGCCCTGCGACATCGCGCTGCCCTGCGCTCGCGAGAACACGTTGCTGCTCGAGGACGCCCAGGCGCTCGTCGCCAACGGCTGCAAGGTGGTCGGCGAGGGCGCGAACATGCCCACGACCATCGAGGCCACGACCTACTTCCAGGAGAACGGCGTCGCCTTTATGCCCGGTAAGGCTGCCAACGCCGGCGGCGTGCTCGTGTCCGGCCTGGAGATGAGCCAGAACGCCGAGCACCTGTCCTGGACCTTCGAGGAGGTCGACGGCAAGCTCGAGCAGCTCATGCGCGGCATGTTCCACAACGTGGACGACACCGCCAAGGAGTATGGCCAGGAGGGCAACTTTGTCATGGGCGCCAACATCGCCGGCTTCCTGAAGGTCGCCGACGCCATGCTCGCCCAGGGCGTCTGCTAAATCTTCGCTTCATAGCGCCAAATGAGGCTCCCAGTCATCTTGGCTGGGAGCCTTTTCTATCCCGGAGGACTCCTCATAACTTGCGGTGATATACGGACTATTTAGCGTCCCAGAACGGCTAATCAGTCCTTATATCACCGCAAGTTATGGATGGGTGGGTGGATTTTGTCCTAAAACGGTGTGCGGCCCCTCGTTTGGTACACTTAAAAGTACTGGACAAGTGGAGAGATGGGGGAGAACGTGCTCAAGTTCGGTACCTACGTCCGTGTTGGAAACGCGGCCGAAGCCTATGAGCTTTTACAGAAGAACCGCAACAACAAGATTGTGGGCGGCGGCATCTGGATGCGCCTGGGATCGCGTCGCGTGGCGACGGCGATTGACCTTTCGGCCTGCGGACTCGATCAGATCGAGGAGACCGAGACCGAGTTTCGCATCGGTGCCATGTGTACCCTGCGCCAGCTCGAGCGTCATGCCGGGCTCAACGCGCTTGTCAACAATGTCTTTGAGTTCGCCGTCCATGACATCGTGGGCGTGCAGCTGCGCAACACCGCCACGGTGGGCGGCAGCATCTACGGCCGCTTTGGCTTCTCGGACGTTCTCTCCGCCTTCCTCGCGCTCGATTCGTATGTTGAGCTGACGGGCGCCGGCCGCGTGCCGCTCGCCGAGTTCGTGAACATGGGTTACGTGCGCGACGTGATCGAGCACATCGTAGTCGTTAAGCACGATTACTGTGCAAGCTACGAGGCCGTGCGCAAGGCCGCGACCGACTTCCCCTCCTTAAACGTCACCGCCGCCTGGTGGGACAACAGCTGGCATGTCACTGTGGGTGCCCGCCCGCTGCGTGCGACCCTGCTGCAGGGCGAGGCATGCGGCCTTACTGCCGAGCAGCCTTCCGAGGACGAGCTTCGCGCCCTGGCCGCATCTGTGCGCGCGCTGAGCTACGGCACCAACCTGTGGGGCTCGGCCGACTACCGCCGCCGCATCTCGGCCCCGCTTGCCGTCCAGGCTGTGCGTCGCGCCGCCGGCATCGAGCTTTCGGCCGCGCTTTCCCGCGAGCTCGAGGGTGTGCAGATCCCTAAGTTTGCCACGGACGAGTATTCCTGCCGCCGCGTGCCCGGCGTCGATTCTAGCGAGGTGCGCTAATGGCTGCCAAACTCATCGATCTTTCCTTTACGCTCAACGGCCGCAAGGTCAAGGTTCAGATTGCCCCCGACACCATGCTCTTTGCGTTGCTGCGCGAGCAGGGCTGCGCGTCGGTGCGCTGTGCCTGCGAGACCACCAACTGCGGCCTGTGCACGGTGTGGCTCGACGGCGACCCGGTGCTGAGCTGCTCGGTTCCCGCCGCGCGCGTCGAGGGCCACACCATCACCACGCTCGAAGGCCTCAAGGCCGAGTCCGAGGCTCTCGCCCGTGCGATGGCTGCCGAAGGTGCCGAGCAGTGTGGTTTTTGCGCCCCCGGCCTCATCATGAACGTGCTGGCGCTCGCCCGCGCCGCCAAGGAGGACCCGAGCCTCGTCGCCACGCGCGAGGAGCTCTCGCGCCAGCTCGCCGGCAACCTCTGCCGTTGCAGCGGCTACGAGAGCCAGCTGCGCGCCATCGTCCGCTTCCTCAACGAGTCGGGCGTGCAGGTGGGCTTCGAGATGCCCGAGCTGCCCGTCAACGACACGAGCTCCGACGGCGTCTCCTACAAGCAAATCACCCACAAGCAGCCCAAGAAGGATTCGAAGGCCCTGCTCGAGGGCCGTCCCGTCTACACGGGCGATATGGTGCCCGCCGGCGCGCTCATCGTCAAACTCAAGCGCAGCCCCTATGCCCGTGCCAAGATCCGTTCCATCGACACCTCGCGCGCCCTGAAGGTGCCGGGCGTCGTGGGCGTTTACACCTACGAGGACGTGCCCAAGCGCCGCTTTACCATCGCCGGCCAGAGCTATCCGCAGCCGAGTCCCTACGACCGCCTGATTCTCGAGAACCTTGTGCGCTATCAAAACGAGGAGGTGGCGATTGTCGCTGCCGAGACCGAGGAGGCCGCCGACAAGGCGCTCAAGCTCATCAAGGTCGACTACGAGGTGCTCGAGCCGCTGCTCGACTTTACCCAGGCACTCGATAACGACATCGTGGTCCACCCCGAGGGCGACGTGACCTTTATGTTCCCGCAGGGCGGCGACGTTGCTCGCAACCTGGTGTGCAGCGGTACCAGCGATTTTGGCGACTTGGACGAGGCCTTCGCCCAGAGCGACATCGTCTTTGAGCGCACCTACACCAGCCAGGCCACGCAGACCGCGCCCATGGAGACCTTCCGCGCCTTCGCGACGACCGACGCGTTCGGCCGCATCTCGGTGACCACCTCTACGCAGGTGCCCTTCCACGTGCGCCGCATGGTCGCGCAGTCGCTCGATATCCCGCAGTCGCAGGTGCAGGTTATTAAGCCGCGCATCGGTGGTGGCTTTGGCTCCAAGCAGACGGGCTGCTGCGAGATCTTCGTGGCGTTCGTGACCCAGCAGACCGGCCGTCCGAGCTATTGCTGCTACACCCGCGAGGAGACCATCACCGCGGGCAATTCGCGTCACCAGATGCAGATGACCGTCAAGCTGGGCGCCATGAACGACGGCACCATCACGGCTATCGACCTGCACACGTTGTCCAACGCCGGCGCGTACGGCGAACATGCCACCACGACGATCGGCCTCTCGGGACACAAGAGCCTTCCGATTTACAACCATGTGAAGGCGAACCGCTTTAGGTGGGACGCGGTCTACACCAACACCAACCGCGGCGGCGCGTATCGCGGCTACGGTGCCACCCAGGGCCAGTTTGCCGTGGAGAGCGCCGTCAACGAGCTCGCCGACATGCTGCACATGGACCCTGCCGACCTGCGCCTTAAGAACATGGTGCACGAGGGCGAGATCATGCCGCAGTACTACAACGAGAAGCTCAACGCCTGCGCGCTCGACCGTTGCCTGCTGCGCGCGATGGACATGATCGGTTGGCGCGACAAGCCGCTGGCCGTGGACCTGGGTGACCGCGTGCGCGCCCTGGGCTGCGCGCTCACCATGCAGGGCTCGGGTATCTCCAACGTGGACATCGCCGGCATCGACATGCGCCTGGAAGAGGACGGCTTCATTACCATCGGCACCGGCGCCACCGATAACGGCATGGGTGTCGACACGATCCTGGCGCAGATTGCTGCCGAGGAGCTGGGCGTGGAGAGCTCACAGATTGTGGTGCGCGGCGTAGACACCGACGTGTCGCCGTTCGACGCCGGCTCGTACGCGAGCTCCGGTACCTACGTGACGGGCCTTGCCGCCAAGAACGCCGCAGCCGAGCTGCGCGAGAAGATTTGCGCCAAGGCCGCCCAGATGTGGGACGTTGACGCCGCCGACGTGGTCTTTGATGGTCAGTACGTGCGCCTGTCCGACGAGCGTGCCGCTCGCGAGCGCGGTCGCTACCTTACGCTGCGCGACTTTGCCAACCTGTGTGTCAAGAACATCGAGGGTGGCGACGCGCTGACCTCGCACGCCTCTGCCTGCCTGCCCGTTTCGCCTCCGCCGTTTATGGCCGGCATTGCCGAGGTCGAGGTCGACAAGGCCACAGGCAAGGTGACCGTGGTGGACTACGCGGCGGCCGTCGATTGCGGCACCGTGATCAACGAGGCACTCGCGCGCGTCCAGGCCGAGGGCGGCATTGCCCAGGGCATCGGTCACGCGCTCTACGAGATTGTCGAGCATGACGATCGCGGACGCCTACGCACCGGCAACTTTATGAGCTACAAGCTGCCCACGCGCCTGGATATCGGCAGCATTCGCGTGGCCTTTGAGCCGAGCTACGAGCCGACGGGCCCGTTTGGCGCCAAGTCGATCGGCGAGGTCGTCATCAACACGCCGCTCGCCGCCGTGGCATCGGCCGTCGCACACGCTACCGGCCATCAGGTTCGCTCGCTGCCGATCACGCCGGAGAAAGCACTGCTGGGGGAGTAGCGGGTCGGCGAACAAGTCGCAATTGGCGGGGCGGGGCAACTCGTCCCGCCTTTTGCACTCGTGGTGAGGTCGTGAGCCTGTAAAAGGTGTGCGTGCGCTTGCCGTTCGTATCTGCTATCATTCCTAGTCTGTGCGCTCATGCGGGCGTGGCGGAATTGGTAGACGCGCCAGATTTAGGTTCTGGTGGGATTCCCGTGAAGGTTCGAGTCCTTTCGCCCGCACCAACGCACCTGCGTCGGCTCCCGCCGTCGCGACTCTTTGTTGCATAAAGGTACCAGCACCTCAGATAAGCTGGGCAGTATGAGGAGGAACGTGTTGAACATCACCGCTTCTGACGTCAAGGACGCCAAGCTCACCGCTACGGTCACCATCCCGGCCGCCGACGTCGACGCCGCGATCAAGAAGGCCTACAAGGACACCGCCAAGAAGTACCGCTTCCCGGGCTTCCGCGCCGGTAAGGCTCCCCGTCCGGTTATCGACTCTGCTCTTGGCGCCGAGGCTACCCTCGCTCAGGCCACCAACGACCTGATCGCTGCCAACGAGCCCGTCGTCCTCAACGAGCTGGACATCGTCCCCACCAAGAACGGTGACTACAAGGAGCTCGATCTCGCCAAGGATCACGAGGACTACACCTACACCGTCGAGTTCTCCCTGCGTCCTGCCGCTGAGCTCTCCTCCTTCGACGCCGTCGAGATCGAGATGCCTCCCGCGGAGGTCACCGAGTCCGAGATCAACAACCAGGTCGAGATGCTCCTCAACTACCGTGCCACCTTCGAGGACGTCGAGGGTCGCGCCGTCGAGGCTGACGACTACGTGACCGTCGACCTCAAGGCCGTCGAGAACGCCGACAACTTCGCCGCCGAGGGCCGTATGCTCATCGCCGGTAGCGACAGCAACCCCAAGGAGTTCAACGAGGCCCTGATCGGCGCCAACGTCGACGACGTCAAGACCGTCACCTGGACCGACGAGGTCGAGGAGGGCGAGGAGGCCGAGACCCACACCGTCGAGGTCACCGTCAAGGGCATCAAGGTCCGCAACACCCCCGAGCTCACCGACGAGCTCGTCAAGTCCGACTTTGGCTTCGACAGCATCGACGCCATGCGCGACGCCATCAAGATCGAGATCGAGCAGGACAAGGCTTCTCGCCTCCCGGCCGAGAAGGAGAACCGTTGCGTCTCCGCTCTCGCCGAGCGCCTGCAGCTCGACGAGATGGACGCCGACTACGAGCAGTCCGTCTTTGAGGAGCTTGGCCAGAACTTCCTGTCCAACCTCGCTGCCCGTGGCATGACCCTGGACACCTGGCTGCCCGCTTCCGGTCTGACCATGGAGCAGTTCATCGGCGACCTGCACAAGCAGGCTAACGACGTTGCCCGTGAGTCCCTGGCTCTCGACGCCCTCGCCCGTGAGCTCAAGATCGAGGTCACCGAGGACGATATCAACGCCGAGTTCGAGAAGGCCGGCGTCAAGGACGTCGAGGCTTCCAAGGCCGAGTTCATCGCCGATGGCCGCATGCCTGCCGTCCGCGAGTCCATCCGTCGCTCCAAGGCCGTCGACCACCTGGTCGAGAACGCCAAGGTGACCGAGGTCGACGAGACCGCCAAGGACGCCGAGTAATTCTCGCCACCTTTTCCGCGAGCGCATGGATGCGCCCGTGATGGGGTAAAGTTATAAACCGGTTATCCGGTTGCTTCGTACGGTGCCAGCCAATGCATAGCATGCGGGCACCGTACGTTTGTCTAGAACCACTATTGGTCCGTAAGAGAAATGGAGATGCGTATGATCGCTAAGTTCGATTCCGCCCTCGTGCCATACGTTATCGAGCAGACGCCGCGCGGCGAGCGCAGCTACGATATCTATTCGCGCCTGCTCAACGACCGCATCATCTTCTTGGGCGAGGAGATCAACTCCGTCAGCGCCAACCTGGTCGTTGCCCAGCTGCTGCATCTTGAGAGCCAGGATGCCGAGAAGGATATCTCGCTCTACATCAATTCGCCCGGCGGCGAGGTCTATTCCGGTCTGGCGATTCTGGACACCATGAACTTCATCAAGCCGCAGGTCTCCACCATTTGCGTCGGTATGGCCGCGTCCATGGCCGCCGTGCTGCTTTCGGCCGGCGCCAAGGGTAAGCGCTTCTGCCTGCCGCACTCCAAGGTCATGATTCACCAGCCCAGCGGGGGTGCCCAGGGCCAGCAGACCGAGATCGAGATCGTGGCCGAGGAGATCAAGAAGACCCGTCGCGAGCTCAACCAGATTCTGTCTGACGCCTCGGGCCAGCCCATCGAGAAGGTCCAAGCCGATACCGAGCGCGACAACTACCTGACCGCTGCCGAGGCCCTCGACTATGGCCTGATCGACCGTATCGTTACCTCGCGCGATCTTGCCGCGAAGGACGCCTAGGATGGCAGGTAACATGCAGGACAACTTTGACGAGAACGGCAACCCCATCCGCTGCTCCTTCTGCGGAAAAGAGCAGGGCCAGGTTCGCCGCCTTGTTAAGGGTCCGACCAACATCTTTATCTGCGACGAGTGCGTCGCCGCCTGCTCCGAGATCCTTGAGGAGTCGCTGGCTTCGGACTTTATGGACGCCGCCCGCAACGGCAATCTCCCGGGTTTCCTCAACGACCACGGCCAGGCTGCGTCCCAGCCCGCCGTTGACCCCGAGGCCGAGGGCTTTGAGCTCGAGGACGACCGTCAGGTCATCACGCACGTGCCGACGCCGCACGAGATTTATGACGAGCTTTCGGCCTATGTCATGGGCCAGGAGGACGCCAAGCGCGCCATGTCGGTTGCCGTGTACAATCACTACCGCCGCGTCATCGAGGGCGGCGCTGCGCTTTCGGCCTTTGACGACGGTCTGGATTCGCAGCTCGACGATGATATGGACGAGGTGGAGCTCGCCAAGTCCAATATTTTGCTGCTCGGTCCCACCGGTACCGGTAAGACCCTGCTCGCCCAGACGCTCGCGCGCATCCTCGAGGTGCCGTTTGCCATCGCCGACGCCACCGCGCTTACCGAGGCCGGTTACGTTGGCGAGGACGTGGAGAACATCCTGCTCAAGCTCATCAATGCCGCCGATGGCGATATCGAGCGCGCGCAGGTTGGCATTATCTACGTGGACGAGATCGACAAGATCGCCCGCAAGGCCGAGAACCTTTCCATCACCCGCGATGTTTCGGGCGAGGGCGTTCAGCAGGCGCTGCTTAAGATTCTTGAGGGCACGGTGGCAAGCGTTCCGCCCACCGGCGGCCGCAAGCATCCCCAGCAGGAGTTGCTGCAGATCGACACGACCAACATCCTGTTCATCTGCGGTGGTGCCTTTGTTGGTCTGGACAAGATCATCGCCGATCGCGTGGGCAACAAGGGCGTGGGCTTTAACTCCGAGATCGCCGGCCCCACCTCGGTCGACGAGAACGACCTGCTGCGTCAGGTGCTCCCGCAAGACCTCAACGCCTTTGGCATGATCCCCGAGTTCGTGGGTCGTACGCCCGTCGTCACCCAGACGCAGGCGCTCGACGAGGACGACCTGGTGTCGATCCTGACCGAGCCCAAGAATGCCGTGGTGCGTCAGTACCGCAAGATGTTCCAGCTCGAGGACGTTGAGCTTGAGTTTGAGGACGCCGCCCTGCATGAGATCGCCCGCATGGCGCTTGCCCGCAAGACCGGCGCCCGCGGTCTACGCGCCATCTGCGAGGACGTGCTGCAGCAGACGATGTTCGACCTCCCCAGCGAGGAGGGCGTTGCCAAGGTTGTCGTAACCGAAGCCGCCGTCAAGGGCGAAGAACAGCCCCAACGCATCTACGGCTAGACCTGCCTAAAACGTGCTTGCAAATAGCCTCCGGCCACCCGCGGTCGGAGGCTATTTTATATATGCGCAATAACCCCAACTACCTGTGTTATTCTGTGTGTTTGTTTAAGCCTCAGCGAAGTCATTCAGACTGAAGTAATCGATACCTAAGGGGAGGAATGTAGGCCCGATTTTCGTAGATTCCGCACGAGCCGAAGACCACTTAATGTGGTCTTCGAGCGAGCCCAGGACTTGACCGAGCGAAAATCGGGCCTACATTCCTCCCCGACGGGCAAGGGAGAGATATATGGAAGAAATGCCCAAGAACTACGATCCGTCGACCAACGAGCCGGCGATCCTGCAGAAGTGGCTCGACGGCGGCTACTACAAGCGCCGTGAGGGCGTGGGCGACTGCACCGTCACCATTCCGCCTCCCAACGTGACCGGCAAGCTCCACATGGGCCACGCTACCGACGACTCCATCCAGGACGCCATCATCCGCATGGCCCGTATGCGCGGCAAGTCCACGCGCTGGGTGCTCGGCACCGACCACGCCGGTATCGCCACGCAGACTAAGGTCGACAAGAAGCTCAAGAGTGAGGGCATCAGCCGCCTAGAGATCGGTCGCGACAAGTTTGTCGACGCCTGCTGGGACTGGACCCACGAGTACGGCGGCATCATCGTCGAGCAGATCAAGCGCATGGGCTGCTCCGTCGACTTTGATAACGAGCGCTTCACCATGGACGAGGACTATGCCCAGGCCGTGCGTAAGGTCTTCTGCGACTGGTACCACGACGGCCTGATCTACCGCGGCAAGCGCATCGTCAACTGGTGCCCCAACTGCACCACCGCCATCTCGGACGACGAGGCCGAGTATAAGGACGAGAAGGGCCACCTGTGGCACCTGCGCTACCCGCTGACCGAGCCGGTCAACGGCCAGGACTACATCGTCGTCGCTACCACGCGCCCCGAGACCATGCTCGGCGACACAGGCGTTGCCGTCTCCCCGAAGGACCCCGAGAAGGCCGCCTTTGTGGGTAAGACCGTTAAGCTCCCCATCGTCGACCGCGAGATCCCCATCTTTGAGGATTGGCATGTCGACGCCAACTTTGGCTCCGGCTTTGTTAAGGTCACCCCGGCCCACGATCCCAACGATTACGCCATGGGTCAGGCCCACGACCTTCCGCAGATCAACATCTTCGACGAGCACGCGGTGGTCGTCGAGGGCTACGGTGAGTTCACCGGCATGAACCGCGACGAGTGCCGCGAGGCCGTCATCAAGTGGTTTGAGGAGCACGACCTGCTCGATCACGTCGAGGACCTCGATCACTCCGTCATGCACTGCTACCGTTGCGACTCCGCGCTGGAGCCGTGGCTGTCCGAGCAGTGGTTTGTGGCCGTCGACAAGCTCAAGGGGCCGGCGCTCGACGCCGTCAACTCCGGCAAGGTTACCTTCCATCCCGCGCGCTGGACGCAGACCTACACCACTTGGATGGAGAACCTCAAGGACTGGTGCATCAGCCGCCAGCTGTGGTGGGGCCACCGTATCCCCGTGTTCTACTGCGAGGACTGTGGCTGGGAGGACGCCCTTACCGAGGACACCGACGTGTGCCCCAAGTGCGGCGGCCATCACGTGCATCAGGACGAGAACGTGCTGGACACCTGGTTTAGCTCGCAGCTGTGGACCTTCGCCACGCAGGGCTGGCCGCAAAAGCCGGAGCTGCTCGAGGGCCATCACCCCACGACGGCGCTCGTCACCGCGCGCGACATCATCGCGCTGTGGGTCGCCCGCATGGTTATGAGCTCGCTGTACTTCTTGGACGAGGTGCCGTTTAAGGACGTCGTCATCTACCCGACGATCCTTGCCAAGGACGGCAGCCGCATGTCCAAGTCCAAGGGCAACGGTGTTGACCCTATGGACCTCATTGGCATGTACGGCGCCGACGCCATGCGCTTCAACCTGCTGACGCTCTGCACCAACAACCAGGACGTCAAGTTTGACGCGAACATCGACAAGAAGACCAAGAAGCTTATCGACAGCCCGCGCACCGAGCAGGCCAAGTCGTTTGTGACCAAGATCTGGAACGCCAGCCGCTTCCTGCTTATGAACATGGAGGGCTACACGCCCGGCGAGCCCGTCGTGGAGACGCCGGCCGACGCCTGGATGTTCAGCCGCCTGGCCAAGGCCGTGAAGATGGTCACCGAGGGCATCGAGAACTACACCTTTGGCGATATGGCCCGCGGCGTGCAGCAGTTCTTCTGGAACGAGGTCTGCGACTGGTACGTCGAGGTCACCAAGGCTCGCCTGAAGGGCGAGGGCCGTCTGCAGGCTCAGCGCAACCTGATCTTTGTGCTCGACACCTCCATTCGCCTGATGCACCCGCTCATGCCGTTCGTTACCGAGGAGATTTGGGACAACATGCCGGCGAGCGTGCTCGATCTGGACGCCGAGGGTAACGTTGATCGCGCCGATGCGCTCATGATCGCCAAGTGGCCCGAGCCCGCCGACTACGCCAAGTATGTTGACGAGGACGCCGAGCGCGCGTTTGAGCTGTGCCGCGCCGTCGTTTCCGCCGCCCGCGCCACGCGTTCGCGTTATCGCTTGAGCCCCAAGGCCGAGCTCGACGTTGTCGTGCGTGCCGGTGCCGAGGACATCGAGAAGCTCGAGAGCCTGCGCTCAACCATCGAGCCGCTGGCCAACACGGCGTCGCTGGTTATGGGCACCGACGTTGAGAAGCCGGCCGCGAGCATTGCCGTGGTCGATAGCGGCGTCGAGGTCTTTGTGGTGCTCGAGGGCAAGGTCGACCTTTCGGCCGAGAAGGCACGTCTGGAGAAGGAGATCGCCGCGGCCCAGAAGGAGCTCGCCGGCTGCGAGAAGACGCTCGCCAACGAGGGCTTTGTGGCCAAGGCCGCGCCCGCGGTGGTCCAGAAGAAGAGGGACCGTGCAGCCGAGCTCAAGGAGATCCTGGCGGCGCTGACTGCTCAGGTTGCTGACTTCTCGTAAGGTTTACTCTGGGGCGCGTCCCGACGCTTTGCTCGCTACTGCAAACAGTCCTGCGCAAGACGGACAGCACATTTAGTGCTGTCCTTTGCGTGCGGAACTTGTATCGAGCAAAGCGTCGGGCCGCTCCTAGTTCGTTTACGTGGTTGTTTGCATCTGGCGTGTTAGGGCCACTGGGTTGTGGCCTTGATCTCGCTGCAAGCGGGTAAAGGCTGATATTGTCAACGTGAGGGGCTCATTCTTTTTGATGGGCCTCTTTTTCTGTTATTGGAGACTTTGGGTTATGGCTAAGCGTTCTGGGTCGTATGTCGTTCCTTTCTCGTTTGAGTTGCTTTCGTTTGATGAGGCTGTGGGGCTTGCTGCTGATACGGGGCGGATTTCTGGGGATGCTGGGCCTCTGCTCGAGACGGTTGTCGATATGCTCGATGAGCTGGGGCGTCCGGACGAGTACTTTGATTGCATTCAGGTTGCCGGTACTAATGGCAAGACTTCGACAACGCGTTTTTCGGCTGCCATCCTTCGTGGCGAGGGGCTCAAGACCGCGCTGTACACGTCGCCGCAGCTCGTTCGCTATCCCGAGCGCATGGAGGTCGACGGGCGCGTCGTGAGCGACGAGGCCTTTGCTCGTGGCGTTTCAGCAGCTGTCGAGGCGGGACATCGCGTGAATGCGCGCCGTGTGGCGGCGGGGGAGCGCGCCTATTCCATCACGCCGTTTGACCTGCTGACGGCTGCCGCACTTGTAGTGTTTGCCGAGGCCGCGGTGGATGTTGCCGTGCTCGAGGTCGGCATGGGCGGACGTTGGGACGCCACGAGTGCGACCGATCCCGTCGCCGTTGCCATTACGGGCATCGGGCTCGATCACACACGTATTTTGGGCGATACGCTCGAGGCCATTGCGGGGGAGAAGGCTGCGGTCATTAAGCCCGGACGCCTGGTTGTGCTGGGCGAGGGCACGCACGAGGCGAGCGTTCAGCGCGTGATGGATGCCCGTTGTCGCGAGTGCGGCGTCGTGCCACTCGTGGTGAGTCATGCCACGACTAAGGTGCCGGCGCATGTGGGCGACACGGTTGAGTTTAGCTGCACCACGCCGCGTGCCATCTATACGTCGAGCATGGTTAAACCAGCGTATCAGCCGCAGAATGCTGCGTGCGCGATTATGCTGTGCGAGGGGTATCTGGGCTGTGAACTCGATCATGATAAGCTCGATGCGTCGCTTATGGGCTGCCCCACGCCGGGCCGATTTGATGTGCTGGGAACTGATCCGCTCAAGCTGATCGACGCCTGTCACAACCCTCAGAGCTGCGAGAACTTTGTGAGCGCGCTGGACGAGATCGATCCGTGCGTGGAGAATCGCCCCACGCTGCTGTGTGCCGCGCTGGCTGACAAGGACGTGGCGGGCATCGTTGACGTTTTGGTTCCGGCGTTCCCCCACGTGGTCGTGACCCAGACCGATTCCGATCGCGCCCTGCCGGCAGAGGAACTCGCTGCCCTCGTTGATGCCGATAAGCTCGTGGGCGTATACCCGAGCGTGTCCGAGGCCCTCGCTGCCCTCGATGCCGCAAGTGAGCCCTTCGTTGCCGCCGGTACCATCACTCTAGCCGGCGAAGTGGCCGGCCTGCTGCGCTAACCCATCCCCTCAGCAGTTGCGGTGAAATAGGGACTGTTTTACAAGCCAGGAGCCCCAAACAGTCCGTATATCACCGCAACTCAAAAGCAGCCAATTTGGGACGGGGCTTTTTTAGCTGCCCTGTACCCCGAGTTGACTCGCTTGTCACGAAATGGGCCTATCTACTACGTTTGACGGGTTACCCTCGACCACACGGAAAATCGTGAAATCAAAACCGCAGGTAAAAGGCTTGCCAGTTTTCAAAAAAGACCCGCATGGTCGACCCATGCGGGTTAAACGTAGTAGATAGCCCGTTTTTGTGGCGCGACGTAATCGCAATGTGACAAAGGGGCTGTCCCTTTGTCACATTGGCTAGTCTAGGCGGAGCGGATCGCGGGGGTAGGCGTTGAGAATCTCGACGCCGGACTCGGTAACCAGGGCCAGGTCCTCGATGCGGACGCCGGTGCGGCCAGGGAGGTAGATGCCCGGCTCGATGGAGAACGTCATACCCGGCTCTACAACTTGCTCGTTAACAAGTGAGACATCGCCTGGCTCATGGTCCTGCAGGCCGATCGAGTGTCCCAGGCGGTGCGTAAAGTACTGCCCATAGCCCGCTTCCTCAATCATGTCGCGCGCGGCACGGTCCAGGTCGCACATGCGCACGCCCGGTGCGATGAGCGCCTCGGCGGCCTCGTTGGCGCGGCGCACGATATCGTAGATGCGCGCCGTCTCTTCGTCCGGCTCGCCCCAAAAGAACGTGCGCGTCATGTCCGAGCAGTAGTTGCAGCGGCGTCCGCCAATGTCGAACAACACCACGTCGCCACGCTTGAGTACGGTGTCGTCTGGTTCGTGATGCGGGTCGCCGGCGTTAGCGCCAAAGCTCACGATAGGCGGAAAGCTAAAGCCCTCGCAGCCGTGCTTGCGGTACAGACCGAGCATCCGATCGGCAATCTCGCGCTCCGTTACGCCCTCGTGGACGAGCTTGATGGCATCGGCCATCACGGCGTCGTTAGCGGCCGAGGACAAGCGCATGAGCTCCTGCTCGGCGGCATCCTTGTGGGTGCGTGCGGCGGTGACGGCAAAGTCGCCTAGGAAGAACTCGCTCGCGGCGAGACGCTCCATGAGTGGCATCAAAAAGCCGGAACGCATGACGGTATCGATACCGAGCGGTTTGCTCGGATCGACCTCGCGAACGATGGCGTCGGCCACGACGTCGGTATCGGCGTGGTAGGCGACGCGGGCATTGTCGTACTCGGGCAACTGATGCAGCGCGTTGACCAAGATCACCGGCTCGCTGCCGCGTGCGAATAGTACACCGCAAAAACGCTCGAACATATCAGCATAAAAGCCGGTCAGATAGTAGATCGACCACGGGTCGTTTACAAGCAGCTGCGCGCCGGGGTGCTGAGCCTCGAGCGCATCGAGCACGCGCGCCACACGCTGGTCATCGACATGTGCCATACATCGTCCTTTCGCTAGGGTGCCACCATGGTATCCCAAGCCCGGCAGTTGGGTGTTCCTATAGTTTTGTCAACCGTCGGGGCTACTCCCGGTAGGGCACCCGGTCGCGCATCACGGCGTATATCGC